>NZ_BAFQ01000150.1 GCF_000308375.1 Nocardia aobensis NBRC 100429 | reverse complement strand
GCGTCGCGGCCGGATCCGGAGTCGAGGGTTTCGGTGTCGTTCATGTCGATTCGACGGTACCGACGGGCCCCGACACCCGGTGTCTCCCGCACCCCGTGCGGGTGAATCCGCGCGGATCAGATGTCGCGCGTGCGCAGGTACCACCAACCGGCCGCCCCGGCGGCGACGGCCCAGATCACCAGCACCACGGCCGAGGCCGCATTGGGCGGCAGGAACGGACTCTCGGGAAAGGAGCCGACCGCGACCGTGCCGATGGTGGCCGAACCCGGCAGCAGCACCACGACGCCCGCGATTCCCGCCCCCTTGGCGACCAGCCAGATCAGCGGTTCCAGAATGAACAGCCATCCCGCGATCGCGATGACAGCCAGGTTCGGCGATCGCACCAGCAACCCCAGGCTCACGCCGATCACGCCCCAGCACACCGCCGCGAGCAGGCCACCGCCGAACACCCCGACCAGTCGCCAGCCGAATTCGACGGTGTGCCGCCCGAACGCCAGCAGGCCCACCGCCGCGCCGACCTCCGCACACGCCGCGAGCACCAGCGAATAGATCGCGGCCACACCGGCTTTCGCGCCGAAGAGCACATCTCGGTCGGGCGTGAACAGTGCGGTGAGCCCCATGCTGCGGTAACGGTACTCGTCGCCCGCGGTGACCGCGCCGCCGATCGCCGCCGCGCCCACCGCCACCACGATCGCCAGATACAACCCGACGGTCGCCGTCCCGGTCGCCAGCGCCTCGTGCGGTTGCGGACCCGAGCCGCGCACCGCGGACGCCGAGGCGACGACGAAGGCGACGGCCGCGAGCACCGGGGGCAGCAGCCATCCCGAGCGCACCGCGGTGATCTTGCGGAGTTCGGCGGTCGCCGCCCGGCTCACCTCGGCGGGAACGGTGGGCAGGGTCGGCAGCATCATCGCGTTCCGTACATGGTCGCAGGGGCGGGGGCGGGATAGGCCGGGGGCGCGGACGATTTGGTGAGGATGGCCAGGACCCGATCCGGATGGACGGGTTCGGCCACCACCTCGCCCAGGTGGACCCGCGCCAGCGCCGCGGCGGCCTCGATCTCGCTGCGCGACGCGTCGGCGACGGCGAGCCTGCCGTCGCTGCGCATGACCGCGTCGGTGAAACCCTGCGCGGCCAGCGTCGTGGCCAGCGCGATCGGACTCGACGCCGCGACCACCAGCCGATCCGGGTGGTTGCGCCGCAGCCGGCGCGGACTGCCCTGATAGGCCACCGAACCGGCCGAGAGCACGATCACCTGATCGCACACCGGCACGGCCGCGGCGAGGCTCTGCGAGGTGAACAGGGTGGTCCCACCACGCCGGGCATGAGCCCGCAGATAATCGAAAAGCCATGCCCGCTCGGCCGATTCGAGACCGTCGAACGGGTCGTCGAGCACCAGCAGACGGGGCTGCGCGAGCAGTGCCTGCGCCAAGGCCAGCCGCGTGCGCAGCCCCTCGGGGACATCGCGCACCCGCGTCGTGGCGGCCTCGCCGAGGCGCAGCGTCGCGAGCATCGCGTCCACCCGATCGTCGTCCACGCCCGCCGCCGCCGCGTATACCCGCAACTGGGCTCGCACGGTCCGGGCCGGATGCAGACCGCGCGGCTGCAGTACCGCGCCGATCCCGCCGCCGCCCGGGGCCTCGGCGCTACCGGAATCCGCGCGCAGCAATCCGAGCAGGATGTCGATGAGCGTGGATTTTCCGGAGCCGGGCGGGCCGACCAGGGCCGCGGTGGTGCCGGCCGGAACGGTGAACGAGACGTCGCGCAGGGCCACGAGACCCTCGAACTGCTTGTGCAGTCCGCTGATCGAGACGGCGAGCGAGCGAGCCGCGCTCATCGCTGCTCGGCCGTCGAACCGGAGGCGGTGCCGTCCGGATCACCCAGTGCCGGAAGTGGATCCGCGTCGATCACGGTGCCGCGCGCGGTACCGCCGGACCACCGCATCGGCGCGGGCCCGAATGCCTTGTGCGAGTTGGCGATCACATTCTTCCCCAGCGCCCGGTTACCGAATCCGCCGATGGCCGCGCCGATTCCGGCCGGCAGCACCTTGCCGAACATGAGCATGCTGCGTTTGGTGATGAACTGGACGACGAACCGCCTCATCAGTGATTCGTTCATCCCCTTGATACCCGGTATCCGCTCCGCCAGCAGCGTGCCCCAGTTCTTGGCCGAATGGCCCACGCTCTGCTGCACGATCTCCATACCGCTCTCGCCCAGCACCACCGCCAGTACCAGCGCGCGCCGGCGTTCCTTGTCCTCGGGGGCGATGCCGTGCACGGCGGCGACGGCGAGGGTGAAGACGGCCGAGGCCTCGATGAAGAAGGTGGTTTCCGCGCTCATCGCCGCGAGCGAGGTCAGGGTTCCGACACCCGGGACGGCGGCGGTGGCGCCGACCGCGGTACCGCTGCCGGTCACGGTCGTGAGGTAGATCTTCTCGAGCCGGTCGAGGATCTGGGCCGGACTCTCGTCCGGATGGGATCGGCGGAACCGGTCGACGTACTTCGCGACCGCGGGAGCCTGCACTTGTGCCCCGTTGTCCAGCAGTGACCGCACGGCCTTTTCCACGCCGCTGTCGAACATCGGTAACGCACCCCTCTCGTCCGGTCGGCACAAACTCTAGTGGTGCCGGTCCGACGGCCGCGGACGAAGTCGGCGACGGTGGCCGATACGGCCGTCGACCGTGCAACGAATCGCGCCCGGGTCCGGTTCCGCCGGGCCCGCGCGACGCCTACCGTGGAGGAGATGAGTGGTGTCTCCGCGGGAGCGCGCCGGTTGCCGGCCCCGTCGTTGCGGCCCTACCTCGGCCGCTACGACGGATATTTCCTGCACGGCTTCGACCCGGGCGTGCACGTCGGTATGCCGAGTACCACGATCACCGTGATCCTCACCATCGGCGAACCGATCGATGTGCCGGTGTCCTCCCATCCCGATCAGGCCGGCGGCCGCTGGGACGCGCTGGCCGGCGGACTGACCCTGCGACCGACACTGATCGCGCACAACGGCTACCAGCACGGCATCCAATTGGCGGTCACACCGCTGGGTGCGCGGGCGCTGTTCGGAATTCCGGCCGGTGAGCTGGGGGAGTGGATCGTCGACCTGTCGGACCTGCTGGGGCCCGACGCCGAGCGAGTGCGTGAGCGGATCGCCGCGACCTCCGACTGGCGGGCGCGGTTCGCGGTGCTGGACGAGGTCTTCTGCGCGCGGGTCGCCGCGCTCGATCCGCGCCGGCTCGAGATGGACGCCAATCTCCGCCGAGCCTGGCGGCTGCTGACCGACCCCGCGGGCGCACCCGCGGTCGCCCGGGTGGCGCACGACATCGGCTGGAGCAGAAGATATCTGGCCGCGCGATTCACCGGTGAGTTCGGCATCACGCCGAAGGAGGCGGCGCGGTTGACCCGGTTCGAGGTCTCCCATCGTCTGTTGCGCCGCCCCGAGGTGAGCATCGCCGAGGTGGCCGCCGCGACCGGCTACTACGACCAGGCCCATATGGCCCGCGAATGGCGCGAATCGGCCGGTTGCCCGCCCTCGGTGTGGCGTGCCCGCGAGGTGTTCCCATTCGTCCAAGACGACGGGATACCGAGCGAGAAAGGCTGGGAGCATGACCGAAACAACCCATACCGAAACGACCGAAACCGCAACGACCGAAACCGCAACGACGACGGCCCCGGTGTGGCCGACGTTCATCTACCGTGACGCCCCGGCGGCGATCGATTTCCTGCAACGGGCCTTCGGCTTCGTCGAAGTCGCCCGCTACGGCACCGGCGACGTGGTCCAGCACGCCGAACTCGGCTGGCCCGGCGGCGGCGGGATCATGCTCGGTTCGCAGCGCGACGATTCCGCGCTCTGCGAGCAGCCGCCCGGGACCGGTTCGGTGTACATCGTCGTCGACGATCCGGACGGCCTCTTCGAACGCGCCCGCGACGCCGGGGCGACCATCGTGCGCGGACTTCGCGACGAGGACTACGGCTCGCGCGGGTTCACCTGCCGCGATCCGGAGGGCGTGTTCTGGAGCTTCGGCACCTACGCGGGAACCACCGCGTAACGAAACGACGATCCGGTGCGGAGGCGGACTGCCGCCTCCGCGCATCGGTGACCGTCAGACCCAGTCGGCGGCCGGAACGCGTTCTGCGGGCAGAGGCGGCGGAGGTGGGGTGCCGTCGCCGAAGGGCTTGCCGCCCAACGCTTCTCGCCCGTGCGGCGTGAGCCAGCCCGACAGTTCCGGCCCCTTCGGCACGATTCCGGTCGGATTGATATCGCTGTGCACGACGTAGTAGTGCCGCTTGATCTGGGTGAAATCGACGGTATCGCCGAAGCCGGGAGTCTGGAACAGGTCGCGGGCGTACGCCCACAGCACCGGCTGTTCGGTCAGCTTGTTCCGATTGCACTTGAAATGGCCGTGATACACCGGGTCGAACCGCACCAGCGTGGTGAACAGCCGCACATCGGCCTCGGTGATGGTGTCGCCGACCAGATAGCGCTGGTCGCTCAACCGTTCCGAGAGCCAGTCCAGCGCGGTGAACAGCCGGTCGTAGGCGGCGTCGTAGGCGTCCTGGCTGCCGGCGAAGCCGCAGCGATAGACGCCGTTGTTGACCTCGGTGTAGACGCGCCGATTCACCTGATCGATCTCGGCGCGCAGCGGTTCGGGATACAGCTGCGGCGCGCCCGGCCGGTGGAACTGCGTCCATTCGGTGGAGAAGTCGAGCGTGATCTGCGGGTAGTCGTTGGTGGCCACCTGTCCGGTCGGCACGTCCACCACCGCCGGAACCGTGATGCCGCGCGGATACTCCGGATCGCGCGCGAGGTAGGCATCGCGCAGGAAGTGGATGCCCAGCACCGGGTCCACCTCGCCCGGATCGAGGTCGAAGGTCCAGCTGCGTTTGTCATGGGTCGGCCCGCACAGCCCCAGCGAGATCACCTGTTCCAGGCCGAGCAGCCGCCGCACGATCAGGGTGCGGTTGGCCCACGGGCAGGCCCGCGCCGCGATCAGCCGATAGCGCTGCGGTTCGACGGGATAGCCGTCGCGGCCGTCGGCGGTGATCCGGGTGGTGATGTAGTTGGTGTCGCGCTTGAATTCGCCGGGCTCGACATAGGTCGCGGTGTTCGAACCGGCGTTCTCGGTCGGCGAGGTATCCACCGCACCAGTCTGGCAGACCGGTGGCCGGGGTACCGGTGACGTCCCCTTCTGGATAGATTCGGCCGATGAGCGATTCGAAACCCACCCGGTTGGAGCGGACCGAGACCGAGGCCGGCGCCCAGCTCGCGATCATCACCATCGACCATCCGCCGTTGAACCTGTTCGATTCGGCGCTGCTGGGATCGCTCGCCACCGATCTCGCCGAGCTGACCGCGAACCCGCCGCGGGCGCTGCTGATCCGCGCCGAGGGCAAGGTGGTCTCCGGCGGTGTCGACGTCCACGAATTCGACGGATTGAGCGCGGATCAGGGCGCCGAGCTGTGGCAGCGCCTGTTCCAGGGCATCATCCACCCGGTCGAGGCGCTGCCGTGCCCGGTGGTCTTCGCCGCCCACGGACTCACCCTGACCGCCGCCTTCGAGATCTCGCTGGCCTGCGACATCCTGCTGGCCGCGCCGAAGGCCAAGTTCGGGCTGGTGGAGACGGTCGTGGGCCTGACGCCGTCGATGGGCGGCCCGCAGCGACTGGCCGAGCGCGCCGGTTCCGGCCGGGCCCGGGAACTGGTCATGACCGGTGACCTGTACGACGCCGCCACCCTGGCCGACTGGGGTGTGGTCAACGCGGTGCACGAGGATGTCGACGCCGCGGCCCGGGCGCTGGCCGCCCGCCTCGCCGACGGCCCGACTCGGGCGCACGCGGCCACCAAGCAGATCATCGAGGCCTGGCGGTCCGGCGGCGTGGAACATGCCGATTCGGTGACGCCCAAGGTCTCCGGCGAATTGTTCGACACCGAGGATTTGCGGGGCGCGGTGCGCAGCTTCCTCGAGGTGGGCCCGGGGAAGGCGAGCTACACCGGGCGGTGATCGCTCGGACATCTTTGTCGCCTAACGCCCCACGATTGTGATCTGCGTCATATAGTCACAGGTGCCTGTTGATCGAGGCATCCGGAGGGACTTGATGACGCAGCTTCTGATCGAATATCCGCAGACGCGAAATCCGTGGTGCGGCAACCCTCTTGCTCGCGGAGCCGACGGCGTGCTGCGGTACGGGAATCTGAATCCGGCCCTCACCGAACTACTCGATGTGCAGGTACACGCGTTCTCGGCCCGGGAGGCGGTCGTCGAAATCGGCGGGCCGCGGCTGACCTACCGGCAGCTGTGGCATGCCGCTTCCCGGATCGCCGGCGGGCTGCAGGAACACGGAATCGGCTACGGCGACCGGGTTGCCGTGCGGATGCCGGTGGGTGCGCGCTGGGTTCAGGCCTTCCTCGGCGCCCTGCTGTCCGGTGCGGTGCCGGTGCTGGTGCACGACGGACTGCCCGATACCGTCGCCGCCCAGGTGATCGCGGACAGCTGCGCGGATTTCGTCCTCGACGGCGGCGGCGCCGAAGCCGGTTACGCCGATTTCCCCGACGGTGCGGCCTTCATCGACGACGGCGCCTCGCTGACCGAGCTCGCTTTGTTGTGCTACACCAGCGGCGCCGCGGGCCAGGGTCTTTCGGAGGCGCCGGGCGGTCCGCGCGGTGTCGAGCTGACCAACGAGAATCTGCTGTCGGCGGTGCGTTCGGTGGTGGGGGCCTTCGATCTGCCGACCGAGGGATTGCGCAATCTGGTCCTGATGCCGCTGGCCCACGCGAGCGGCTGCGTCGATCAACTGCTGCCCACCTTCGCCGTGGGCGGCACGGTCGTGCTCGCCCCGGACCCCGCCATGATCGCCGAGACGATCGTCGCCGAACGCATCGATATGGTGGCCGCGACGCCCCGCATCTTCGCGGGCCTGCTGCCCGAGCTCGCCGGATTGCGGGCGGAGGGCGTGCGCCAGGTGTGCAGTGCGGGACATCGCGCCGAACTGGCCGCGACCGACGCCGGCACCGCGGAAATCGTCGCCGAGGCGCTGCGCGAGGTGTTCCCGCTGGCCCGGCAGTGGTCGGTCTGGGGTGCGACCGAAACCAGCGGTATCGGACTGGCACGGGTGGACAGCGGCGCGACGCCCGGCCGCGACGTTCTCGGATTCCCGTTCGGCGGTACGGAATTGGCGCTGTGGGGGCCGCGGGCCGGGGTCGGTAGCGGCGAATTGCTCTGTCGCGGACCGAATATCACCCCGCGCTACTGGAACGACCCGCAGACCACCGAATCGCGGTTCACGGGCAGCTGGTTCCACACCGGAAATCAGGTCAGCATCGATACCGACGGTCTGGTCCACCGCACCGGATAGCCGTTGCGGTGCGCCGGTACCGGTTCACTCCAGCAGGCGGGTGTGCAGGGCGGCCCGCAGCTGCGGCGTGATGCCGATGGACTCGAGATAGCCGTCGATGGTGCCGTAGTGGCGGTGCATGGCCTCGGTGCCGGCGGCGAGGTATTCGATGCTCACCCCCAGCAGCGCGGGCGGCAGCGGCTCGCCGGAATTGCGCGCGATGTCGGCGGCCAGCGATTCGACCGCCTCGTTGCTGAGCAGGTAGTCCGCCAGCACGTCGTCCTCGGTGACGCCGACGGCGCGCAGCAGGGTGGCGATCGCCCAGCCGGTGCGGTCCTTACCGGCCGCGCAGTGCACCAGCACCGCGCCGTCGCCGCGGGCCAGCGACCGTGCCATGGCGGTGATCGCGACGCCCGCCTCCGGCATCGAGGGGAATTCGGCGTAGACCTCGAGCAGATCGAGATGGCGGCTGGTCGTCGAGGCATCGTCGCGCGCCGCCGCCTCGTGTGGCGGCAGCGCCGGTTCCTGCGGGGCCTCGTGCGGGGCCCGGGCGGCGCCGACGCCGGAGTGGAACGGTGTCACCTCCAGGCGCACGCCGTCGGGAAGGATGTCGACGCCCATCCGGTCGGCTTCACCGGGCCCGCGCAGATCGTGCACGGTGGCGACGCCGAGCCGGCGCAGGATGTCGTGTCCGCGTTCGTCCAGCCGGCACAGCTGGGCCGACCGGAGCAGAACTCCGCTGCGAATCCTGGTCCCGCTCGCCGTGCGCAGGCCGCCGACGTCGCGGTAGTTGAAGGTGCCGGGAATGTGGAGATGATCGGGGCGCACCGTTGTCACGACTCCAGGTTATCGGCGTGTTCGCGGCGGTGGGGTGGCGTTGGGTCACCTGTGTGCTCGCCCACATCGATATAACGATTCCGGCCGGGAGGCCGTAGAGTTTTGGGCGTTTGCGCCCGGGCGCCGCCCACGCTGACCGTGGCGGATCCGCCGCCGAACCACCGCGCGGGGTGTGTCGGGGAGGTAACAAAACAATCTTTCAGTACGGAACGGCCTATCGAACCTGGTCACGATCCCCGAAAACCCTCTAACATTGACGGATGTTGAACGGGTCGCCCGGGGTAGAACTCGGAACAGATCACCGTGGATCGGATGCCCGTTGAACGAGCCGCGCAGGCGAGGTGCGCGAGTTCTTTCGCCGAGGGAGTCGTCGTTGAGCGCTAGTGGAGAGATGATTCAGGTTCGGCCGCGGCCGATCGTGCAGGAGGCCATCGACGCCGCGTCGGCCGCCTGCGATTGCACGGGCACGCGCGCATTGCGGGTGGTGCTGCATGCCGGTGTGAGTGCGATGTGGTCGGCCATCCGGGCCACGCCGCAACGGCAGGTGCACACGCTGGATCTCACGATCAGCGCCTTACGTCGCCGCTGGGAGGGGGAGGCCGACTGTTCCGGGCTCTCGGCGACGGAGTGGCTGCGCGATCTGGACGCCGAGGTCGGTGCGGCGCTGGACGCCTGCGCGGAGCGCTCGAACACCCAGTGGATCGAGCCGGTCACGGCCATCTCGGCGTATGTGCTGGCCGTGATCCAGGGCGCGGTGCTGCGCTGGCTCGCCGACGGTGACGACGAGACCACACTCGTGGTGCTGGACGATCTGGTCGCGACGCTGATCACCAAGGCGGTCGATCGGTAACGACGCGCCCAGCACTCCTGGACGTATGACCAGTTTCGTGATTGGCTGATGTGGTGACAGACGCGTCGCCCATCGCCGACCTGCACGCCGCCACCGCGGACCTCGATCCGCCCCTGGCCGCGCTGGACCTGAGCGCGCTGCGCGCCAACGCGGCGGACCTGGTGCGCCGGGCCCGCGGCGTGCCGATCCGGGTGGCCAGTAAATCGGTGCGCTGCCGCGCGGTCCTCGAGGAAGTACTCGGACCGCAGCTCACCGGCCGCGGCGGATTCGCCGGCATCATGTCCTATTCGTTGCGTGAGGCGCTGTGGCTGGCCGGCCACGGGGCGCGCGACATTCTGCTCGGTTACCCGAGCGTCGATCGCGCCGCACTGGCCGACTTGGGCGCCGATAGCACCCTGCTCGACTCGATCACGCTGATGGTCGACGACGTCGCGCAGCTGGATCTGATTCGCGCCGCGGTCGGTGGCGCCGGAATCAGCCCGCGCATATGCCTGGACGTCGATGCCTCGTTGCGAGTCGGCCCGCTGCACCTGGGGGTGCGCCGATCGCCGATCCGGACGCCCGAGCAGGCCGAGCGGCTGGCCCGGGTCGCGCGCGAGCGCGGGTTCCGGGTGGTGGGTGTGATGACCTACGAGGCCCAGATCGCCGGCCTGCCCGACACCAATCCCGCGGTGCGGCTGGTCAAGCGGCTCTCCGCAGCCGAAATCGGCACGCGTCGTACGCGGGTGCTGGAGGCGGTGCGTGCGGTGGCCGGTGAACTCGAGATCGTCAACAGCGGCGGCAGCGGGTCGATCGAGGTGAGTGTGGCAGCGCCCGAGGTCACCGAGGTGACCGCGGGATCCGGCCTCTACGTGCCGACCCTGTTCGACGGATATCGCGCGTTCACACCCCATCCGGCGCTGTATTTCGCGCTGCCGGTGCTGCGCCGCCCGGCCGCCGACATCGCCACCGTCTTCGCCGGCGGCTATATCGCCTCCGGTCCGGCCGGTGCGTCGCGCGTACCGAAACCGGTGTGGCCCAAGGGTTTGCGATTGATCGGCACCGAGGGCGCGGGGGAGGTGCAGACGCCGTTCACGGGCGCCGCGGACCTGGCCGTCGGGGACCGGGTGTGGATGCGCCACGCCAAGGCCGGAGAGCTGTGCGAACGCTTCGACGCCATCCATGTCGTCGATACCGACGACCGGCGCACCACGGTGCCGACGTATCGGGGCGAGGGCCGCAACTTCGGCTAGCCGCGCCCGGTCAGTTCGAGGTAGGCGGCCAGATCGGGCAGCTGCTCGGGTGTCTCGGGCAGATAGTCCGTGAGCAGCGGCGAGGCCACGATGATCGCCGACCACATCGCCCGGGAGACGGCGGTGGTCAGCCAGTGCCGGGAGAGCAGGTCGTCCATTCCGTGCGGTGCGTCGGCGGGGGCCGAGGTCGTCATCGAGATCAGCACGACCGCCGCCTCCCGCCCGCGGAAGCGATCGGCGGTGCCGACCACCACATCCTCGATCCGGGCTCGCGACAACAGCATTCGAATGCGCGCCACCTGCGCGTGATAGGGCGTGACCACCAGGATGTCGTGCGGATGCAGCCGCCGGGTGAGTACGCCCTGGCGCCAGGTGCGGCCCAGCAGGGACCGGACCTGGCGGACGATCTCGCGGGCCTCCTCCGCGGATTCGGTGCTGTTGCCGTGATGATCGACCGGTACCGCGCGCACGCCCGGCGCGACGCCCTCGAGTTCGCGGGCGAGAGTGACCGTCTCGTTGGAGCGCAGCCGGCGGCCGTAGCGCAGCGACGACACCGGCCCGCACACCTGCGGATGCATTCGCCAGGTGCGTTCCAGGAAATAGCCGAAAGCCGTGGGCACCGTGGGGTTGTCGCCGACGATGCGGCCCAGTGCCGATTCGTGCACGCGCTCCGGGTGCACGCCGGTGCCCGGTAGCGGCGCCGGATCGCCGACCAGCAACAGATTCCGCGCCGACGCACCCACCGCGATCGCCTGTGCCAGCGGGAAATACCCGGCGTCGGCGATCACCAGCAGATCCAGACTCTGCGGCGTCACCTGCTCGGGATCGGTGAAATCGCCTGTGAGACCGCCGATCACACAACCGTTCACCGCGTTGTCGAGGAAGCGCGGATAGCGGTCGGCGGCGATCCCCAGCCATTCCGGCGCCACGCTGTGCACATCCGATTTGGCGACCAGTTCCGGCAGGACACCCACGCGAACCACGGTGTCGAGCAACACCTCGGCGGCCGAATGCGTTTGCGCCACCACACCGACGCGCCATTTGTAGCGGGTGACCAGCCGCTCGATCACCCGCGCGGTGGTGTCGAGTTTGCCGGTGCCGGAGGGTCCCTGCACCGCGAGATACGAGCAGTCCAGATCGAGCACCGCGGCGGTGATCGCGGCCGCGTAGTCGCCGAAAACCTGTGGGAGCGCGGTCGATCCGTGCAGCCGCGGCCGTCGCCGGCACAGCAGGTCGAAGGCGGCCGTCAAGGGGACGTCCGGCAGGCTGACCAGCAGATCGTGCGCCACGGCGTTCAGCGCCTGTTCCAGATTGTCGTCGCGGCCCGGCGGATCGGGCACGATGGCGACGGGCAGTTCGTCGTAGGGGGCACACCCCGGCGGCAGCAGTTCCTCCACCCGCACCACATCGTCGAAGTTGTCGTCGAGGGCGAAGCCGAGCACCGTCGCCGCCGCGGTGGCGCGCCGGCCGGGGGTGGCCGGCAGGTCGGGCACCGGCGAATCGTAGAGCGTGCGTACCGCGGTGCCCGGCGGCGGCGGGCGACCGGTGCCCAGCCGGCCGGTGAGCTTCAGATAGCGCCGCATCGGCCGGTCGTCGGTGTGCTGCCATTTGGTGTCGACGCTGGCCCAGTCCGCGACGAGAACGCCAGGGGTATCGGCCCATTCGCCGATCGGCCGGTGCAGGCGGTCCTCGTGCGCCCAGTGCAGCGGCTGTCGCTCACGCCGGTGATAACCCAGTACCGCGGCCATCATGGCGGCGGCTTGCTGTCCGGCGCTGCGGGTTTCGTCGTAGTCGAAGGCGAATTCGCGCAGCGCCGCCTCCACCGCGGCCGGTTGTTCGGCGAGGGTGCGACGCGGGACCGGGCAGGGCTGGATGTCGTGCTCGGCGGCGAGTTCGCAGAGTCGCTCGCGCAGGCGCAGTGTTGCCGCACAAGCCGATTCGAGGTCGGCGCGGATCGCTTCCGCGTCGGGATCGAGCAGGCCGAGTACTTCCGGCAGATCGTAGGTCCGGGCACCGATCAGCAGCGCGGACCGCACGATCGGATACAGGTCCAGCAGGGCGCCGAGCAGGTCGTCGGCGGTCTCCTCGTCGGCGCCGCAGCGCGCGCACAGGTCGGCCAGCAGCGTCCGGATCGGCGAGCAGAAGTGGTAGATCCGCAGGTCGGGGTGGTGTTGCTGGCGATCGGCGAGAAATTCGAGCAGCGCCACGGGATCGTGCGTGGTGAAGGCGTGGAACAGGAACACCCCGTCGCCGCCGTCCGCACTCCGCGCCGCGACGCCGACGCCGACGGCCGACCCGGCGACCGCCACGAAGACATCGCCGGCATCGGGCGGGGCCAGCTCACCGAAGGCGGCCGCATCCGTGACCGCGTAGGCCGGGCGTCCGGTGCGCTCGCGGCGCAACTGCAGTTCGGCCTGCCGTCGCAGCGTCGAAAAGGTCTGTACCGCAACGCCGGTCACCGACGAATCGGCGGCGGCGAGGCGATCGACCGTGGTGATGCCGGCATCACGCAGCTGCGCCCGCACCGACGGCCGCATACCGGCCACCAGCAGCAGATCGCGCCCGGCCGCCAGTTCGGCGGTGCAGCTCGCGCATCGCCCGCAGGCGAGATAGCGGCGGTCTCCCCACTGCACGGGCAGCAGTTCGTCCTGTTTGGCGGTCAGGATCGCGGCTAGCCGAATCCGCCGCGCCGCGTAGACGGTCTCGGCCGGACCGAGTTCGTGAATCCGCTCCGCACCCGCGGCATCCCGGATCCGGACCCACGGATCGACGTCGAACCCGTTGTCCCGCACCAGGCGCGCGCACGCGGCAGCCTCCATGAGCGCCGCGACATCGGACGACGACGAGCGGACGTACAGGACGAAGGTGGAATCCGGGATCGGCGGCGCTTCGTGGACCTCGTCGGCGACAGCCGCGGCCCCGGCCTCGTCGGACGCGACGATGTCCGGCGGCGCCGCGGTCCGCCGCGTGCGCACCGGTGCGGGGTCGTCGCGGCGGACGAGAACGGCGCATCCGGCCGCGAAGGTCCCGTCGAAGAATGTCGCCCCGAAGATCGCGGGCGCGTCGGTGCCGAGTGCGGCGACGGTGCGGTCGTGTGCGCCGCGCAACTCCGAGGCGGTGGCGGCGGCCGGCGGATCGATGGTGATCACGCTCGCATCGAGGGCGGCGTACACATCGTCGAACACCTCGTCCGACAGTGCGTCCGAGCCGAGCGGGAAGTGCACCGCATCGGTCGCATCAGGCGAAAGGACAAGGCCCAGTTCGGTATCGAGCGCGCGCAGCAGCGCGAATTCGCAGCGCGCTGCCCTCATCAGGTCATCGGTGCTGCACACGACACGATCACCGAACAGAATCAATCGCGGCCCTCCTGAGTTCCGGACACCCGCACGCGGCCGACGCCCGCTCGCGTGCCGAGTCGCGCAACAGCGTAATCATTCGAGGTCGTACGGCGTGGCGTGAGGGGGGCGTGTCGGATATCGGCCTCACTTCGCCGGGCCGGGACGGCTCGCGGACGGCCTGCCCGTGACAATGGGCTGATGCCGTACTTCCAGGGTGCCCGCGGTCGACTGCACTACCGGCGGTGGCCGGTGGAGCGGCCGCCGGCACTGGTGGCGTTCCTGCCCGGAACCGGCCAGCACAGTGGGCATTACCATCGGCTCGGGCGGGGCCTGGGCGCGCGCGGTATCGAGGTCTGGTGCCTGGACACCGCCGGCCAGGGGTTGAGCGAAGGCGATCCGGGGGCGCCGGGAACGCTGCCCGAACTCGCGGGCGACGCCGCGGCGCTGGTCCGGGTGCTGCGCGCCGAGCGGCCCGATCCGCCGCTGTTCCTGGCGGGCCACTCGCTCGGCGCGGCGACCTGTCTCGCATCGTTGTCGCTGCCGGAGATGTCCGGGTGCGCGGGCATGGTGCTGACCGGGACGCCGAAGCGGGCCGTCGAATCGCCCGCCGCCCTCCCGCCCGGACTGCCGATGCTGGCGCTGCACGGCGTCGACGACCGCCGCGCACCGATCGACTCCGCGCGTGCGTGGGCGGCCCGGCACCCGTCGGTGGGGTTGCACGAGTACACCGATGCCGGGCACGATTTGCTGCACGAGCCGGTGCACGCGGCGGTCACCGCCGATATCGCGGAGTGGATCCGCGAGGTCGCGGACCGTCGTCACGGCGCCGCGGAAGTGGGTTGAGAAAGGGGGACCGCGATGCAGTCACAAGAGGCCGGGGATCTGCGCAACGATGTCGGTGCGCTGGCCCAGGCGGTCGACGACGGAGAGCTGTGGATCGACGGCGTACTCGTCGGCGACGGCACCCACGAGCGCTGCGCGCGCCGCTACGAGTCGCTGGCCGACCAGGTCGAGCAGCAGATCCGGACACTCGGCGCGGCCGCGTCCCTGCCGGGCTTCGGCGGTTTCGAGTCGGGACACTCGCTGCGCCGCGGCTTCGAGGGCAAGGCCGCCGACGCGGTCGATCGGTTACGCGAATACGCCGATGCCGCACGGCAATTGGCGCAGGCCCTGCGCGCGGCCGCGGCCGCCTACGCCCAGCACGATGCCGATGCCGCCGCGGCGATCGGCAAGGCCGCACCACCCCCGGTGGTCGTAACGCCGTCGCAGCCGGTGGGGGTGGGACATGCATAGGGTCAGCGGCAACGGGACACCGCCGGCACAGGGGCATACCGATCCGGATTACGCCCCGACGGTCGAGATGTTCGACCACCTCACCCATCGCGATATTCAGCGTGGGGTGCAGGAATTGAATCCCGAGATCATCACCGCGGGCCGCCAGGCCTGGCAGAGTTCGGCGGCCGCCATGGCCGACGCGGTCCAGTCCGCGCACACCGAAATTCGCGGCGCCATCGCCGACGGCTGGCGCGGTGGCGCCGCGCAGCTGGCCGCCGACGCGGTGACCGCCTTCGAACGACTGGGCCAAGAGCTGTCCGATGTGATGGCGGTTGTCGGACAACGACTCGCGCAGGCCAACGACGCAGCCGAGACATTGCGCGCCTCGGTCTCGCAACAGGTGACGGCCCATCCGGATCTGGAAGCGGCACTGCTGGATCCGAAACAGGCCACCGCAAACGTCGCCGTGCAGAAGAGTGCCGAGAACCTGCGCCAGGACGCCGTGCGGGTGATGGATTCGGTCTATGCCGGCGTCTTTCTGCGCACCGGCGACAGTGTGCCGGCGTTTCCCGACAGCGGCATGTATCCGAATCCCGCTGTCGTACAACCGGGTAACGAGGCGACCGCGCCGGGTGGCGGCAGTGCGGATCTGATCGGGCGGGCGACGGGCGCCCAGGTGACGCCGACGGTGGACAGACCGCAGGCCCCGGAAGCGGCTTCGGCGGATCGGCCCGTCGCACCCGCCGGCGACCCGGCCGACGGTGATCGGCCCGGCGGTGATCAGCAGGCAACCGATCGTCCCGCGGCCGTCGCACCCGCCGCTGCCGCACCGACGCTCGTGGAGCCCTCCGCCCCGGTTCCCACTCCGGTGCACAGCACGATTGCGGCCGCCACGGTACCCGATGCGCCGGTGGCCGCGACCGCGAAACCGGTTGTCACACAACCGAAACCGTCGAACACCGCGCAATTCGCCCCGGCGGCAGCGGCACCGGGAGGCAAGCCAGACGTGGTCTCCGCCGCCGTGGGTCCCGCCGGAGCGGCCACCACCCCGGCGTCGACCGCGCAGAACTCCGATTCGGCCAAGCGCGACGACCACGACCAGGACCACAACCCCGGCGCCGACTCGATGTCCGGAATGGGGGCGGGCATCGTGGGCGGCCTGGCGGGGGGCGCGTTCGCCGCGGGCGATGCGGTGCGGCAGGGTCCGTCGACTCCGGTGGCGGCGAAGCCGATCCGCCGCGACGAGGACGAGGACGAGGACGAGGACTACTACTCCGAATTCGACGACGAGCCGACCTTCCTCGAACCGGCCGAGCCGGGTGGCGAACTGGTCGGAATCCTCGACCCGACCACCCCGCCCGTGCTGGGCGAATGGTCCGAGGATGACTGACCGCGCGGTGACGGCGGCGGACGAGGCGGGCCGGCGGCGGTGAAATGGACGCTGACACCCGATCAATTCGCGATGGCATGGCAACGGATCGACGGTGACCGGATCCCGTATCCGCTCGCGGTGCGGTCGTCCGCCCGCGACAGCGCCGAACGGGCCGCGCAATTGCCGGAGCTGACCGAGTGGTGCGACCGCACCGTGGACCCCGATCTGGAGGCGGCGCTGCGGCTGCTCGCCCGGCCCACCGTATGCGTCGAGGTCTTCGGCGAATGCGGCGCGCCGGAGGCCCGGCCCGTACGGGTGCTCGGCGCGGCCGCCGGCCACATCACGGTGGTCGCGGCCCAGCGCCACGGCGACGCGGCCGATCGCGGCGGCGACGTGCGGCTGTTCGTCGGAAATTCCGCCTCCCTCGCGGCGCGGGTGGTCTCGCTGCTGCCGGAGTATCCGGCCGGAAGCGAACCGCGTCGCACGGCACCACTGGACCGGGTGCGTGAGGACAGTCGTGATCTGGTGACGGTGCCGGTCGCCGGTCCCTCCACTACCGCGCGGATGCGGCGGTTGCTCAAACAGCCTCGCGACGGCATCGGTCAGATCGTGGTCTCCGCGCGCCGCGCCGACGACAGCATGCGCCCGCTCGGCGTGCTGTGCTGGATCGACGTCGCCGGCGACGGCCGCTACGCGGTCCGCACCCGTGCGGAGGTGGATATCGTCGGTGTCACCGCGGAAACCTTTGCCGCGCACCTGCGCCCGATGGTCGCGGCCGCGGAACGAGTGGTCGCCGACGACAACGAATGGTGAGAACGCATGCCCTGCTACGAATTCGAAGGTAAACGGCCCCAGGTGGATCCGACCGCGTTCATCGCGCCGACCGCCACCCTGATCGGCGATGTGCGCGTGGAGGCGAACGCGTCGGTCTGGTACGGGGCCGTGCTGCGCGCCGACCTCGCGCCGATCATCGTCCGCGAACGGGCGAATGTGCAGGACAACACCGTGATTCACACCCCGCCCGACGTGCCCGTCGAGGTGGGGCCCGGCGCCACGATCGCGCACAGCGTGGTGCTGCACGGCGCGAGCGTCGGCGCGGAGGCGATCGTCGGCAACGGCAGCACGGTCCTCGATATGGCCACGATCGGCGCCGGTTCGATGATCGCCGCGCACTCGCTGGTCCAGCCCGGCACCGAGATCCCCGAGGGCGTCCTGGCCGCGGGAGCGCCGGCGCAGGTCAAACGCCCCATCGCCGGCACCCAGGCCGAAGGCTGGGTCAAGATCAACCCCGGCTACTACGCCGACCTCGCGCAGCGGCATCGGAAAGGGGTGCGCGAGATCGACTCGGAGAGCGAGTGATTCGTGCCGGCGCGGTTCCTCAGCCGCCGGGGTGGTGCGCGGTCGGCAGCAGGTCCAGCATCTCCTCGTCGTCGAGTTGATGGAAATCGCGATACGCCCCGCCGACTCCGCCGAGGGAGCGTGGAATCAGCGGGCACACCGTCTCCCGGGCCAGGCCGCGCAGCCGCTCCATCGCCTCGATCGAGGACACCGGCACCGCCACCGTGATCCATCGCGGCCGGTGCGACCGCGCCACGCGGCACGCCGCGGCGACCGTCGCGCCCGTGGCCATCCCGTCGTCGACGATCACCACCGTGCGATCGCCGATCGGCACCCGCGGCACCTGCGCGCGCACCATGCGCTGCCGGCGCGACAGTTCCGCGCGCTCGGCCTGCTCCACGGCGGCGATCTGTTCGGTTCGCACACCGGTCTGCCGCAGCACGTCGTCGTTGAGAACCCGGACCCCGTCCTCACCGATGGCGCCCATCGCCAGCTCGGGTTGCCAGGGCACGCCGAGCTTCCGGACGAGCAGCACATCCAGATCCCCGCCGATGATCTCGCGCACCGCGGCCGCGACCGGCACCCCACCGCGCGGCAGTCCCAGCACCAGGGGATGCCACGCCCGCAGGTGCGACAGCGATTCACCCAGCGTGCGACCGGCCGACCGACGATCCGGATAGATCATGGTGCCACCAGTCTATGGCTCGACGGTGAATCGGCGCAGGCTCAGGCTCGGGTTGGTGGTGCGGATCTGCCGCAGGTGATCGAGGTCGATGCGACTGGTGGCGATACCGGGGGCATCGCCGAGTTCGGCGAGCAGATTGCCGGAGGGGTCGACGATCATCGACGCGCCCGCGCCGCGCGGGGCGCAGTGGTCCGCGGCGGCCACGTAGACCGTGTTCTCGATGGCCCGGGCGCGCAGCAGTGTGGTCCACTGATCCAGCTTGCCCGGTCCCGGAATCCATTGCGCGGGAAGTAACAACACCTGCGCCCCCGCGGCGGCCACCCGGCGGCAGCCCTCCGGGAAGCGCAGGTCGAAGCAGGTCTGCAGGCCGAAGGTGACGCCGTCGACGGTGAAGGTGGCGGGATCCTCGATCGGGCCGGGAGCGACCACCTCCGATTCGCGGAATCCGAAGGCGTCGTAGAGGTGCACCTTGCGGTAGACCGCCGCGAACTCGGCATCGGGGCCCGCCGCGATCAGTGTGTTGTAGATGCGGTCGGTGATCTGCCCGCCCGGCGCCTCGACGACGCCGGCGACCACGTGCACCCCGAATTCGGCGGCGAGCCCGCGCAATTCGCTCGCCCACGGGCCGGTGATCGGCTCGGCCGCCGCCACCACCCGTTCGTCCAGCCGCTTCACCGCGAACATCGAATATTCCGGGGCGACAACCACTTTCGCACCGTGCTCGGCGGCGGCGCGAACATGGTCGCGCAGCGCGGCGAGATTGGCGGACTTGTCGGTGTACGGCCCGAATTGCACGACCGCGATAT
The DNA here is from genome assembly GCF_000308375.1 of Nocardia aobensis NBRC 100429. Classification (GTDB taxonomy): domain Bacteria; phylum Actinomycetota; class Actinomycetes; order Mycobacteriales; family Mycobacteriaceae; genus Nocardia; species Nocardia aobensis. The sequence continues at coordinate 97,487 of NZ_BAFQ01000150.1, read as the reverse complement.
CGACCGCCCGCGCCGGAGCCGGGACGGGTGCCGGTCGGGCGGCGGGCCGGGGTTCGAGTCCACCGCTCACCGCGGGAGCGGGCCGCCCGGCCTCCGCGGTGGTCGAGTAGGTGATCACGATCGGGACGGGACTGCCGATCGCGTCGGCGGTGGAGATTCCGGCGTCGGGCCGGGCGGTTCCGGGTGCGTCCGCAGTGTCGGATTCGTCACTCACGAGCGCGCCGGCGTCCTCGCGAGAATTCGGCTCGGCGGGCGCAGATGCGGTGGGCCGCAGGGGTTCGGCGGATTCCGGAACGTCGCGCAAGGGCGGCTGCTGCGGTTGCATAGGTCTCACCGTATTGGCCCGATGGTCCGGGCGGCCACCGCAAGGCATTAAACTGCTGGTCAATATGAACAACTCATCGGTCGACAGCGTGCCCGGCGGCGAGGGCGACAGGCCCGAAGGCGCAGACGAGCGCAACCACGAAGGGCCCGCGGACGCCGCCACCGGGTACCCCGGCGACAGCGGCGACGTGACCGAGCCGTCGTTCGCCGACCTCGGCATCGACGATCGGCTGCTCGCGGCGATCGCCGATGTCGGCTACGAGTCTCCCTCGCCGATCCAGGCGGCCACCATTCCTCCGCTGCTCGCGGGCGCCGACGTCGTCGGCCTGGCCCAGACCGGTACCGGTAAGACGGCGGCCTTCGCGATCCCGATTCTGATGGGCCTGGACAAGCGGCCGAAGCCGCCGCAGGCGCTGGTGCTCGCGCCGACCCGCGAGCTGGCGATCCAGGTGGCCGAAGCGTTCGGCCGCTACTCGTCACATCTGCCGGGTATCCACGTGCTGCCGATCTACGGCGGTCAGAACTACGCGGTCCAGCTGCAGGGTCTGCGGCGCGGCGCGCAGGTCGTCGTCGGCACGCCGGGCCGGGTCATCGACCACCTCGAACGCGGCACCCTCGATCTCACCCAGCTGCGGTATCTCGTGCTCGACGAGGCCGACGAGATGCTGAAGATGGGATTCCAGGAGGACGTCGAACGCATTCTGCGCGACACTCCCGCGGAGAAACAGGTCGCGCTGTTCTCGGCCACCATGCCGTCGGTGATCCGCAAGATCTCCAAGCAGTACCTCAAGGATCCGGTCGAGATCACGGTCAAATCCAAGACCTCGACCAACACCAACATCACCCAGCGCTGGGTGCACGTCTCGCATCAGCGCAAACTCGACGCCCTGACCCGGATTCTCGAGGTCGAGCCGTTCGAGGCGATGATCCTCTTCGTGCGCACCAAGCAGGCCACCGAGGAACTGGCCGAGAAACTGCGCGCGCGCGGTTATTCGGCCGCCGCGATCAACGGCGATATCGCGCAGAACCAGCGCGAACGCACGATCGGCCAGCTGAAGTCCGGCACCCTCGACATCCTGGTCGCCACCGATGTGGCCGCGCGCGGACTCGACGTCGACCGCATCTCGCATGTGGTCAACTACGACATCCCGCACGACACCGAGTCCTATGTGCACCGCATCGGCCGCACCGGCCGGGCAGGGCGCACCGGTGAGGCGCTGCTGTTCGTCGCGCCGCGCGAACGCCGGCTGCTGGATGCGATCGAGCGTGCCACCCGCCAGCCGCTGACCGAAATGCAGCTGCCCAGCGTCGACGACGTGAACGCCCAGCGCGTGGTCAAATTCCACGACGCGATCACGGAGAATCTGTCGGCGTCGAATCTCGCGCTGTTCCGCAAGCTGATCGAGGATTACGAGGCCGAGCACAACATCCCGCTCGCCGATATCGCCGCCGCTCTGGCGGTGGGGGGCCACGACGGCGACAACTTCTTCATGGAGGCCGAGCCCGAGCCGATCCGCCCGGCGCGCCGCGAACGGGCCCCGCGCGAGGACCGCGAGCGTCGTCCCGAGGGCGGTCCGCAGCGTCATCGCGCCACCGACGCGGAGATGGCCACCTACCGCATCGCGGTCGGCAAACGGCACCGTGTGGTTCCCGGCGCGATCGTCGGCGCCATCGCCAACGAGGGCGGTCTGCGTCGCAGCGACTTCGGCCATATCAGCATCCGCCCCGACCACAGCCTGGTCGAGCTTCCCGCCGATCTGCCGTCGGAGACCCTGGATGCGTTGCGGCGCACCAGGATCAGTGGCGTCCTGATCCAGTTGCAGCTGGACCAGGGCCCGCCGTCGCATCGTTCCCTGAGCCGCGGCCCGCGCCGCGAGGGCCCGCGCAAATACGACCGCCGCAAGCCGCGCAGCTAGTCACCGGCGGCGGCGCGGGAGAGACGCCAGACGTTGTCGACCCGGGTGCCGGAGCGGCCGTCGGGGGAGGTCAGCGCGCGTTCGACCGGCTCGCAGGTGCGAACGGTCCATTCCTCGCCGAGGCGCAGGGCGTGCAGGACGCCGTCGAGGGTGGGGAAGATGGCGTCGAACGGATGTTCCTCGGGCGTCATCCAGGTCGGCCAGCCGGCGTGCATGACGATGAGCAGGGTGCCGCCGGGCGCCACCGCCTCGGCCGCGCGCTGGAGCACACCGTCCTGGTCCAGTGCCACCGGTGACTGCAGGAACTGGGCGTTGATCAGGTCGTAGCTGCTGTCCGGGAAGGTGCGCCCGAGTTCGTGGCGCTGCCACGCGATGTGCTCGCCCAGGCCGGCCTGCTCGGCATGGGCCGCGGCGCGTTCCAGCGCGGTCTGCGAGATGTCCACGCCGGTCACCCGCCAGCCCTGCCCGGCCAGCCAGACCGCGTCGGCGCCTTCGCCGCAGCCCAGATCCAGGGCGCGGCCCGGCCGCAGATCCGCGGTCTCGCGCACCAGCAACGGATTCGGATTCCCGCTCCAGACCCGGTCGCTGTCGCGATACCGCTGCTCCCAGAACACCGCGGGCTCGATGGGTGATGTGGCGGACATGAGACTCCTCGTCGCTCGGGGCGCCCCGTCGGCGCCTAGACCCAGAATCACCGGAGCGCCGGAACGCCGGCAAGGATTCTTGCCGAAACGGCAAACCGGCCCGCATCCCGGCGTCGATCGCCCCGCGCGTTTACCGTGGCGGGGAAATCGCTGGAACGCATGCGAATTGCGATTAACTTAATCTGCACATCGCGAATTGCGCAGGGTACGGCCATTTCGCCACAACCTAAAGGTTCCTTCGCGCCGGCCGCGGCAGCGGGCCGCTCGGGATCGCGGCACCGGGCGCGATTCGTCGTTTATGATCCGGTCGACGAGCGGTTCGATTCGAGGCGTAGATTCGATTCGGACCTACGAAATACGGTGGGAGATGCCCATGAAACTTGCCCTGTCACCCGACGAGGTGGCCTTCCGGGACGAACTACGCACGTTCTTTCGGACCGAGATACCGGCCGAGATCCGGGACAAGGTCGAAAACGGCCGCGAACTCTCCCGCGAGGACATCGTCACCGCCCACAAACTCCTGCACGCCAAGGGCATCGCGGTGCCGAAGTGGCCGGTGGAGTGGGGCGGCCAGGACTGGACCTCGATGCAGCGCCACATCTGGGAAGACGAGATGCAGCTGGCCTGCGTACCCGAGCCGCTGACCTTCAACGCGAACATGATCGGCCCGGTCATCGCGCAATTCGGCTCGGAGGAACTCAAGCAGCGCTTCCTGCCGCCGACCGCCGCCCTCGACATCTGGTGGTGCCAGGGCTTTTCCGAGCCCGACGCCGGATCCGATCTCGCCTCGCTGCGCACCACCGCGGTGCGCGACGGTGATTCCTACATCGTCAACGGCCAGAAGATCTGGACGACGCTGGCCCAGTACGCCGACTGGATCTTCTGCCTGGTGCGCACCGATCCGAATGCGCCGAAGAAGCAGGCCGGTATTTCGATGCTGCTCTTCGATATGAATTCGCCGGGCGTCACCGTGCGGCCGATCAAATTGATCGACGGCCGGCACGAGGTCAACGAGGTCTTCTTCGAAAACGTGCGGGTCCCCGCCGATCAACTGGTCGGTGCGGAGAATGCGGGCTGGACCTACGCGAAATTCCTGCTCGGCAACGAGCGCACGGGTATTGCCGGCGTGGGTCGCACCAAGGTCGTGATCGCCACCGCGAAAAAGCATGCGGCACAGATTCCGACGGGCTCCGGCACACTGCTGGAGGATCCGGTTTTCGCTACCCGCGTCGCCGAGTTGGAGAACGAACTGCTGGCGCTCGAACTGACGCTGTTGCGGGTGGTGGCCAATTCCGCCGAGGGCAAACCGAATCCGGTGTCGTCGGTGCTGAAGTTGCGCGGTACCGAATTGCAGCAGGCGGCCACCGAGCTGATGCTCGATGTGGCGGGCCCGGACGCGGTGCCGGTCGGCGCCGACGACATCGCCGCGCCGGACTGGGCGCAGCGCACCGGACCCACCTATCTGAACTACCGCAAGACCAGCATCTACGGAGGCTCGAACGAGGTGCAGCGCACCATCATCGCCTCCACCATCCTCGGATTGTGAGGCGCTGCCATGGATTTCGAACTGACCGATGAACAGGTCATGCTGGGCGAGACGGTGCGTGATCTGCTGGCCCGTGCCTACGACCCGGAGAGCCGGCTGAAGGTACTCGACACCGAACTCGGCTGGAGTCGCGACGTCTGGTCGCAGCTGGCCGAATTGGGCGTCCTCGGACTGTCTTTCAGCGAGGAGGACGGCGGCGTCGGCGCCGGACCCGTGGAGACGATGGTCGTCATGGAGGAGGTCGGCCGCCGCCTCGCCCCGGAACCGCTGCTGGACGCGGTCCTGTTGCCCGGGGGTCTGATCGCCTCCCTCGGGACCGCCGACCAGCGGCAGCGGATTCTGCCGGAGGTCGCCGGTGGATCCCGGCTGCTGGCCTTCGCGCACGAGGAGGCCCGTTCGCGCTGGCCGGAGATCACGGTCACGACCACTGCTGCCGCCGACGGCGACGGCTACCGGCTCTCGGGTGTGAAAAGCCGGGTGCCGCACGGTGATTGCGCCGACGAGCTGGTCGTCACCGCTCTCGGGCCCGACGGTGTGCTGCGGCTGTTCCTGGTGGCCGCCGATGCCGAGGGCGTGTCCCGCACCGCCTACCGCACGTTCGACGAACGCCGGGGCGCGCAGATCGAATTCGCCTCGGCTCCGGCCGAACTGCTCGGCGCCGCCGAGGCCGGCGATGTCACCGAGGCTGTCGCCACCGCCATCGCGACCGCCCAGGCGAGCCTGTGCGCGGAATCGATCGGCGCGATGGGTGAGGCGCTGCGGCTGACCACCGAATATCTCAAGACGCGCAAACAGTTCGGGGTCACGCTCTCGAAGTTCCAGACCCTGACCCAGCGCGCCGCGGATATGTACGTCGCGATGGAACTGGCTCGCAGCATGAGCTTCTACGCGACCGCCTCGCTGGCCGAGGGCACGGTCGATCCGATCGCGCTGTCGCGGGCCCGCCTCCAGGTCGGCCGCGGCGCCCGCCACGTCGCGCAGGAAGCGGTGCAGATGCACGGTGGAATCGGTATCACCACCGAATATCCGGTCAGCCACTACGTCGCCCGGCTCACCGCCGTGGACCAGACCTTCGGTGGCCGGCGCGAACATCTGGGCGTGCTGAGCAGCCGGGTCGGGGACTACGGCCTGGTCGAACTCTGATCCGCACGCCGGTGCACCGGTGAGGGTGGTGGTCGTCGCGAATCCGCGCGGCCGCCACCCTTTTCCGTGTGCGGGTCAGTTGCCGCTGTCCTCGCTCGTCGGCGCGGGCTGGAGGCCGGTCGTCGGTTCGGATTCCTCGACGGTGCGCGGCGCGTGATGCGGCCGGGTGGTCGTCGGGCTGTCGGGATCGGTGTAGGGATCGCTGACGGACGGTTCCGTGGTCGGGGTGGGGGTCTGCGTGGTGCTGGTCGGCGCGGGCGGTGCGAACGCCGTGTAGCTCGGCTCGGCCTCGGTCGTGGTGCCGGTCGCCGTCGCGGAGGTGGTGCGCCGCGCCGGCGTATTCGCCGCGACCCGCCAGGAGGGGGAGGGGGGAATGATCACCGCGGGAGCTGTGGTGGTGCCGCTGCGTGTGATCGGGGTGGTGGCCACCTGCAGATCCGCGGCGAGCGGCGGCGGTGCGACATAGACGTCCTTGTGACCGATCCCGCACGCCCCGATCAACACCAAACCCAGCGATACCGCACCGGCGGCCATCGCGGGACCCGCGACCTTCATGTTCAGGCGGCCCGGGGTCTCCTCATCGGCGCGATCCCCCGTGCTCGCCCTGTCGTCCATGGATGTGGTGCTCCCTCAAACTGTTTCCGAGTGGCCTCACAGTAACCGAGAGCCGCAACCCAGGGCCAGGCATGCCGGTTGGTCCGCAAAATACCGGACGGTAACGTGAAAAGCCAACGCTTCACATAACGAAGTAGATACGTTCGGCGTGTCGCGGGCACGTGTCGCGTGGAGTTTCGGTGGCGGCCACGTAACGTGTGAGCGAAGTTACATGTGAGACGCATGTTATTTGCCGGGCGAAACGGACGTTTCGACAGTCTCGGTGGGCGTCATCGAGGAGTAGTGATGGGAGCTTATTCGACATCCCCCACGCGCGCGGTGTCACAGGGTGATTCGGCTGCCGCCGAATCCGGACGCAGCGCCTGGACGATCACCTCCCGCATCGCGGCCTGGTTGATCTTCCTCGGCGGATTGGTCGGTGCGGTGCTCGGCATCGCGGGCCTTCGTGTCGAAATCACTGTCGCCGGACTGATTCTGGCCTGCACCGCCGGTCTGGTCCTGCTGAAACTTCGCGCCGACGGACAACAATCGGCCTGAGAATCGCCCCGTCGTGAAAAATCGGTGGGAGACGTCCTCCGACGGGCCTACCGTTGGTCGGCATGCGGATCGAGCTGACCACGGACCCGTTCGAGCTCCAGGCCCGCGCCGGGCACTGCCTGGCGCGAGAGCCCCTGCGGCACACCGTCATAGCCACGATGGTCCGCAACGGCGTGGCCGGGGCGATGACGATCGAACCGGTGTTCGCCATGGTCTGTGACGGCGATGCGGTGGTGGGCGTCGCCATCGATACGCCTGGGCACGGTGCGTATCTGGGTGACATACCCGCCCCGGCGCTGCCGGGGGTGGCCGCGGCCCTGTTCGACCGCGATCCCGCCGTCGTCGCGGTCGAAGGAGATCCGCACTCCGCGTCGGAATTCGCCCTTCATTGGCAACGTCTGTCCGGCAATGCCTTTCGGCTGCAGTGGACGACGCGGCTCTATCGCCTCGGGGAACTGCGCGTCCCCGCCGTGCCCGGCATCGCCCGCCGCGCCGGCGACTCCGACATCGATCAGTGCGTTCGCTGGGCCGAGCGCATGCGGCGCGAGGAGGACATCGGTCCCGACCCGCGTGCGGTCCCCGATCGGATCGCCGCGGGGCAGTGGTGGCTGTGGGAGGACGCGGGTGCGCCGGTATGCGTGGTCGCGCATCAGCGGCGCGCATACGGCTGGACCCGCATCGGGCCGGTCTACACTCCGCCCGAATTCCGCCGCCGCGGGTACGCCGCGGCCGCCACCGCGCGGGTGTCGAAAGCGCTGCGCGACAGCGGCTCCCAGGTATGCCTGTTCGCCGATCTCGCCAACCCGACCTCGAACAAGATCTATCGGGACATCGGTTTCGAGCCGGTCGGTGATTTCCCGCGGTTCGTATTCGACGCGTCGCAATGAGGCGGCTAGGCGGTGCGCCGCAGTGCCGACTTCTCCGGCTCGAACGGGGTGTTCTGAGCGGCCGCGAGCCACCACCGGCCGTCGCGTTCCACCAGCACGTACATGGCCGTCTCGGAGAAGCCGGCGGGATCGGCTGCCTGCCTGCGGATCTGGGCCACCACCACGCCCGGCGCCGGTGTGGTCGCGGCGACCACCTCGAAGGTCGAGGGCGGTGCCACCTGTCCGGCCATCAGGCGGTGGTGAATCGGATTGAGCTGGTCGTAGCCGACGACGGTGGCGCCGAACGGGCTGCCCCACAGCACATCCGCGGCGAAGGAGTGGTCGTAGAGATCGGCATCGCCGGTCTCGCCCGCGCGTTGCAGCTCCGCGGCGAAATCGGCGGCCACCCGCTGTGCGGTGGTGCGGGCCGCGGGGTCGTCGAGGGTGGGACGCTGTGTCATGGCTGGCTCCTGTGTCGTCGGGCGCTCGGGCTACAGCCAACCTAGAAGCTCAACTCAACTCGAGGTCAAGTCGGCCGCGCGGACCGCTGGCGGATCGATGGCGTGGCCGGCGCCGTTCAGGATTCGGGACAGAGCACGGCGCAAGGCGGCGGCGGGATCGTCCGGTGCGGCCGGGACCCGCCACGCGATCACCTGGTCCGGGCGGACCAGAAGCGCGCCCGTCGGTGTCGCACCGACGGTGTCGCACCATGTTCGGTCCATGCGAACGATGTCGACGGGCTGATCGCCGAGTTGCCAGTCCGGCGAATCCGGTCCGATCAGCAGTGTGAATCTCGTTCCGATCAGATCGAGAGTGGAGCGGCCGTCGGCGAGGTAACGGTGGGGCAGCCGGGTGCCCGGCTGCCCGGTCAGATCCAGGTGGTCCATGGTGTGCGGACTGTGGTCGTCGATGAACGCGCCCGCGGGATAGCGAGTGCCCAGCACGAGGGCGATCGGGTCGGCGAGCGGTGTGCCGTCGGTGGATTCGCGAGTCATGGTGCGCAGGTTCGCGGTTCGGATACTGGATTGATCGGCGATGTATCGGCCGAGGGGGCGGCGCTCGCTGTCGTAGCTGTCGAGCAGTTGTGGTGATGCCGCGCCACGCAGCACCAGCGCCAGTTTCCAGGCCAGATTGTGGCCGTCCTGGATACCGGTATTGGCGCCTGCGGCCGCGTACGGCGGCATCACGTGCGCCGCGTCGCCTGCCAGGAACACCCGGCCCGATCGGAAGGTGTCGGCGATGAACATCCCCGGCTCCCAGGGCAGGACGCTCAGCACCTCCACATCGATGTCGGGGACGCCGATGGCCTCTCGCAGCAGTTCGGGCCAGCGGTCGGCGGGGCGGTCGACCTCTGCCGAACTGGTGAAGATCCATCGCCGTGCGCCGTCCACCGAGGCGAAAGCGCCGGGGATGCGGTGGTTCTCGATCTGGCAGAGGTTGAATTCGCGCCCGCGCACCAATTCCGCCAGATCCGCGCGGAAGTACACGTTCACCGCGCGGCCTAGTGTGCCGCGGCCGTGGCGGCCGATATTCAGTTGCTCGCGGATCGGGCTGTGCGCGCCGTCCGCCGCGACCAGGTATGACGCTCGCACGGCGTCGACACGTTCCGGACCTGTGCGCAGTGTCGCGGTGAGACCCGCCGCGTCCTCGGCGATGTCGACGCATTCGACCCCGAAGCGGATATCGCAGCCGCGTGCCCGCGCCAGGTCGCGCAGGACGGGCTCCAGCCGATCCTGCGCGCACAAGCAGGCCGACGCGGGCGTGATCGCATCCCAGTCCGGCAGCCCGCCCGGGAATGTGAACGGCAGCCGCTGCGCCCGGGCCAGTGTGGGGCCCGCCGCCATCGCCTGATGCGCCGAGAGTCCGCGGGCCGCGTCCTCGACCGCCTCGGCGATGCCGATCCGGCGGAACAGTTCCATCGTGCGGATATTGATCCGGCGTGCCTTCGGCTGGGCCGAGGTGGTGGTCCGGCATTCGACCACTATCACCGGAACGCCCTGATGCTTCAGGAACAGTGCGGCGGTCAGGCCGGTCAATCCGCCGCCGACGATCAGCACCGGGTCTGCGTGTACATCGTACATCATGTGTACGTTGTACACCGATGGTTGAATTCCGGCAAGGAGGTGTGCACGGTGACCGAGGAAGTGCCCGGACCGCTCATCTGGTCCCTGCCGGAACCGCCCGGCCGGCCGACGACGAATCTGAGCCGGGCCGAGATTCTGCGCGCGGGGATGGCGATCGCCGATGCCGAGGGCGCGCGGGCGCTGACGATGCGCCGGGTGGCCCAGGCCGTCGGCGCGTCCACGCCGATGTCGCTGTATCGCTACGTGGGCAGCAAGGACGGGCTGGTCGATCTGATGATCGACGCCGTCTACGGTGAAGTACCGCTGTCGGCGGGCTCGGACTCGGCGAGCACCGCGCAGTGGCGCGACGCGCTGGAACGTCTGGCGCTGGACACCTGGGGCGTGATCCGACGGCACCTGTGGTTCGGCGAACTCGTCCACAGCCGCCCGCCGCTGGGCCCGAACGCACTGCGCTACTTCGATTTCCGCTTCGCCGTGCTCGAACCGCTGGGCCTGTCGGCCGACGACCTGTCACTGCTGACCGGTGCGGTGGACGGCCATCTGTTCGGCGCCGCCCTGCAAGCGGCGGAGGAGCAACGCATGCGAACCCGCGTGGGGCTGGCCACCGACGACCAGCTCGCCCGGGCCGCGAAACCACTGGTGGAGCCGCTCCTGGAAGAGGGCCGCTATCCCGCCTTCACCCGGTGGTTCCACGGCCGCACCGGCTCCGGCCCCGCCGACCCCGTGGTGTGGACACTGCGGTGCCTGCTCGACGGCATCGTCGCCCGCATGGGGCTCGACGAACCGGGAGCCCGATAGGGCCGGCGAGCGCCTAATCCGGCCTGGGTACAACCCATTCGAAGGCGCGAGCCTCGGAGCGAGCGCCTTCGGCGGTGCGGGAGCGATTGGGTTCGCCCAGGTCGGTCAGCAGCCGTTCGGTGAGGTCGACCATGGTCGCCAGGGCCGCGGGTGTGAACCAGCCGGGGCGGGTGGCGAACAGGATGTCCTCGCTGGCGGTGTTGCCACTCGCCCCCGGTGCGAAGGGGCAGCCACCCAGACCGCCCAGGGAACCGTCCACGGCATCCGCGCCCGCGGCCAGTGCCGCGAGGGAGTTGGCGACACCCATACCCCAGGTGTCGTGGCCGTGAAAGAGGATGCGGCGCGGCGGAGTTCCCGATCGCACGGCCGCGATCAGAGCGTGCACCTGCGCCGGATACGCCTGGCCCAGCGTATCGGCGACCACGATGTCGGCAGCGCCGTCGGTGCGCGGATCGGCGGCGATGGCCAGCACCCGCTCCGGATTCACCGGCCCGTCGAACGGGCAGGTGAAAGACGTTGCCAGACAGAGCTGAATCGACCCGCCGACCTCCTCGGTCAGCCGGATCGCCTCGGGCATCGCGGCCACGCTGTCCTCTGCCGTGCGGCCGATATTGGCCTTGTTGTGGGCATCCGACACCGACAGGCAGTACTGGAACTTCCGCACCCCCGCCTCAGCGGCGCGCGCGACCTGTCGCGGCGTCGCCACCCACACCCAACAGCGTTGCAGCTCTTCGGGCGTCAGCGCGGCCACGACCTCCATGGAGTTGGCCATCGGCGGCACCAGATCCGGGCGTGCCATCGAGCCGATCTCGAGTTCCGGCACGCCCAGGGCGAGCAGGGTGCGAGCGATCTCCACCTTGTGCTCGGTCGGCAACACCTTGCCGGTCAACTGAAGTCCGTCCCGCAGAGTCACGTCCCGCAGCGTGCCCGCGGTTGGGGTCACAACGTCGCTCATCACGCCTCCAGTGTCTTGCGGGACACCCGCACCCGGTCGGCGAGACGAGCCGCTGCGCGATTGTCGCTCATCACGCCTCCGGTGTCTTGCGGGACACCCGCACCCGGTCGGCGAGACGAGCCGCTGCGCGATTGTCGCTCATCACGCCTCCAGGCCATCGATGTCGGCGTCCGACATTCCCAGCAGTTCCGAAAGGACCTCGCGGGTGTGTTCGCCCAAGTCGGGGCCTACCGTGCGGATGGGGAGCGAACGCTCGCCGATCACCGGGACGATGCCGGTGAAGGCGACCTGTTTCGGTTCGGCGGCGCCGACGTCGACCGGGAAGTGCTGAATCATGTTGCGCGCCCGATACTGTTCGTCGGCGACGATATCGGCGGCGGTGTAGATCGGGCCGCACGGAATGGCCGCCTGTTCGAGGATCGCCAGCGCCTCGTCGCGGGTGTGGCGCACACTCCATTCGCCGATCGCGGCGTCGAGGCGGTCGCGGTGGCGCCAGCGGCCCGCGTTGTCCTGCAATTCCGGATCCTCGGCGAGATCGGGGCGCTCGATCACCTGCATATAGCGGCGGAAGATCGCGTCGCCGTTGCCGCCGATGATGATGCTGGTGCCGTCGGCACACGGGTAGGCGTTACTCGGTGCGATCCCTTCCATCCGCCCGCCGACGCGCTGGCGGTTGATGCCGTACGCCTCGTAGTCGGGGACCAGCGATTCCATCACGGAGAGAATCGATTCGTTCAGCGCCACATCGATAATGCGCTGCGGCAACGGGATTCGCTCCTCGGCCCCCCTGCGCTGGAACAGTGCCAGCACCGTGCCGAAGGCGGCGTAGATCCCCGCGATGGAATCCCCGATCGACACGCCCACCCGCACCGGCGGCCGATCCGGATCACCGACCAGCTCGCGCAGCCCGCCGATCGCCTCCGCGACCGCGGCGAAACCCGGCCGCTGCGAGAGCGGTCCGGTCTGCCCGTAGGCGGAGATGCGGGTGATGACCAGGTCCGGATTGGCCTCGTCGAGCACCTCCGGACCCAGCCCCCACTTCTCCAGCATCCCGGGCCGGAAATTCTCCAGCAGCACATCGCAGTGCCGGATCAGATCCAGCACGATCGCCCGGCCCGCGTCGGTGCGCAGATCGAGGGTGATCGACTTCTTGTTGCGGTTCACCGTGCGATACAGCATCGAGGTGTCGCCGCCGTAGAGCCGCCAATTGCGCAGCTCGTCACCGGTTTTCGGGCGCTCGACCTTGATCACCTCGGCGCCGAAGTCACCGAGGATGCGCCCCGCGGTCGGCGCCGCGATGTAGTTGCCCAGTTCCAGTACCCGAACGCCGGCCAGCGGTCGAATCTCCATGTACCGATTCAACCACCGGCCGGCGCCGGCGGATCAGGCCACCTCGGCCAGATCCTCGATGATCGAGTAGTGGTCGGCGTTACCGGCGATGCTGAGGCTGGTCCGGCCGTCCACGCCCACCGGGATGTCTCCGGCCAGTGTGATGCGGGTGAGCTGACGGTGCTCGGCGCCGTCGTAGTCGTCGATCGCGTAGTGCTGAGTGGCACGGTTGTCCCAGATCGCCACGTCGCCGAGCGACCAGTTCCACCGCGTGGTGTGCTCGAGCCGGGTCACCCGATCCTGGAGCAGGCGGAACAGCGCATGTGACTCGTTGGTGGACAGACCCACGAACTGCTTGACGAAATGTCCGAGCAGCAGAGCGCGCTCACCCGTCTCGGGGTGAACCCGCACCACCGGATGCTCGGTCTCGTAGTAGGTCGACTGGAATTCCTCGCGGTAGGCCTGCGCGTTGGGGTCCGGCTGCTCGTCGTGGCTCGCGGCGTAGTCGTACTTGTTGGTGTGCACCGCGCGCAACTCCTCGGCCAGCCGCTTCAGCGGTTCCGGCAGCGAGGCGTAGGCGGCCACGGTCGAGGCCCAGGTGGTCGAGCCGCCGTAGCTGGGCAGGGTCACCGCCCGCAGGATCGAGGCCTTCGGAATGCGGTCGACGAAGGTGACATCGCTGTGCCAGCTGTTGGCGCGGCCGTGGTGGGAATCGATCGCCAGGCTCTTCACACCCTTGGACGTGACCGTCGGATGCGGGGTGGTCGGGCTGCCGAGCAGCTGCGCGAATTCGTGCTGACCGTCCTCGGTGAGATGGTGCTGATCACGGAAGAAGATCACCTTGTGCTCGTTGAGGGCCGCGCGGATGGCCGCCACGGTCTCCGGAGCCAGATCCCCGCCGAGCCGGACGCCGTCGATGCGTGCGCCGATGTGGGTTCCGAGTTTCACCACGGACACGGACTCTGCTGCGTGATCGCTTGACATGGAGGGCCTTTCGCTCGGAACTTGCTACGTTCCGAGCACACCATCGAGGCCCGCGCGCGACCAGGTTTACGGTCAGCGCGATCACAAAGACGGCGCCGGCGCTGCGCCCGGCCGACGTGGCTCAGCCGACGTGTTCGCGCAGGTAGGCGAGGTCCTCGGCGACACCTTCGGCCGGTGTTTCCAGCACCACGGGTGCATCTGCGGTGCGGCACACCTCGGCGAGCAACTGTGGGTCGATGGTGCCGTCGGCGAAGTTGGCGTGCCGGTCGGCGCCGGAGTTGAAGTCGTCGCGCGAGGAGTTCAGATGCACCAGATCGATGCGGCCTGTGATCGCGCGGATCCGGTCGACGACGCCGATCAACTCCTCGCCGCCCGCCCAGGCGTGGCAGGTGTCGAGGCAGAAGCCGGCGCCGAAGTCGCCGACCGCATCCCACAGCCGGGCGATCGAATCGAAATGGCGCGCCATGGCGTGATTACCGCCGGCGGTGTTTTCGATGAGAATCGGCACCGCGAAGCCGCCCTTGTCCTGCTGACGCTCGAACAGCTTGCGCCAGTTGACGATTCCGGCCTCGATCTCGGCATCCGAGCGCACGTGCCCGCCGTGCACGACCAGGCCGAACGCGCCCAGATCGGCCGCGGCCTGCGCCTGCTGCGCGACCGCGCTGCGCGAGGGCATGCGCAATCGGTTGTTCGTGCTGGCCACGTTGATCTGATAGGAGGAATGCACCACCACGTCGATCGGGCTGGATTTGATCTCCTCCGCGCGCGGATGCGGCTGTGGTTTGTCCCAGCCCTGCGGATCCACCACGAACATCTGGATGACGTCGGCACCCAATCGCTCGCCGAAGCCGATCGGATCACTGTCTTGGCGGACGTGTGCTCCAATACGCATGGCAGAGAGCGTATCGGTAGGCACCGACAGCCCGCAGCGACAGGCGGGGACCGGGCGTTCACGCGGGCCGGCGGCCCGATCGATCGAGAATGCCGGTTCCGGTGGACTGCTATGGTTTCGGTGATTCCGGCACGGGAAGTGGGAGCGGGGCATGCTGGCCAACGGTGATGTGTTCGCGGGCTACGTCATCGAACGACTGTTGGGCCGCGGCGGTATGGGGCAGGTCTATCTGGCCAAACATCCGCGATTGCCGCGGATGACCGCGCTGAAGCTGCTCAACCGCGAGATGGTCGCCGATCCGGAGATCCGGGCCCGCTTCGAGCGCGAGGCCGATCTGGTCGCGCAACTCGATCATCCCAAGGTCGTCACGGTCTACGATCGCGGCCTCGAGGACGGCCAGCTCTGGATCTCGATGCAGTACATCGACGGTATCGACGCCGCCAGCGTGGATCCGAAGAAGCTGCCGCCGGAGCGGGCCGTGCAGATCATCGCCGAGGTGGCCGAGGCGCTGGACTACGCCCACGGCGCCGGGGTCATGCACCGGGATGTGAAGCCGGGCAACATGTTGCTCGCGCGCTCCACCGGCGGCAAGGGCGAGCGGGTATATCTCACCGACTTCGGCATCGCCCGCCTGCGCGACGACGGCGGTCATCTCACCCAGACCGGAACCTTCACCGCGACCCTGGCCTATGCCTCACCCGAACAGCTCACCGGCGCGCCGCTGGACGGCAGTTCGGACCAGTATTCGCTGGCGTGCAGCCTGTTCTGGCTGTTCACCGGCCGGGGACCGTTCAACGCGCCGAATCCGGCGGCGGTGATCCGTGGCCATCTGCAGGGCCCGCCGCCGGCGCTGAGCAGTGTGCGCCCCGGCCTGCCCGCGAGCCTGGACGCGGTCCTGCTGAAGGCGATGGCGAAGCGCGCGAGCGACCGATTCGGCAGCTGTGCGGACTTCGCCGCCGCCGCCCGCCAGGCGGTCTCCCCGGCCAGTGCGCCGCGCATGCCTACGGTCGGCCGCCCCTACACCGGTCCACCGATGCCGACGACCGGCCGGCCGGGGACCGGGCCGGGACAGCCGGTCGTGCACCGGCCCGCGACCGGTCCGTCGGTGCCGCATGCGGCCCGGCCGCAACCGATGCCGCCGCACGGCGCCGTCCCCCAGCCGTATCCCGCCACCGCCGCGCGACCGGTGAATCAGCCGCAGCCCTACGGTGCGTCCGGCCAGTTCAACCAGTACAACCAGCCCTACGGACACCGGTCGCCGCTACCGCCGATGAATCAGATCCGGCAGAACCAGGCGCCGAAATCGAATACCGGGGTGATCATCGGCATCATCGTCGGCGCGGTGGTGCTGCTGCTGGTGGTTCTGGTGCTGCTGGCCGCGTTGTCGAGCTGACCCGGGCCCGCCACCACAGGTAGGGACCGAGGCACAGCGCGAGCCAGACCAGGCCGATCGCCCACCCCGCCAGCACATCGGTGGCCCAGTGCACGCCGAGATAGATCCGGGTCAGGCCGATCACCACGGCGAACAACGCCGCGACCGCGACGGCCGCGACGCGCACCGCGCGCCCGCGCGACGACAGCACGACCATGGCGGCGAGCGCCCCGACCACGGCGGTGCTGCCCAGCGTGTGACCGGACGGGAACGAGGGACTGGTCTCGGTGACCAGCTGATCGACCGCCGGCGGCCGATGCCGTCCGATCGCCGACTTCAGCACGGAACCGATCACGGCCACCCCGATACCCACCGCGGCCGTGGTCAGCAGTCGCGCCCACTGCCGCCGCACGCCGAACCAGGCGCAGGCCACGATGGTGAGTGTCGTCATCGCCGCGACGCCGCCGGCATCGGTGACGATGCTGATCGCCGGATTCAACCAGCCGATGCGATGGTCGACCACCCAGTCGGTGATCGGCTGGTCGATGCGGGTGACGCCGCCGCCGTCGACCACGTCGTGGCTCAGTTGCGCGGCGCCGCCGAGCGCCGCGGCCGGCACGAGCAACACCGACACCGGCTTCCCTCGCAGAATGCCCTGCTGCACCAGCGCGATCCCACCGACGAGCATCAGCAGGACCGGGGCGAGCGCAGCCATGGCATGAGGATATGTGCGTCGCCACCCGCACTGCCGCATCCGGGTGCGCCGGGGGTGTGCGCCCCAGGTATTGGGGGGAAATCCTGATGGCGCCCGCACGCCGGTTTGGCCAGACTGGAGACCATGACTGCCGATGCCCTGGGCACCGAACCCGCCGCGGCGACCACGCTCGCGGCCCGCGCCACCGACCTGATGAAACTGTACGGATCCGGAGACACCCAGGTCCGCGCCCTCGACGGGGTTTCGGCCGACTTCGCCCAGCGGGAGTTCACCGCGATCATGGGCCCGTCCGGCTCCGGAAAATCGACATTGATGCACTGCCTGGCCGGGCTCGACAGCGCCACGTCGGGCACGGTGCACATCGGCGACACCGCGCTGACCGGGCTGTCGGACAAACAGATGACGCGCCTGCGTCGCGACCGCATCGGCTTCGTCTTCCAGGCATTCAACCTGGTGCCGACGCTGACCGCGCTCGAGAACATCACCCTGCCGCTGGATATCGCGGGCCGCAAACCCGATCAGGAGTGGCTGGACACCGTGATCGGCCGTCTCGGTCTGGGCGATCGCCTCGACCATCGGCCGAGTGAGCTGTCGGGCGGGCAGCAGCAGCGTGTCGCATGTGCGCGGGCGCTGGTCGGCCGGCCCGACATCATCTTCGGCGACGAGCCGACCGGCAATCTCGACTCCCGCTCCTCCGGTGAGGTGCTGTCGATTCTGCGGGCGGCGGTCGACGAATTCGGTCAGACGGTCGTGATCGTGACGCACGAACCGCATGCCGCCTCCTACGCCGACCGCGTGATCTTCCTCGCCGACGGGCGCATCGTCGACGAATTGCGCGATCCGACAGCGGATTCGGTGCTGGACCGCATGAAGTCCCTGGAGGCGTGATGAGCGACAATCGCGCAGCGGCTCATCTCGCCGACCGGGTGCGGGTGTCCCGCAAGACGCTGGAGGCATAGGTCATGGCTGGATCACCGATGCGCAAGGTGGCCTTGCGCAATCTGGCCGCGCACAAGGTGCGGCTGGCGCTGACATTGCTGTCGGTCGTGCTCGGAACCGCTTTCGTCGCAGGCTCTTTCGTCTTCACCGACACCCTGCAGCGCACCTTCGACGGCATCTTCGCCGACCAGGCGAAGGGAGTCGACGTACGGGTGGAGCCGAAACACACACAGTCGCTGGGTGTTCCGAACGAACTGGTCGCGAAGGTCGCCACGACCGACGGCGTGCGCGCGGTCGCGCCGGCGGTACAGGGGCCCGTCGTCCTGCTGAAGGACGGGCATGCGGTCCAGACGGGCGGCGCGCCGAGTTGGGGGCGGTCGTATCTGCCGCCCGACAAGGCGATCGCCGACCCGGAGCATTTCGTCGACGGCGTCGCGCCGGTGACACCGGGGCAGATCGCGATCAATTCCGGCGGGGCCGACCGAGCCGGATTGCACGTGGGGGACAAGGCCAAGGTGCTGATTCCCTCCCGCGGCACGATCGATATGACCGTCAGCGGCATCTACACGGTGTCCTCGGACACCGGCGGATTCATCGGGCTGCTCCTGGACGACGCGCAGGCCCGGGAACTGTTCACCGACGGCGCGCATGTCGCCTACGTGGATGTGGCCGCCGTACCCGGAGTTTCGCCGGATACGTTGCGCGACCGGATCGCGAAGGTGGCGCCGGAATACAAGGTCATGGACGGCGATCAGGTACGCGCCGACCTGAAGGCGCAGGTCGGCAACGCCCTGAAATTCGTCAACTACTTCCTGCTCGCCTTCGGTGCGATCGCGCTGCTGGTCGGCACGTTCATCATCTACAACACCTTCTCGATGATCGTGGCGCAGCGGTTGCGGGAGCTGGCGCTGTTGCGGGCGGTCGGGGCCGGGCGGCGCCAGGTCGGATTGTCGGTGGTGGCGGAGGCCTTCGTGATCGGCCTGATCGGCAGCCTGCTCGGACTGGCCGGCGGCATCGGGCTGGCCTTCGGACTTTCCGCGCTGCTCAACGCCTTCGACCTCGGACTGCCCACCGGAACCATGCAGGTATTGCCGCGGACCGTGCTGGCGGCGATCGGCATCGGCCTGGTGGTGACCGTGGCCAGCGCCTACGCACCCGCGCGGCGGGCGGCCAAGATTCCGCCGGTGGAGGCGATGCGAGAGGAGTTCGCCTCGGTCGGTGAATCGCTGCGCGTGCGCACGGTGATCGGTGCGGTGCTGGCCGTGATCGGGGTGGTCCTGGTGGTGCTCGGGGCGCGCAACACCGGCGGCAACGCCGCGGCCACGGTCGGAGTCGGCGCGGCGGCACTGATTTTCGCGGTGCTCTTCGCCTCACCCGCATTGTCGCGGCCGGTGGTCGGGGCACTGGGTCTGCTGGTGCGTCCGTTCGGCGCGATCGGCGCGATGGCGCGCAACAACGCCGTGCGCAATCCACGCCGCACCGCCGCCACCGCGTTCGCGCTCACTTTGGGATTGATGCTGGTCTCGGCGATCGGCATGCTCGGCGCCTCGGCGAAGGCCAGTGTCGGCGAACTCGTCGACAAGGGTGTCAACGCCGACTACGTGCTGGCCGGGCCGCAGATGATCGGGGTGCCGCTGGGTGCCGCGGAGGCGGCGCGCTCGGTGCCGGACGTGTCCGATGTGGTGGCCTTCCGCGGCGTCGCGCTGCGCGTGGGCGACGACCAGGTCACCGGCACCTCGCCGGACGGGCCGATGGGGCAGGTCCTGCACTACGACATCCGCCAGGGCACCGACAACCTCACCGGCGAGTCTCTGCTGGTTTCGGAAACCGAAGCGGGCGACCGTCATTGGCATGCGGGCGACCGTGTCGAGGTCACCAGTGTGGACAACAAGAAGTTCTCGGTGACCGTCGCCGGCATCTATGCCGACAGCCAGTTGCTCGGCCCCCTGGTGGTGGCGCCGGACCTCTACAACCAGGTGATGCCGGTGGCGTTCCGCACCGACCTGATCGTGCTGGTCAAGGCCGCGCCGGGCGCCGACGTCGCCGCGATGCGGGGCAATCTGGAGAAGGCGACCGCGTCCTACGTGGTGGTGCAGGTGCAGGACCGTGAGGAATTCAAAGGCGCGCAGGGCAAACAGATCAACACCATGCTCGCCATCCTGTACGGGCTGCTGGCATTGGCGGTGGTGATCGCGATCCTGGGCATCGTGAACACGCTCGCCCTCTCGGTCGTCGAGCGGCGGCGCGAAATCGGCATGCTCCGCGCCGTGGGCATGCAGCGACCACAGGTCCGGCGCACGATCTATCTCGAATCCATGCTGATCGCGATCTTCGGCGCCGTGGTCGGGGTGGTCCTGGGTCTGGGACTCGGCGTCGGATTCCTGCGCACGCTGTCGGATCTGGGTTTGAGCACGATCACCGTGCCGTGGGGCCAGATCGTGGGCATGCTGATCGGCTCGGCCGTGGTCGGGGTGCTCGCTGCGCTGTGGCCGGGTGTGCGCGCCGCCCGCACACCGCCGCTGGCGGCTATCGCCGATCTGTGAGAGACACCATCCGTGCGGGCACGGCCGCTGGGCGCAGATGCGTTCAGCGGCCGGCCCGGATCGGGATCAGACGCAGTACTGGCAGACGCCGCCGGCGGGCAGCTGGATGAAGCACTGCGAGCAGACCGCCGGTCGCGGCTCGGAGAATTTGTCCTCCTGTGCCACCGCGGTTTTCGTCACACCGCGACCGCGGCGGCGCGCGTCCACCTTCGGCGTCAGCGGTGGAACACCGACCTCCGCGGGCATCTCCGCGCCGTAGTGCTGATAGCACTGCCAGCGGGCGTAGGCCGCGTGGAGTTCGAGGTCGTCGGGAATCGGCAGGCGGGCGAGTTCGAGCACGTATTTGTAGTCGTCGCCGACGGTGTGGTTCTGGCGTACGCACAGCGCGGTCAGCGGCGGCTCGCCGGCGCCGTGGCAGCGCCGCGCGACCTTCCGCAGAATCGCGGCCATCCAGGTGCGTGTCGGCGCCTCGGTGTGCACACCGGACACGTCCTGAATCCGTTCGGCCAACTCGTTCACAGTGATGAAATGCCCGTATCCGGTCGCGGTTTCGGCCAGTTCGGCATGTGCGGCCAATGCCCAGGCCACCGCCGCCTCGCGAAATGACACCGCAGTGCCGTCACCTACCCGCCATGCTCCTGCCGTCGTGGCCACGGAATTCTTCAACACCGGTCCAAGTTATCGCGTCGATTTCCGCGCCGGCGCGCGGCCCGCCGATCCACGCGGCCCGCGCGGGCGCGAAAGCCCGCCCCGCGCCGAGAACAGCAGGTAGTCGCGCCGCGGTCCTGCGGGCCGTGAGAACCACGCCCCGGCAACCCCTTTCGATGCCCGCGCATGCGGGCGTGCCTCGGGTGGTCATCGGCCGCCGGCGTGCGAGCGGGCCCACGTCGCCACATCGCCGCGGTCGAGGGCCACCGACAGCAGATCGGGAAAGCGGTCGGGGGTGCACGCGAAGGCGGGGACTCCCAGTGCGGCGAGGGCGGCGGCGTTGTCGTGGTCGTAGGCGGGGGCGCCCTCGTCGGAGAGTGCCAGCAGCACCAGAACCTGGACGCCGGCCTCCTTCATGGCCGAGACCCGTCGCAACATCTCGTCGCGGATGCCGCCCTCGTACAGGTCGGAGATCAGGACGAACAGGGTGTCGGCGGGCCGGGTGATCAGTTGCCCGCAGTAGGCGATGGCCCGATTGATATCGGTCCCGCCACCGAGTTGTGTGCCGAACAGCACATCCACCGGATCCGACAGTTGCTCGGTGAGATCCACCACCGCCGTGTCGAAGACCACCAGTGAGGTCTTCAGTGAGCGCATCGACGCGAGTACCGCACCGAAGACGGAGGCGTAGACGACGCTGGCCGCCATGGACCCCGATTGGTCGATCGCGAGCACCACCTCCCGCCGCACCGCCTGCGCCTTGCGCCCGTAGCCGACCAGCTGCTGTGGCACCACCGTGCGGTGTTCGGGCAGGTAGTGGGCGAGGTTGCGGCGGATGGTCCGGTCCCAGTCGATATCGCGCAGCCGCGGACGAGACACCCGGGCCGCGCGGTTCAGCGCACCGGACACCGCCGCGACGGTGCGCGCGGCGAGCCGGCGTTCGATATCGCGCACCACCTTCTCCACCACGACTCGCGCTGTGGCACGGGTGGTTTCGGGCATCATGCGGTTCAGGCTGAGCAGGGTGCCGACGAGCTGGACGTCGGGTTCGACCGCCTCGAGCAGTTCGGGCTCGAGCAGCAGTTGTGTGAGCTGCAGACGGTCGATGGCGTCGCGCTGCATGACCTCGACCACCGTCGACGGGAAGTAGGTGCGGATATCGCCCAGCCACCGGGCGACCTTCGGCGCCGAACCGCCCAGGCCGGCGGCGCGCTTGTCCGACGGGGTGTGTTCGTCGGCGTTGTAGAGCGCCGACAGCGCCCGGTCCATCGCCGCGTCCTCGGCCGCGGCGAGCCCGCCGAGTCCTTCCTCGGCGGGAGCGCCGAGGACCAGCCGCCAGCGCCGGGCCTGCGCCTCGTCCGATTCGATCCGTGTCATCGTCGGCTCCTCTTCGCTCGAATCATCGTGCGCCTACCAGGATTTCGGTCGCCGCGTGCAGTGCCAGGATGCCGCGAGCCGCGTCCGGCCCGGAGCGGTCGCGCTGCGGTGCGGCCACGGGCGTCCCGTCCCGGACGGCGCGGGCGATGGCCTGGCGTTCTCCCGCCTCGAAGGCGCCGAAGGTCCGCCGCAACAGCGGCAGTGTCGCGACGAACTGCTCCTCGTCCAGCTCGCGCAGCCAGGAGTCGATGCGCCGCAGCAGGTCTCGGTCGTGGACGAGCAGCAGGCCGCGTCCGCCCAGGAAACCGTCGATCCACGCGGCCTTCTCCGCCGGGCTGTGGCCGATCGACAGCGCCGCCGACAGCCGGCGCGCGGCCTCGGCGTCGGCGATGATTCCCGCGTCGCAGAGCAATCGGACCGCGCGACCCACCAGCGCCCCGTGCACATCGTCGCGGTCGGCCACCAGACCCAGTGCCGCGAGCCAGGACCGAGTGGCATGCGCCTCGTCGCGCGTCGCGATGGCGACGTGGGTGGCATCGATCAGGCCGCGTAGCTGCGTGGCGGCATCGGTGTCGAGACCGGTGACGGCGCCGGGCAATCCGGCACAGATGCGCAGGAGCAGGCCGTCGGCGACCCGCGCCAGCGCGCCCACATCGGTGCTGCGGACATCGCCGTAGCGCAGTGTGCGGATCAACCCGGGCAGCGCGGCGAGCAGGTGGGTGACGTCGTGATCCAGCGCGGCCACCGCTTCCAGGCGAGCGACCAGACCGTCCACCGCGCCGCCGAGGTCGGCCAGCAGCGCGGTTTCCAGGGCCGCGCTGATATCGGCGACCGTGGCGTCGGCGGCGCCGGCTCGGTCGAGAATCTTCGCCTCGGCCGCGGTGCGGATGGTGGTACCCCAGCGCGATGCCTCGATGACCGCGACCGAGAGGCCGGGTTCCCACCGCAGCGCCCAGGATTCGCGGAAGGTGCCGGTATTGCGCACCTCGCCGGTCATCGGTGTGCCCCAGTCGATTTCGAGCAGTCGCAGCCGATGCAGCAGATGCGACCGGGCCACATCGCGGTCCTTGCGCAGATCCAGGTCCACCTGCTGGGCCAGGGCCTGCTGTTTGAGCCGCAGGGTCCGCGACTGCGCGCGCAGGTCGGCGTCCAGCGGGACGGTCGGCGTGCTCTCGGGCACCGAACCGAGCGCCTCGCCGACGACCAGTTCGCTGCTGACGAACCGCAGCATCGACTCGTCGCCTTCGCAGAGCACCGACCGCGTGGCATCGGTGACCTCGGACAATCCCGGTGCGGGGCGCCCGCGCAGTGCGGCCAGCGTCTCGGCCAGTCGTACCGATTCGATGATGTGCGCACTGGACACCGGCAGGTCGCGAGCACGCAGCGCACCGGCCACCCGGGTGAACCAGCGTGCGATCGGCTCGTCGGTCCGGGTGAACAGATGGTGATACCAGCCCGGTGAGGTGATACCCGCGCCGTATCCGGACGAGCCGGCCAGCCGGGAGTGGGTCCACGGCACCCAGGTCAGTGTGGCCTTCACCTTCGGCAGCCCCTTGAGCAGACGGGAATCGGCCGCCGCCGGACCGAGTTTGCCCGCCAACGCCGGGGCATGCCATGCCCCGCAGACCACCGCGATCCGGCGCGCACCGCCCTTGAGCGTCCGGCGGATGACCTGCCGCATGTACGCCTCGCGCTGCAGGGTACGCAGGTCGATACCGCCGGGCAGGAGCTCGGCCGGTGTGGATGAATCATGTTGTGGCGCAGCATCTCCCGTGTCGTCGATCGTGCCTGCGTCGTCCCGATCCGGGGTGGACGGCGCGGGCTCCTCGGCTGCCCGGAGTGCGCCCATGGCCTCGGTGATGGCGTCGAAGATCTCGGTGCCGTTCCCGGTGGGAGTCGACGACGATTCGATGACGGCGTCCCACCACCGCTCCGGATCGTCGTATCCGCCCGCGGCGGCCAGCGCGGCCAGCGGATCACCGCTGTCACCCGGTTCGGTGTCGAGGGCGAGGGTGGTGGCGGCGGGGAGATCGCAAAAGCTCACGGGCACGGCGTGTTCGGACGCATACCGCAGCGCCTGCCATTCCGGGGAGAACACGGCGAACGGCCAGAACGCCGCCCGCGAGGGCTCGTTCGGGGCATAGGCCAGCAGTGCCACCGGTGGCGCCATTCCCTCGGCGGCGACGTACGCGACCAGCGGATCGGCGTCGGCCGGGCCTTCGATCAGGATCGCATCCGGACGGAAACGCTCCAGCGCCCACGACAGCGAGCGCGCCGACCCGGGGCCGTGGTGGCGGATCCCGAAGATCTGCGTTCGCGGCTCGTCGAGCGCGACGGCTTCGCCGCTCATCCGTGCACCTCACGGCAGGCGCGGTAGAAATCGGACCACTCCGGGCGTTCGCGGACCACGGCCTCGAGGTACTCGGTCCACACGACGGCGTCGGCGACCGGATCCTTGATCACCGCGCCGAGTACCGCACCGGCGATATCGCTCGCGCGCAGCACCCCGTCCCCGAAATGAGCGGCGAGCGCGATACCGTTGGTGAGCACCGAAATCGCCTCCGCCGTCGACAATGTGCCCGACGGCGACTTCAATTTTGTCCGGCCGTCCTCGGTGATGCCGGAACGCAGTTCGCGGAAGACCCGCACCACGCGCCGCACTTCCTCGGCGGCGGCCGGAATCGGCGGCAATTGCAGTGCGGCGCCGAGTTGTTCGACCCGCCGGGTGACGATCGCGACCTCGTCGTCCTCGCCGGCGGGCAGCGGCAGCACCACGGTGTTGAACCGGCGGCGCAGCGCGGAGGAGAGTTCGTTGACGCCGCGGTCGCGGTCGTTCGCGGTGGCGATGACGTTGAAGCCCTTGGCCGCCTGCACCTCGATACCGAGTTCCGGTACCGGTAGCGTCTTCTCCGACAGCACGGTGATCAGTGCGTCCTGCACATCGGAGGGAATGCGGGTGAGCTCCTCGACCCGGGCGATCGTGCCGGTGCGCATCGCGGTCATGACCGGCGAGGGCACCAGGGCGCCGTCGCTGGGTCCTTCCGCGAGCAGGCGCGCATAGTTCCAGCCGTATCGGATCGCCTCTTCGGCGGTTCCGGACGTGCCCTGCACCAACAACGTCGACGCGCCGCTGACCGCCGCCGAAAGATGTTCCGAAACCCAGGTTTTCGCGGTGCCCGGTACGCCGAGCAGCAGCAGCGCGCGATCGGTCGCCAGCGTCGCCACCGCCACCTCCATCAGGCGCCGCGGCCCGACGTACTTCGGGGTGATCACCGTGCCGTCGGGCAGGGTGCCGCCGAGCAGGTAGGTGACCACCGCCCAGGGCGACAGGCGCCACGACGGTGGACGCGGACGGTCGTCGACCGCGGCGAGGGCTCGCAGTTCGTCGGCGTAGGCCTGTTCGGCATGGGGGCGCAGCAGGTCGGCGGGCGGGTTCTGGGTCGTGGTCATGCCAGCTCCTCGAGCATCAGGGTGCGTTGGGTCAGATCGTCGGCGAGGCGGTCGAAGGCGCTCTGCCAGGAGGGGTCCGCGCAGCGGCGGGCGGCGACGGATACCGCCGCGACCGCGCGGACCGGGAAATTGATCGCGGCACTGCGCAGCAGCGTGCGATAGGAGGCGGGCGACAGCCCGGCCGCTCCGGGACGGGCGGCGGCCAGATGAGCCCGGTCGAGCAGCAGCCGGACCAGATGTTCGGCCAGCGGCTGGGGCCACGGCCGCGGTAACGCCGAGACCAGCAGTTCCAGTTCGGCCAGCCAGCTGCTGTCCAGACCGCACAGGTACCGTACGCGCCGGTCGACCGGCAGCAGCGCGAACAACTGCTGCCGCAACCGCGGATCCGTGCCCAGAGTCGGCGTGGTGGTCAGCACCTCGAACAGTGGCGGCGCCCAGCGGGAATCACCCTGTGCGAGAGCCGCTTCCGACCAGCCCGCGGCGACCGGTCCGAGGATGTCGTCGGGCAGCCGCAGCGCGGTGGCCGCCTCCGCAGAGCCGCACAGCTGTTCCCAATGGCGCAGCGGGGTGGCGGCCATCAGGCGGCGCAGCCGTTCGGCATCCACGTCGGCCCCGCCGTCGCGGCGGTAGGCCACCGGATCGAGCCGGTCGCCGAGTCCGTCGCGGCGGGCCGCGTCGTCGAGATCGTGCGGCAGGTGCGCCTCGAGCGCGCCGGAGCGGATGATCAGCCACCGGCTCGCGCGTTCGCGCATCCGTTCCGCGAAGGCCGAATCCGGCAGGTGCGCAAGGAGATCGGCGGCCGTACGGCGAACCTCGGGCCGCCCGTCGTCGAGGGCGGATTCGAGCAGTGGCTCGTCGTCGGGCCCGACCCCGGCCGCCAGGACCGCCAGCAGTTCGGCTCGGCCGCGTGCCGGTTCCCGGCTCCAGGTGTCGGCCAAAGCACGCCGGGCCGCCGCGGCGTCGCGGGCGCGCAGGGCGGCCAGCCAGCTCCGGCGTTCGGCGGGCCGGCCGTGCGTCCACACCTCGGGATCGTCGTCGCCGGTCCGCAGCAGCGGCCGCCAGCGTGGATGCAGCGCCGCCAGCCAGCGACCCCGGGCGCCCGCCAGGCGCAGCAACGGACCTCGCAGCGCGGCTTGGCTTCTCGCGGTCTCGAGCAGTGTGGCGCAGAGTGCGTCGGGCGCGCGCGGATCGCCGGGCAGTGCCGCCTCGAACCATTCCGCGAGCATCGGCGAACCGTCCGCCAGCAGATGTCGCAGCCGCTGCGCCGCCGCCCGCGGCAACCGGTCGCGATCGTCGTCGGCGGCCGGGGCGAGCGGCTCGGTCCGGGCCGGCCGCACCCCGCCGCGGTGGTACAGCTCCTGGAGCGCCACCGCACCCAGCACGGCGTGTTCCGGAGTGTCGGCGCGAGCGGCGGCGGTCACCGCATCGGCCAGTCCCGCGGGATCGAGGGTGCGTCGGGCGGTGCCCAGCAGCGCGACCGGCACCACCGTCTCCGACGATGCCGGAACCGCGGTGCCGGGGGTCGGCACATCGGTGAGCGATTCCGTCTCGACTCCGATGAGTTCGCCGGCCACCAGCGCGGAGACGGGGATCAATCCGGCCGCGGTCCACTCACCGACCACCGTCACGGGATGACCGCCCGACAAGCCGATCAACTGCCACGGCACCTCGGCGGTCGCGGCGAGTGGCACCGCCGTGCCGTCCGGTTCGGCGAGAAACCAGCCGGCCGAACCCGGGCTGGGGACCACATCCGCCAGCAACATCGGCCATCCCCGCAGCCACGGGTCGGCGCTCAGCGCTCGCGCGTGGGCCTCGAGTTGGCCGGCGATGGACGCCGATTCCGACACGATGGTGGTGAAGGGTTCGGGCTCGCCGTGGCGGACGCCCCAGACCGCGCGCAGCGGCATAGCCCCCGGATAGAAGTGCAGGTCCGCCTCGACCATGGTGCCGGGAATCGGCAGCTCGCCGGGGAAACTCGCACTGCCGAAGCTGTGGTCGAGCACATGAGCCCAGCGCTGGGTGGCCCGCCCGAGCAGCAGAGTGCGGCGGGTGAAGACCCGTTCCTCCTCCGTGACGCGCACCCCGAGCACCATCCACCGGTCGCGGATCCCGGGCTCGCCGCCGCGGACCTCCTCGGCCTTGGCCGGATAGCCGATATGGGCGCGCACCCCGGCGGCCAGCGCGGGCGGCAGTTGGTCGAGCCGCCGGTGCGCGCCGATCAGCAGGTGCAACCGGGCGTATTCGCTGAGCAGAATCGCCGGCCACTGTTCGACGCCGAGCATGCGGCGCGGCAGTTGCCGCAGGGCTGCCGCCACCCCCGGCGCTTGGGAGTCGACCATCCGGGCGGCCACCGCCTCCAGCGCCACCGCGGAATGGTCGGCCTGGGCCAGGCCGGTGCGAATCTGGTCGCCGAGCCAGATGTCGAGATCGTCGAGTCCGGTGGTGACCCGCGCCCGCCGCTGGTCGAGCGTCGCCTGTTTCGTGCCGCGGGTCGCCGGTTCGGCCGGTTTCGCGGCCCGCGCGGCCCGGCTCGCGAGCCATTCGGTCGCGAAGTCGGCGGGCGCGTCGGCCGCCGGGACCGTGCCCTGCGACCACAGCAGCAACAGCGACAGCGCATGTTTGCAGGGAAATTTCCGGCTGGGACACGAACAGCGGTAGGCGGGCCCCGACAGGTCGACGATCGTCTGGTACGGCGTGGCGCCGCTGCCCTTGCATCGCCCCCACAGCGCACCACCGTGGGTGCCGGTGCCCAGCCACGCGGCGGTGAGCTTGCGGGCGGCGCTCACCGATGCGGTGTCGGGCGCCAGGGCCAGCACATTGTCGGCGGTGACGGCGTAGGTCGCGGCCGGAGAGGTCGTCACGTGTTCCCCCGTTCGTTCGGTACCCCGGATTTGTACCCGAGGCCACCGACAAGATCGCGCGGGCGGTCTTCCGGGCCGTCGGCCGAACGACGGCGGCCGGGTTCGCTCGTCGGTTGCGAACGAATTCCCCTGGCGCGGAATGTCATTGCAGAATCAAGCACTGTTGTGGTTGATCGTGATCTCTGGCATTCTGATCTGTTCGGTTGAACCGAGCCACCCGTGAGGGGTGTAACCCGTGGAACTGCCCGGCCGGGACGGCCGAGGGGTGGACATCGGGCGGTTCGACCGTTCGATGGCCATGCGTCCCGCCCGGGCCGGTTCTCCGGTAGCGTTCGCCACGACGAGTCGTGCGCGAGGGCCGGGAGGGGCAGTGGGGCAAGAGCAGGGGGAGGTCGCGCCACGCCTGCGTGAACTGGTTTCGGCACGGCTGCAGGCGGATCCGGCGGCGAGCCCGGAGGTAGCGCAGACGGTGCTGGCGGCTTTGGGGGAGTCCGCCGAGGAGAGCGACGCCGGGCCGCGGTCCGGAGTGTTCCTGAGCGCCATCCGTGTTCGCGGCTTCCGCGGGATCGGCGGCGAGGCGGTCCTGCGGATCGCGCCCGGTCCCGGTCTGACGCTCGTGGTCGGTCGCAACGGGTCGGGCAAGTCGAGTTTCGCCGAGGCTGCGGAACTGGCACTCACCGGCGTCAATCGGCGCTGGGAGGGTAGATCCGCGGTCTGGCGCGACGGCTGGCGAAATCTGCACTGCGACGAGACCCCTCGGATCGCCGTCGACCTCGTCGCACAGGAACGAGGCCCGTTCACGATCACGCGTACGTGGGCGGAGGGCGACGAACTCTCGGCCGGTAGCTGGACGGAGCGCGAAAACGACAGCGGCAGTGCCGAATTCCACCCGGAGGACTGGGCCCGGGCTCTGGAGCTGTATCGGCCGTTCCTGTCCTACAGCGAACTCGGCGCGGTGGTCGACGGCCGTCCCAGCGATCTGTTCGACGCCCTGCACCGGCTGCTCGGGCTCGACGACATCAGCGCCGCGCTGGATCGGACCCGCACGCGCCGAATCGAATTGGAACGCGCCGCGAAACAGTCCCGGGACGGCCGGCAGGCCCTGCTGGACGAACTGCTCACCGTCGCCGACGAGCGTGCCGAGCGCGTCGCCGAGATGTTGCGCGCGCCCGCGCCGGATCTGTCCGCGGTCGCCCACGAACTCGCCGGCGCCCGCCACGACCCCGGCGGTGTCGCGGCGCTGCAGGCTGTCGCACGCCTGCGCATCCCGGCTTCCGCGCAGGTCGAGTCGGCCGCCGAGGCGGTCGAGCGCGGCACCGCCGAACTGCTGGAGCTGGCGACCGGAGATCTGGACGCGGAACTCCGCGTGGTCGATCTGCTGCGTGGCGCTCGTGAACACGCGGGGGACGGTGAATGTCCGTGCCCGGTCTGCGGCCACGGTCGTCTCGACGCGCGATGGCAGCGCGAGGCGACAGCCCGGATCGAGGCCGTCGAGCGGCGCGCCGCAGTGCTCACCACCGCCCGGGCCGCGCTGGGTGAGGCGATCGCCGCGGCCCGGTCGCTGATCGAACCCGTTCCGCCGGAACTGGAATCGACCATCGCCGCGCCCAATATCGATCCCGCGGACACTCGTCGAGCCTGGTCGAGCTGGTCCGCCCTGCTCGAGGTCGAAGCGGGCGCCACCCTGGCGGCCCGGATGCGCGGCGCGCACGCCGAACTCGCGGTGCGGCTGGAGGTGTTGCAGCGGGCCGTGCACAAGGAACTCGATCGCATCGATGCGGTCTGGACGCCGCTGGTCCCGCGCATCGCGACCTGGCTGCACGAGGCCCGGCTGGTCGCGGCGGCCGATGCCGAGCTGCGTACCGTCCGCCGCGCCGAGGACTGGCTGAAGTCGGCCGCCGCCGGCCTGCGCGACGAACGCCTCGCCCCGTTGGCCGAGCACGCCCGGCGCATCTGGGGCGGGTTGCGTCAGCGCAGCAATGTGGATCTCGGCGCGATTCGCTTGCAGGGCAACGCCGGAGCCAGTCGCAAGGTGCTGCTCGACGTCACCGTGGACGACTCGGGCGCCGCCGCTCTCGGAGTGATGAGTCAGGGCGAATTGCATGCGCTGGGCCTGGCCCTGTTCCTGCCGCGCGCCACGGTGGCCGAAAGCCCGTTCGGATTCGTCATGATCGACGATCCGGTGCAGGCGATGGATCCGGCGAAGGTCGACGGACTCGCCCGGGTGCTGGCGGCGGTGGCGCGCAGCGGACGCCAGGTGATCGTGTTCACCCACGACGAGCGGCTGGCCGAGGCGGTGCGCCGATTGCGTTTGGACGCAACGGTTCTCGATGTGCAGCGGCGCGAGCATTCGCGGGTGGAGGTGCGCGCGGTCGAGGATCCGGTGCAGCGCTACCTCGGCGACGCGCGGGCCCTGCTGCGCACCAGGCAGCTGCCCAAGGCGATCGCGACCGAACTGGTCATCACCTGCTGCCGATCGGCGATCGAGGCGGCCGCATTGGCCCGCGCCCGGCGTGAACTGCTGGCCGCCGGCATCGACCATCGCGAGGTGCAGCGCCGCGTCGATCGGGCGCGCACCACGTGGGAGACGGTCGCCCTGGCGGTCTTCGGTGTACCGGACCGGGTCGACGATCTGAACGACTATCTCGATCAGGAGGCGCCGTGGGCCCGCGCGGTGGTGCGTGATGCCACGGCCGGTGCGCACATCCGCATCCAGCGCCGCTCGGGCGATCTGATCTCGGGGACGAAGAGATTCGTGACATGGCTGAATCCGTGAGGCCGACCGTGGCGCAGCGCTTGGCGGCGGCCGCGGAACTGCTCGACGGCACGGTCACCGATGCGGGTGGCCTGTGGTCCCGGGCGACGGTGTGGATCCTGCGGATCGCGCTGGAACAGTCGGTGGACCGGCTGTGGGCGCGGGTGTCCCCGCCGCTGGCCCGGTGCAGCATGCGTGCTCAACTGCTGGCGCTGGACAGCTGCGCCGGTCCCGAACTCGCGGGCCGCGTCGGTGGACTGTGGGCGACGCTGTCGCGGGCCGGCCATCACCTCGACTCCGAACCCGCGCCGACCCTGCCCGAACTGCGCGACTGGTACGACGAAACCGCCCGGCTGGCCGAGGAACTCGACCGCATCGGCCGCGCGGATGTACCCGCCGTGTTCGGCCGCGGCCGGAACCGGTGAATTCCGGGCGGCGATAATCGTGCGATGGCCGACACCTTTCCC
Source organism: Nocardia aobensis NBRC 100429 (assembly GCF_000308375.1). Lineage (GTDB taxonomy): Bacteria > Actinomycetota > Actinomycetes > Mycobacteriales > Mycobacteriaceae > Nocardia > Nocardia aobensis. The sequence continues at coordinate 65,727 of NZ_BAFQ01000150.1, read as the reverse complement.
GAGCGCCCGGACGACACCGACCGCTGTCCGTGCGGCAGCGGCGAGCAGTTCGGGCAGTGCTGCGGCCCGCGCCTGAACGGCACCCGCCCGGCGCCGACCGCCGAAGCGCTGATGCGGTCGCGCTATACCGCCTTCGCCGTCGGTGATCGCGACTATCTGCTGCGGACGTGGCATCCACGGACCCGGCCGCGGCGCCTCGCCCTGGATCCGGCGCAGCGCTGGATATCGCTGCAGGTCTTCGACACCGAGGCGGGTGGCCTGTTCGACGACGCCGGCGTGGTCGAGTTCCGCGCCACCTACCGATACGACGGCAGGCGCGGCGTACTTTCCGAGTGCAGCAGATTTGCTCGCGTCGACGGTCAGTGGGTCTACGTCGACGGAGATATCGAATCGTAATCGGCTCGTAAAGAGTCGCAAGTGCTCTCCCACTACCATTACTGAAATACATTTCCGATTAGAACAGATAGCGAAGGAGTTGCCTCAAACGTGGACAACCACGCGGCGACTACCGGGAATCCGGTCCCTCACTAGGGTCACCGCATGGCACGAATCGCGATCGAATACTGCACGCAATGCCGGTGGTTACTGCGGGCCGGATGGATGGCTCAGGAGCTGCTGAACACCTTCGGCACAGACCTCGACGAGGTGGCGCTGATCCCCGGAACCGGCGGAGTGTTCCGGATCACCGTCGATGGTGAGCAGATCTGGGAGCGCAGAGCCGACGGTGGCTTTCCGGATATCGCCGGACTGAAACAGCGCGTGCGCGACCGCATCGATCCCGACCGCGACCTCGGCCACATCGATCGAGGCTGACGCGGTACGAATGATCTCGGACGTACTCTCGGTTACAGGGAGTACGAGGAGGTGCGAGATGAGCACTCAATTCTTCGAGGCGACTCCGGTCGAGGACACTGCCGGACCCGTCGCCCACACGACCAGCGGTGCGGTCCGCGGATTCCGTGCGGGATCCGTGCACGTGTGGCGCAGCATCCCGTATGCCGCGGCGCCGGCGGGCCCGAAGCGGTTCGCGCGGCCGGAACCGCCCGAAGCCTGGTCGGGAGTGCGTGACTGCACCGAATTCGGCGAGATCGCACCGCAGACCATGGGCGATATGGTGCCCGTGGACTCGGGGCTGCGCATGGGTGAGGACTGCCTGTGGGTCAATGTCTGGGCACCGGCCGCCGAACCGGTGCAGCCGCGTCCGGTGATGGTCTGGTTGCACGGCGGCGCCTACTGTCTGGGCACGGCCGCGCAGGCGATCTACGACGGCCGCCGGATGGTCGAGACGGGCGACGTGGTGATCGTCGCGGTCAACTATCGGCTCGGCGCGCTCGGCTTCCTCGATCTGTCCTCACTGGGCGACGGGTTCGTCGCCAATCTCGGCCTGCACGACCAGATCGCGGCACTGGAATGGGTGCGCGACAATGCCGCCGCCTTCGGTGGTGATCCGGGTAACGTCACCGTCTTCGGCGAATCCTCCGGCGCGGGATGCGTGACGGCGCTGCTGACTTCGCCGCGGGCCGCAGGCCTGTTCCATCGCGCCATCGCGCAGAGCCCGCCGGCCACCACCGTCTTCGGTCCGGACCGGGCCGCCGGGGTGGCGAGCCGTTTCCTGGAATTGATGGACCTGCCGCCCGAACGGGCCCGGGAACTGCTGGAATGCCCCATCGAGCGGATCGTGGACGCGGCCGGTGTCCTGCTCGACGAGGTGCCTTTGCAGTCGCCGGGACGACTGGCGGCGGCGCCGGTGGTGGACGGCGATCTGCTGCCCACCTATCCGACCGACCGCTTCCAGCAGGGCCGCTCGCATCGCGTACCGCTGATCATCGGCACCAACAAGGACGAGGCGTCGCTGTTCCGCCTGTTCCGCTCGCCGATCATGCCGGTGACACCCGATGCGGTGAACGCGATGCTCAATGCGGTCGCCGGAGAACATCCCGGGCTCTCGCACGAGCGCATCGCCGAGATCACCTCCGCCTACCCGGATCTGGCCAAGACGCGCGGTGCGCTGGCGATGTCGACCGATGCGGCCTTCCGGATGCCGGCGCACTGGGTCGCCGACGCGCATTCCCGGCACAGCCGCACCTGGATGTATCGCTTCGATCAGGCCACGCCGATGCTGAAGGCGGCACGCGTCGGCGCGGGCCACGCCACCGAATTGCCGTACATCTTCGGCAATTTCGGCTCCTTCGATCACGATCCGACCTTCTGGCTGGGCGGTCGCAAGGTCGCGAGCGAGGTGTCGGGCCGGATGATGCGGCGCTGGCTGGCCTTCGCCGAACACGGGGTGCCCGCGGCGCTGGACGGCTCGAAACATTGGCCGCCCTACCGCGAATCCACCCGCACGACACTGGTCGTCGACGCCGCGGACCGGGTGCTCGACGATCCCGATCACGATCTGCACACCGCCTGGGGTGACCAGGCGGTCGGCTTCAGCTGAGCCGGCTCAGACGCCGCTGGGCTGTTCGGCGCGCTGACCGAGCAGCACCGGCAACCGGCTGTAGCCGTGCAGGGTGAACAGCGGCCGACGCTCCGGGCGACCGGCCAGCACGAGATTCGGGAAACGTTCGAACAGCGACCGCAGCGCGTAGGTGCCCTCCATCCGGGCCAGGCTGGCGCCCAGGCAGGCGTGGATACCGCTGGAGAACGTCAGGTGATCCTTGGCGTTGGCGCGCGTGACGTCGAAGCGGTGCGGTTCGGCGAACACCTTCGGGTCGCGATTGGCGCCCGACAGCGACAACACCACCGTGCTGCCCTGGTGCACCGTGATACCGGCCAGCTCCACCTCGCGCCCGGCGATGCGGCCGGTGTTCTGCACCGGTGCGTCGAAGCGCAGAATCTCCTCGATCGCGTTGGGCCACAGCTGCGGATCCTCGCGCAGCCGGTCCAGCTGATCGCGATGGGTCACCAGTTGGACGACGCCGTTGCTGATCAGATTGACCGTGGTCTCGAATCCGGCGCCCATCAGCAGTGTCGCCGAGGCCTTCAGTTCGGTGTCGTCCAGCGTGCCGGAGCTCACCAGACCGGACAGGATGTCCTCGCCCGGTTCGCGGCGTAGCCGCGCGATGTGCTCGTCGAGGTAGTGGTCCATCTCCACGATGGCCGCCGACGCGTCGCGGGTGGTGCGCCAGCTGATGCCGATATCGAGCATCGGCGAGACGGCGTCACCCCAGGCCAGGAAGCGGTCGCGGTCGGCATCGGGGAAGCCCAGCATCTCGGAGATGATCGCGATCGGCACCTGGGAGGCGAAGTCGGCCACCAGATCCGCCGAACCGCCGGAGGGCAGGGCGTCGAGCAGTTCCGTGGTCACCGATTCGACGCGGTCGCGCAGCCGGGCGATCGCGCGCGGCGTGAATGCCGAGGCCACCGGTTTACGCATCCGGGTGTGGTCGGGCGGGTCGATCACCAGCATCGACGGCGGCTGCACCGGATTGGGCGGCAGCGTCGCCAGATCCATCAGCGGCCGCAGCGGTCCGGGCACGAAACCCTCGGCCGCCGCGACCTTGAAGGTGGTGTCGCGCAGTACGGTACGGACCAGCTCGTAGTCGGCGGTCACCCAGCCCAAGGGGGAGTGCACCAGCCGTCCCTGGGCGCGCAGGGACTCCAGCAGCGGTATCGGATCCTGGACCGCCTCGGGGCTCGACATCAGTTTCGCCAGGGTCTCGCCGCGGCGGGCATAGGTCTTCAAGGCCAGCCGCGGCGTGCCCTGTACCACCAACCACCGAAACCAGTACTGCGGCTTCATCGCCATCCCCGTTCGTCGTCCGGTTCGCTGACACCCACACTACGGAGTGGCGGGCGTCCCGAAAACGGACTGCGGGTGGATCGCCGTGCCCTACCCGGGTAGGAGATCAGGACCGGCGCGCGGTGACGCGTTCGGTGCCGATCCGGTGCTCGAGCCGAGCCGGATCGGGGGCGGTCACCTGCACCAGCGAGGCTCCGGCCGCGTATACCGCGAGCAGTCCGTCGATCAGGTGGGCGGTGGTGTCCCAGTCGGTGGTCGACAGCACCCGGTCGCTCGCGCCGAACCCCTGCCGTTCGGCCGAGGCCCGGGCCGCTGTCACGGTCTCGGCGACCGTGGCGCCGTCGAGGGCGTCGCCCGCGCCCGCCGGGTGGAACTGGTCACCGTGCCCGCGCACCGACGTGGCGTAGTCGGTGATGCCGACCGGCAGATCGGCGACCGGCATACCCATCGGATCCAGCGACAGCGCGGCCACCTCGGCGATATCTCCGGCCTCATCGATGCGCGCGGCCGAGACCAGTGCGAGTTCGGCGTCGGGGTCCGGTCGCAGCACCACCTCGGTGCCGGCCCACCAGCAGCCCAGCAGGACCGCGGCCGTCTGCCAGTGCGCGGGCAGCAACACCGATACCCGCGCGCCCGGGGCGAGGCCGAATTCGTCGCGAATCATATTGGCGGTCTTGGCGGCCCAGTTCGCCAGCGTCAGCCCGGACAGTTCGATGCGGGCGCCGGTGCTGTCGTCGTAGTGGGTGATCCGCGGCGCCGCGGCGTCGCGGGCGAGGATCGGGCCGAGCAGGGCATCGGTGAGAGTGTCGTTCAGTTCACGCATTTCGGTCCGTTCTGGCCGGCGTCGATGGGAGGCGCGGGCGGCACCGGTGTCGCGGTGCCCGAGGCCGGCGAGGTTCCGGACATGTCGAACAGACTGCCGGCCGCCGAGCCCGGACCAGAGTAGTCATCGGCGAGCACCACGCGCACCGCACCCTCCGGCACATCCTGTTCGGCGACCACGGTCAGGCCGCCGAGCGCCTCGGCGACCGCCTTGGCCTTGGGGTCGGAACTCGCGGCGGCGAGCACCCGGCTGCTGCGCACCGGCGCACCCGGCCAATTCCCGACGGCTCCGGTGTGAAAACCCTTGCCGGTCAGCGCCTGTGCGACCTGGCCGGCCAGACCGCCGGTGCTGCCGGCGTTGTAGACGTCGGCGGTGACCGAACTCGGCGCCGCCGCGCGGTCGTCGTCGTGATCGTCGGTGGTGGCGCCGACCGCCGCGGCGACGTAGGACTTCACCGATTTCGGGTCGACCTTCACCACCGATTCGCCGTCGGCGGTGGTTCCGTCGAGATCCTGCACCGGAATTGTCTCGAAATTCACCTTTCCGCCGGACAGATCCTGCAGCTGATGCATGAACGCCACCACATCCCAGTCCTCGTCGAGCACGATCGTGCGCCCGACGGCATCGGCGAGTTCGCGCAACTTCCCGGGATTGGCGAGGATTCGGGCGTTGAGGGCCTTGTTCACCAGTGAGGCCATGAACACCTGCTGGCGCACGATGCGATCCAGGTCGCCGCGTGGCAGATCGTGGCGCTGACGCACGAAACTCAATGCCTGCGCCCCGTCGAGCCGTTGCTGTCCGGCGGGGAAATCCGCACCCGAGAGCGGTTCGTCGACCGCGTTGTTCAGGCAGATGTCCACCCCGCCGACGGCATTGGTGAGCAGCACGAATCCGAGCAGACCCACCTCGGCGTAATGGTCGACGGTGACGCCGGTGAGATTGGCGACCGACTTGATGAGTGCCTGCCGGCCGGCCTGGGTGGACTTCTGCTCGATCTGGGAATTCGAGAGGCCCTGCGCGGCGAATTTCTGCCGCGCGTTCTCCTTGGTCGCGCCGTAGGCGGAGTTGATCTTGCCCTTGCCGATACCGGGGATGTCGACATAGGAGTCGCGGGGAATCGAGATCGCGGTCGCCGACCGGCCGTCGTTGGGCACCCGGACCAGCACGATGGTGTCGGTGTTGGTGCCGACCTCGTCGCCGGCGTGCAACATCGCCCGTTCCTGATCGCTGAGCGGATTGCCGTGCGCGTCGGTGCGGCTGTCGATACCGACCATGAGGATGTCGACCGCACCGTCGTGGCCGCCGCCGAGTCCCAGGTTGCCGATCCGCTCGATGCCGGAGATCAGGGAATCCACGCTGTGCCAGCCGAAGCCGGTGACGATGAACACCACCGCCGCGGCGGCCACGGCGAGCAGCCGCCCGGGACGATTCACCCCGGGACTCGAACTCGGGCGAACGCCGCGAGCTCGCGGGATGCGGCCGCCGGGCAGTGGTGCTCCGGCGCCGCGGGGCGGCGACGAGGCACTTCTGTTCTGCGGCACTCCGTATTCCTTTTCCACGCTCGATCGACCCCCGTTCGAGAATCTGCCCGCGTAGCCCACCGCCTCCGATACCGGTGGCGTACCGGGGAGTTCCCGGATTCGAGGCTATCCAACCAGTGCGCCCGCACCGCTGAACCGCTGTTGGCGTGGCGTGCCAGACTTGCCGGATGAGTCCCGATTCCCAGTCCCGGCTCGTGATCACCGGCGCCGGCGGACAGCTCGGCCGGGCGCTGCGCACGGCGGCGCCCGCGGCCCTCGCCCTGGGCCGTGCCGATCTCGACATCACCGACGCCGAAGCCGTGCGCGCCGTCGTTCGCCCGGGCGATGTGGTGCTCAACTGTGCCGCCTACACCGCCGTCGACGCCGCCGAGTCCGAGCACGACGCGGCGTACGCGGGCAATGTCACCGGGCCCGCGGTACTCGCGGCCGCCTGCCGCGTGGCCGGCGCGCGCCTGATCCACATCTCCACCGACTACGTCTTCGACGGCACCGCGTCGGATCCGTACGAGCCGGACGATCCGACCGGCCCGGCAAGTGTGTACGGCCGTACCAAACTGGCCGGTGAGCAGGCCGTGCTCGGCGAATATCCGCAGGCCACGATCGTGCGCACGGCGTGGGTGTACACCGGCGACCGCGGCGACTTCGTCGCGACGATGCGACGGCTCGAGGCCGAACGCGAGACGATATCGGTCGTCGACGACCAGGTCGGATCGCCCACCTACGCACCCGATCTGGCGCAGGCCCTGCTGGAACTCGTTGCGCGGCAGCCGATTCCGGGTGTACTGCACGTGAGTAATGCGGGCGCGGTCAGTCGCTTCGGGCTGGCGCGGGCGGTGTTCGCCGAACTCGGGGCCGATCCCGAGCGGGTGCGGCCCTGCGGTACCGCCGACTTCCCGAGTCCCGCGCGGCGCCCGGCATATTCGGTGCTGTCGAATCGAGCCTGGGCGCAGGCCGGTCTCACGCCGCTTCGGGAGTGGCGGGCGGCGCTGGCCGATGCGCTGGCTCGCCTGTCGGATCGGACGCAACCGTGATCGGCGCTGCTCGCCGCCGCCTGAACCGGCGCCCGTGAGCCGCGACGCCGGCGGTCAGACTGATAAGGCCCTGTGGGTGGTTGTGCTCGGGTGCCTACTCCGGCCTCTCACCCATTAGGCTGGCCTTCCGTGAGCGCTTCGGATTCAGCCCCTTCCGCGGACCGTACCCCTCAGCTGGCGGTGGTCACCGTAACCTATTCGCCGGGCGAGCATCTCGACCACTTCATCAGCACACTCGCGACCGCCACCGCGGAGAAACCGCAGGTGATCCTCGCCGACAACGGCTCGACCGACGGCGCTCCCGAGCTGGCCGCGGAGTCCGACGAACACGTCACGCTGCTGCGCACCGGTGGCAACATCGGCTACGGCGGCGCGGTGAACCGGGCGGTCGCCGAACTCGATCCCGATATCGAATACGTGATCATCGCCAATCCGGACGTGCGCTGGGGCACCGATTCCATCGATCACCTGCTGGCCGCCGCCCGGCGCTGGCCGCGCGCGGGTGCGCTGGGGCCGCTGATCCACGAGCCGGACGGCAGTATCTATCCCTCCGCGCGCCGGGTGCCCGGCCTGCTCGACGGCGCCGGCCACGCGATTCTCGGCACGATCTGGCCGGGTAACCCCTGGACCCGGCGGTACCGGCAGGAGAACGAGGAGATCGCCGAGCGCACCGTCGGCTGGCTGTCGGGGTCGTGCCTGCTGGTCCGGCGCGACGCGTTCGACAGCATCGACGGCTTCGACTCGCGGTACTTCATGTACATGGAGGATGTCGACTTCGGCGACCGGATGGGCAAGGCCGGCTGGCACAACGTCTTCGTGCCGACCGCCGAGGTCACCCATGCCAAAGGCCACGCGGCCGGGCGGCATCCGGAGACCATGTTGCCCGCCCATCACGCCTCCGCCTATCGTTTCCAGGCCGACCGCCATCCGCACTGGTGGCAGGCCCCGCTGCGATGGGCGTTGCGGGCCGGACTTGCGATTCGCTGCAAACTTGCGGTTCGATCTGCGCTGCGCGAGCGCGACCGCGAAGCGCAGCGATAACGCGTGGACCGAACCTGAAAAAGGGGAAGACTGATGCCGGACAATTCGGGAGGGAGCGCGGGCGTGGACACCGCAACCGACGCCGTGATCCTCGTCGGTGGCCAGGGCACGCGGCTGCGCCCGCTGACGCTCTCGGCGCCGAAACCGATGCTGCCGGTCGCCGGTCTGCCGTTCCTGCACCACCTGCTGGCCCGGATCGCCGATGCCGGGATCACCCATGTGGTGCTGGGCACGTCGTTCAAGGCGGAGGTCTTCGAGGAACATTTCGGCGACGGCGCCGAACTAGGCCTCGACCTCGAATACGTCACCGAGACCGAACCGCTGGGGACCGGCGGCGGTATCCGCAACGTGCTGCCGAAGCTGCGCGCCGACAACGTGATGGTCTTCAACGGTGACGTCCTCGGCGGCGCCGATCTGGGAGCCGTGCTCGACACGCACGCCTCGACCCGCGCCGATGTGACCCTGCATCTGGTCCGCGTCGGTGATCCGCGCGCCTTCGGATGCGTGCCCACCGACGAGACCGGCCGGGTCACCGCCTTCCTGGAGAAGACCCAGGATCCGCCGACCGACCAGATCAACGCCGGCTGCTACGTCTTCCGTCGCGAGTACATCGAGAAGATCCCGAGCGGCCGCCCGGTATCGGTCGAACGCGAGGTGTTCCCGTCGCTGCTGGCCGAGGGCGCCCACATCCAGGGCCATGTCGACGCCTCGTACTGGCGGGATATGGGGACGCCGGAGGACTTCGTGCGCGGGTCCGCCGATCTGGTGCGCGGGATCGCGCCCTCGCCGGCGCTGCCGGGTCAGCGCGGGGAATCGCTGGTCCACCCCGGTGCCGGTGTCGCGCCGGGTGCGCTGCTGATCGGCGGCACGGTCGTGGGGCGCGGCGCCGAGGTCGGCGCTGGTGCGCGACTCGACGGTGCGGTGCTGTTCGACGGCGCCCGGGTCGAGGCCGGGGCCACCGTGGAGCGCTCGATCATCGGATTCGGTGCGCGCATCGGGCCGCGGGCGCTGGTCCGCGATGCGGTGATCGGTGACGGCGCCAGCGTCGGCGCCCGCTGTGAGCTGCTGCGCGGCGCCCGCATCTGGCCGGGCGTGGATCTGCCCGACGGCGGGATCCGCTTCTCCACCGACGTCTAGTTCCGGCGACCTGTGCTGTGAGGCGACCTGTGCTGTGAATCGACAAGGCCGCCCGTGCACTCGCACGGGCGGCCTCGTCGTAGCTGCCGGAAGGATGTCGAACACTCGTACCGCTGACTACTGCGGGACGGCTGTGGCCGGCACCACCGCGACGGCGTTACGGGACGACCCCGCCGCCGAACGCTCGCGGATGAGCAGCACGCCGGTCGCGGCGACCAGGGCGGCGGTCAGACCGTGCACACTCAGTGCGGTGGTCACCGAGCCGTGATTGTTCAGCACCGTGAGCATGTCGCCGATCGGGGTCACCGCGGTGGCGAGCATCGCGATGCCGAGCGCGAAACGCTGCCGTGTCAGCAGCAGCGCCAGGAGCACCGCGCCGGAGCTGATATCGCGGACCCCCTTCAGTGTCATGAAGGCGGCCGACTCTCCCTGCGGCCAGGCCGGAAGCCCGAAGCCGGGTGCCATGGAATTCGGTGTGAGGACGTAGCCGAGGCCGATGTACAGGATGAAGGCGACGCCGATCAGGACGAGGGCGGTGGCGAGGCGGGGACGCGTCATTGTCTTGCTCCAAAATCTAGCGTTGCTAACCGATGGGATAAGCGTAAGCGGCAATCGCTAACTTGTCTAGCGTTGCTAGAATTTCGGTATGACGGTTCAGGAACGCAAGGAACGCGAACGTGCCCAGCGCCGGCAGGCGATCATCGACAGTGCGCGTGAACTGGCCGAATCCGACGGCTGGGATGCGGTGACGGTGCGCCGGCTCGCCGAGCGCATCGAATACAGCCAGCCCGTGCTCTACAGTCACTTCTCGGGAAAGCGGGCCATCGTCTCGGCCGTGGCCGAGGAGGGGATCGGTCAGTTGCGGGATGTGCTCCGCGCCGCCCACGAGCAGGCCGACGGCCCCGATGCCGCGATGGAGGCGGTCGCCCGGGCCTATCTGAAATTCGCGGCCGACAACGCCGCCCTCTACGACGCCATGTTCGTCCTCGACACCGAACTGCCCTTCGGTCCCGACGCACCCCAGACCCTGCGCGACTGCTTCGAGGAGCTCGAGCGGCTGTTCCGGCCGCGGGTCCCCGAAGCCGACACCGGGGCCTACACCGAGGTGTTCTGGAGCACGTTGCACGGGATGGCGGCGCTGGACCGCAGTCATCGCCTCCGCCCGGACCTGTGGGAACAGCGCATGGACGTGCTCATCCGCTGGGCCACCCGGAGTTGATGCCCTGAGTCCCTTGGTTTTCGGACCCTACAGTGGTGATCATGGCGGATGCGGTGGTGGTCGGCTCCGGGCCCAACGGTCTGGCCGCGGCGGTGCTACTGGCCCGCGCGGGGCTCGAGGTGGAGGTGTTCGAAGCCGCGGATCGTGCCGGTGGCGGCTGCCGTACCGCGGAGCTCACCCTGCCCGGATATCACCACGACGTGTGCGCGGGCGCGCATCCGATGGCGCTGGCATCCTCGTTCTTCCGCACCTTCGATCTCGGTGCGCACGGCGTCGAATTGGCGACTCCCGCGATCTCCTACGGACATCCGCTCGACGGCGGGGTGGCCGCGTCGGCCTGGCGGGATCTGGACCGGACGGCCGAGGGGCTGGGCCGCGACGGTGCGACGTGGCGGCGCCTGTTCGCCCCGCTGGTGCGGGAGTGGGAGGCGGTGGTGGAGCTGGGGATGTCGGACCTGCGCCGTATTCCTCGTGATCCGCTGTCCGCGCTGCGCTTCGGCCGCCGACTGCTCGAGCAGGCATCTCCGCTGTGGGACCTGCGTTTTCGCGAGGAACGTGCGGCGGCGCTGTTCACCGGGGTGAGCGCGCACGCCATCATGCCGCCGCGGCAGTTCTCGGCGGCCGGTGTGGCGTTGCTGCTGGGCACCCTCGGCCATGTGGGTGGCTGGCCGATTCCGCGCGGCGGCTCACAGGCCATCGTCGATGCGCTGATCGCCGATCTGGAACGCCACGGCGGGCAAGTCCACACCGGGCACCGCGTCGATTCACTGGACGAATTCGCCGGTGTGCGAACGGTTCTGCTCGACACCGCGCCCACGGAACTGCTGCGGATCGCGCGAGTGCCCACGGCATATCGAAACCGGTTGCAGCGCTACCGGTTCGGCGGCGCCGCATGCAAGGTGGATTTCGCTCTGTCGGGCCCGGTGCCGTGGCAGGCGACGGAGCTGGCGGCCGCGGGAACCGTACATGTCGTCGGCACGCGAGCCGAGGCAATGGCCGTCGAACGTCTCGTCGCGTCGGGCCGGCACGCCGAGCGGCCGTACGTTCTGGTGATCCAGCCGGGCGTGGTCGATTCGTCCCGGGCTCCCGGCGGCAACCACACGCTCTACGCCTATGCCCACGTACCCAACGGATCCGGCCGCGACGTGAGTCCCGACGTCGTCGCGCAACTCGAACGCTTCGCCCCCGGCTTCCGTGATCTGATCCAGGCCACCCATGTGCGTCCGGCAGCACACATGCCCGCGCACAACGCCAACTACGTCGGCGGCGATATCGCGGCCGGCGCGATGACCCTGGCGCAGACGATCTTCCGCCCGACGCCGCGCTGGAACCCTTATGCCACCCCGCTTCCCGGTGTGTACCTGTGCTCCGCCGCGACCCCGCCGGGTCCCGGCGTGCACGGCATGTGCGGCATGCACGCCGCGACTCGTGCGCTGCGAGAGCAGTTCGGCATCCGCATCGACCCGGCCGTCCTGCTCGGCGCGTCGTCATGAACCGGAACCCCGCGCGCCGCCATCGGACCGGAGCAGTGATCCTCGGTGCTCGGGCATCCGCCGCCCGAACCGCCGCCGCGGGTCTACACCGGCTGGGTGCGGTACAGATCAGGCTCGATGTACATGACCCGGGCGGCGGGGACGGCCGCCCGCACCCGGGCTTCGGCGTCGTCGATCGCGGCGGCGATATCGGCGATCTCCAGTCCGGGCACGATCGACACCTTCGCCGCCACGAGCATCTCCTCCGGGCCGAGGTATTCGGTGCGCAGGTGGATGACCCGGTCGATGCGCTCCCCGTCGACCAGCTTCGCGCGGATCGCCGCGTCCTGTGCGGGGGTCGCGCCCTCACCGATCAGCAGGCTCTTCATCTCCACGATCAGCACGACCGCGATGACACCGAGCAGCAGGCCGATGCCGAGGGTGCCGATGCCGTCCCAGATGGCGTTGTCGGTCACCACCGTCAGAACCACCGCGGCCAGTGCGATCAGCAGACCGATGAGCGCGCCGGTGTCCTCGAGCAGCACCACGGGCAGTTCCGGGCTGCGCGAGTTGCGGATGAACCGCCACCAACTCGCACCCTCGCGCAGCGGTGCGGATTCCCGCATCGCGGTCATGAAGCTGTAGCCCTCGAGCGCCGCCGCGATGGCCAGGATCACGATCGCCACCAGGGGGGAGGTCAATTCCTCCGGATGCTGGATCTTGTGCACACCTTCGTAGATCGCGTACATCGAGCCGAGGGAGAACAGCACCAGCGCCACGACGAACGAGTAGAAGTAGCGGTTGCGTCCGTAGCCGAACGGATGCAGATCGTCGGCTTCCTGCTCGGCACGTTTCTGCCCGAGCAACAGCAATCCCTGATTACCGGTGTCGGCCACCGAGTGCACGGCCTCGGCCAGCATCGATCCGGAACCGGTGATCGCGGCGCCGACGAATTTCGCCACCGCGATACCGGCATTCGCGCTCAACGCCGCGAAGATCGCCTTCTTCCCGCCACCAGCAGACATGGTGCAGCCCCGGTCCTTTCGTCCCCGGCGCACGCCGGTAGATGTCCGATTTGTTCGATCAATCTACTAAAGCGGCCGAACCGGCCGCGCGCTCACTCGCCCACACACGCGCAGAACAGCTGCGCGGGGCCGCCGAGAGCTCGCGCCCGGATATCGGTATCGGTGGCCGAGATCCACGCGGCGCTGCCGGCGGCGATCGGCAATTCGTTCCCGGCCTGCGACAGCGCCACGGTGCCGGCCGTCACCAGCATGATGCCGGGGCCGACCCGCGGAATGTCGACCGCGGCGGCGTCCTCGGTCAATTCGAAGCGTCGCAAGGCGAATTCCGGGGCGGGCGTGGGGTACCGGAACGAGTTCTCATCGACCGGTTCGGGTTCGATGATCGGCGTGCGCAGCGGTTCGAAATCCAGCACCCGCAGCAGCTCGGGCACGTCGACGTGCTTGGGAGTGAGCCCGCCGCGCAGCACATTGTCCGAATTGGCCATGATCTCGACGCCCATGCCGCGCAGATAGGCGTGCAGGCTGCCGGCGGCCAGGAACAGGCCCTGTCCGGGTTCCAGCGTCAACCGGTTCAGCAGCAGAGCCGCCAGCACCCCGGCATCACCGGGATACGCCTCGGCCAGCTCCAGGGTGGTGCGCGCTTCGGCCGCGAATTCCTTGGCCTGCCTGGGGTATTCGAGCGGGTCGACCTGTTTGAGGTAGCGCACACATCCGTCGAGGACCTTCGGCAGCAGGGTGGCCAGCATAGCCTGCGGCAGGGTGATCCAGGTGGTGAACAGGGTGCGCAGGCCACCCGAATCCGGCTGGGCGGCAAGCAGTTCGGTGTACTGCACCAGCTCCGGCACGGCCAGCGAGTTCAGCAGGTCGACGGTGCGCAGCGGATCGCGGAAACCGGCCAGCGCCTCGAAGCGATCGAGTGCCACCACCAGCTCGGGCTTGTGGGAGTCGTCGCGGTAGTTGCGCATGGGCGAATCCAGCGGCACCCGCGTGTGGTTCTCCCGTTCGAATCCGTAGCGGGCCTGATCGGCGCTGGGATGCGCCTGCAGCGACAGCGGTTCCTCGGCCGCCAGGATCTTCAGCAGGAACGGCAGGCGGCCGCCGAACGCCGAGGCGACCGCGCCCAACTCCCGGTTCGGCTCGGCCTCCAGCAGTTCCAGCAGCGAACGGCCGGTGCCGTCGGTGAGGACCTTCGCCGGGTCGGCGGGGTGGGCGCCGAACCACAATTCGGCCTCGGGATGGGGGGAGGGAACCTCCCGGCCGCACAGCTGAGCGAGTGCGGTGCGAGATCCCCAGGCATAGGAACGCAACGCACCAACGAGTTCGTGCACTAGTAGTGGCCCCCGTCGTAGTGGGCGGGACGGCTCGCGGCTGGGGGGCCGCCGAGCAGACGCAGATAGGCGGCGGCCATTTCCAGCCGCAGCACCAGCACCGCCAGTTGTTCGAGCTCGCTGCCGCGGCCGGCCGCCGGCGCCTGGGGTTCGCCCGCACCGGTATCGCGCGGCACACTCGCCTCGGTGCGCATCAGCTCGATGTCGACGTTGACCAGATCGGCGTCGACGATGCCCGCGCCCGCGCCGAAAACGGCCAGCCGGCGCCGGGCCGCGACCTGATCGCCGTCGGCGCTCACCACGAACACGCGGGCCCGATCGACCGGGGCCGGTCCGTCCAGCTGCTCGTCGTGGAACAGCGGATCGTAACCGGGCGCGGTCCCCTCCGCGGATTCGATCAGCCGTGCGTTCGCGGCCACGGCCTCGGTGAGGTCGACGGCGGCCGCGATCTGCCCCGCGGTCTGCAACAGCACCTCGGCGCCGTGCTCGGCCACCACCGCGGCAGCGGGGGAATCGCCCGTAAGCACCAGCCGCCGTTCCCGCATCCGCGCGGCGAGGGTTTTGGCGGGGTTGTGGAAGACCTCGTGGTGCGGGCCGTCGCGCAGTGCCTCGGCATCGAGCACATCGGCGAGTTCGTCGAGGTTCGGGACCAGCGGTCCGATATGCATCGGGTCGACCGCCTGCAGCACCGCGATGCCGACCGCGACGAATCGCAGCATCCGGTTGTGGTCGAGCACCCGGATCCGCGGCGGCAGCATGGCCGCCCGCCCGGCGGCCGCGGCTCGCATCGGACCCTCGTCGGGTGCGGCGACCACGACTTCGGCGCCGCGGCGCAGTGCCCGGTCGACGGCGCCGGTCAGTCGCGGATCAGCCGAGTCGTCACCGGCGACGACCACCACGTCCAGCGAACCGACCCACTGCGGAATCGTGGTGGCGCTGATGATGGGCAGCCCCGCGCGGTCGCCGAACGCGGCCTGCAGCAGAGTGGCCGCGCGGGCCGCGCGTCCGGTGCCGGAGACCAGCACCAGACTTCGCGGCCGCAGACCGTCGAGCCGGCTGAGCGCGTTTTCGGCGACGGCGGCCGCGGTGGCACGCACCTGGGCGCCCCCGGAGGCGGCCGAACGCAAAATTCCCCCGGAATCCGCGGCCTCCAACGAGGCGACGTCATCGAGGTCGAGTACGGGTGTCCCTGCGATCATCGGGCGTTGCCACCTCCCCTCAATCGGGTCACCACGCCGGGGGATGTCGTTGTCCCCGGGCGAATCCAAGCCCTGTGATTCCACTATTCCAGTCAGCCGCGCACGATGCTCAGAATCTCGGTCACGAGTGCGTCTACTTCCTCCTGCGAACGGGCCTCGACGTTGAGTCGCAACAACGGCTCGGTGTTGGATGCGCGCAGATTGAACCACGCCTGGCCGGGCAGTCGCACGGTCACGCCGTCGAGCCGGTCCACCGATTGCGCGCGCCCTTCGAATGCGGTGACCACCGCCAGGGTTCGCTCCTGCGCATCCGCCACTGTGGAGTTGATCTCCCCGGAGGCCGCGTAGGTCGCGTACGAGGACGCGAGCTCCGACATCGGCCGGTCCTTCTCGCCCAGGGCAGCCAGCACGTGCAGAGCGGCCAGCATACCGGAGTCGGCACCCCAGAAGTCGCGGAAGTAGTAGTGGGCGGAATGCTCGCCGCCGAAGATCGCGCCGGTCGAGGCCATCTGCTGCTTGATGAAGGAATGGCCGACGCGGGTGCGCACGGGCGTGCCGCCGAGTTCGGTGACCAGTTCGGGCACGGCCTGCGAGGTGATCAGGTTGTGAATGATCGTGGCGCCCGGCTCTTTCGCCAGTTCGCGCTCCGCGACCAGCGCGGTGATCGCGGAGGGGGAGACCGGTTCGCCGCGCTCGTCGACGACGAAGCAGCGGTCGGCGTCACCGTCGAACGCCAGGCCGATGTCGGCGCCGGTCTCGCGGACGTACTTCTGCAGGTCGACCAGATTCTTCGGGTCCAGCGGGTTCGCCTCGTGATTGGGGAACGATCCGTCGAGTTCGAAGTAGAGCGGGGCGATGGTCAGCTGCGGCACCGCACCGAGCACGGCGGGGACCGTATAGCCGCCCATCCCGTTACCGGCGTCCACGGCGATCTTCAGCGGCCGGATCGCGCCGAGATCGACCAGCCCGCGCAGGTATTCGGCATAGGCCTCGAGCAAGTTCTGTTCGGTCGCGGTGCCGCGGGTGCCCGGTCCGGCCGGCACGCCCTCGACGAGTTCCTCGGCGATGGTCGCGAGCCCGGTCTCCTGGCCGACCGGCAGCGCGTTGGCCCGGCACAGCTTGATGCCGTTGTAGCGCGCGGGGTTGTGGCTGGCGGTGAACATGGCCCCGGGGCACCGCAGATGGCCGGAGGCGAAGTAGAGCTCGTCGGTGGAGGCGAGCCCGATGTGAACCACGTCGAGTCCCTGATCGAGGACGCCGTCGGCGAAGGCGGCGGCCAGTTCCGGGGAGGAGTCGCGCATATCGTGACCGATGACGATGCGCGTGGCGGGGGTGGCGTCGGTGCGCATCAGCCGGGCGAAGGCCGCGCCGACGTCGCGGACGAATTCCGCGTCGATCTGCTCCCCGACAACTCCGCGAACGTCGTATGCCTTGACAACTGCGTGAACGGACTCGGCAGACCGGGCGACTGTCATGACCAACACCCTAGTAGGGCCGCGGGCCGGTCCGGGCTTCAGGCCGGTCGCGCGTGTGCGGCGCGTGGTGCGGGCTCAGTTCGGGGGATCGGGGAGCACCCGTAGATGGCCGCGACGGCCGGTGCGGCCGGGCCGCTGGGGTCGCGCCGGGGGCGGGGCGTACTCGCTGTAGCCGCGCTGTTCGGGTTCCGGTGCGCGGCGTCGCATCCCGGCTTCGCGGACGGCCTCGGCCAGTGCGGTCAGGTCGTCGTCGTCCGGTGTGCTGGAGGAGAATCCACCTTCGTGCCGGACCAGTTCCCAGCCCTTGGGGGCGGTGATGCGGGAGCCGTGGGTTTCGCACAGATCCCAGGAGTGCGGTTCGGCGACGGTGGCGAGGGGGCCGACGACTGCGGTGGAGTCCGAGTAGACATAGGTGAGCGTCGCGACGGCCGGATTCTTGCAGCCTGGGCGGCAGCAACGACGCATGGGAATCACATCCAGCAGACTAACCCCCCACGCCGGGTGTCGCAGACAGACACGCGGGCCGGTCCCCGGCCACTTCGGGTCGCGCGGGGCTCCGGCTCCGGGGAGATCACGTGGCCCCGCCGCCGGCGCGGTGACTACTGTCGCAAGGTATGACCCGATCGAAGAGGCGGCCGGTGACGACCCGTTCGGTGGTTCGCCGCGGCCGCGGCGTGCGCGGACCGATGCTGCCGCCGTCGGCGCCCGCGCGCCGCACCCGCGGCCAGCAGTTCGACCGCCTGGTGCTGGAGGCGTTCGCCCCGCTGGACGCCCGCTGGCACGATCGCCTGACCAAACTCGACATCGCGGTCGACGACGTCCCCAAGATCCGTCCGCTGCATCCGGATTCGGTCACCTGGCCCGACGAGGTGGTCGCCGACGGCCCGGTCCCGCTCTCCCGCCTGATCCCGGCCGGAGTCGACCGCCACAACGTAGCCACCCGAGCCCGAGTGGTCCTGTTCCGCAAACCCCTCGAACTCCGCGCCCACGACCCGGAAGACCTCCTGGACCTTCTGCGTGAAGTCCTGGTCCAGCAGATAGCCACCTACCTGGGCGTAGACCCGGAGATCATCGACCCGACAGGGGAGTAGGCCCACGAGAGCAGCCGGTCGCCCCGCTCGTCACGGAAAACGAGAACCGGACGACTCGATCACTGTCGCCCCCGTTCCCGCCCCGCTCCGCCGAAGCGAAGCGAGGCGAACGGGGCACCCGGACAACATATTTCGCGAGCACATGGGTAACTCACCGGGTACGCCCACAACCCGGCCAGGCCCACAACCGCCGGCCCGCAACGCGACCCGAGCGGCTCTTACTCGTCCGCAGAGGCCCGGAGAGGCGGCTACGAGATGCCGCGCTTGAGGCGGCGGCGTTCGCGTTCGGACAGGCCGCCCCAGATACCGAACCGCTCGTCGTGGGCGAGTGCGTATTCCAGGCACTCGTCGCGGACCTCGCAGCCCAGGCAGATCCGTTTGGCTTCCCTTGTGGAGCCGCCTTTTTCGGGGAAGAAGGCTTCCGGATCGGTTTGGGCGCACAGCGCCCGTTCCTGCCACTGTTCTTCGATGGTGTCGAACATCGCATCGAAGTCGGTGACGATGAGACTCAGCTGCGGTGTTTCGGGTTTGCGCTGAGTGCGCGCCCACTGCCCTCCTTGCGGAGTTCTGTCGAGCGATCCCGATTCGTTGTTCACCGTGCTGCCCCCCTCTCGTTCGTCGTTCCGGCTGTCAGCGCAGTCGCTTGGTGCTGCGCATGCTGTGGAATCGGTTTGCGATACACCGCCCGGAATGCCCGACGGGGCCAGCTCCTCGGCCATCGCTCCGCCTCCTCACTGTGTGTTAGCGCAGAATGATTTTTCCGTCGGACCGGACGTGCCCACCGACGGTCCCACACCGCGACGTAGTCCCGCGGACATCCCCGAGCTTGTCGTTCCGATGCGAACATGCGTTCGAAACGCGGTCTGCGCCAAAGGCTCTCGCGCGGACCCGGAATGACATGTCTGTGATTAGACACGCCGGACGCGTCGATGGTCAAGCTGCCGACACAATTCCGTTACTATCCGAGGCCGCCTTCGACGCGGTTCGGTAACCTCGAAGTAGCAAATGACCAGCAAATACGCACTCGAACCCCCGCTTCCGGGCACCGCATAGGCTGTGCGGATGTGACTGGAGAACAAGCGGACATCGCGGCCGAGATCGAGCGGATTGATCGTAAACCGCGCATTGCGGTGTTGGTCGGTGGAGTCGGCGGCGCGCGCTTCTTACAAGGTGTACGGGAACTGCTGCCGGAAGCGGATGTAACGGCGCTGGTGAACGTCGGCGACGACGTCTGGATGCACGGTTTACGCATCTGTCCCGACCTGGACACCTGCATGTACACGCTGGGTGGGGGTATCGATACCGAGCGCGGCTGGGGCCGGGTGGGAGAAACCTGGCACGCCAAGGAGGAACTGGCGAAATACCACGCGCAACCGGATTGGTTCGGACTCGGAGATCGCGATATCGCGACGCATCTGGTGCGCAGTGAAATGCTGCGCGCGGGATACCCGCTCTCGGCGGTTACCGAAGCGCTGTGCAATCGCTGGCAGCCCGGTGTGAAACTTCTCCCGGCAACCGACGATCGGTGCGAAACGCACGTTGTGATCAGTGACCCCGACAACCCTGGCGAACGCCGCGCGATTCATTTCCAGGAGTGGTGGGTACGGTACCGAGCAAACGTCGAGACCCATGGATTCGTCACAATCGGGGCGGATCAAGCCAAACCCGCCCCTGGTGTGACGGAAATCATAGAGGGTGCTGATGTGGTGCTGCTGGCCCCCTCGAACCCCGTGGTGAGCATCGGTGCGATCCTCGCGGTGCCGGGTATCCGGGGCGCGTTGCGGACCACCTCTGCCAAAGTCGTCGGTTTATCGCCCGTGATCGGGGGAAAACCCTTGCGCGGCATGGCGGATGAATGCCTCGAGGTGATCGGTGTGGAAACCTCGGCCGAGGCCATCGGACGGCACTTCGGCGCCCGCTCGGACACGGGCATCCTCGACGGCTGGCTCATCCATTCGACCGACGAGGCCGATGTGCCGGGTGTCCAGGTGCGCAGCGTGCCGCTGCTGATGAGCGATCCCGCCGCCACCGCCGCGATGGTGCGGGAGGCGCTCGACATCGCGGGGGTGCCGGCATGAGCACTCAGGAGCGAAACACCGACCATGCGCCCGGCGGGGAGATCAGGATCATCCCCGTGCCGGGGCTACCGGAATTCCGGCCGGGTGACGATGTCGCGGAACACATTGCGGCCCAGGCCCCCTGGCTCGTCGACGGCGACGTGCTGGTCGTGACGAGCAAGATCGTCGCCAAGGCCGAGGGGCGCATCGTCGAGGCGCCCCGGGACCCGGACGAACGCGATGCCGTGCGTCGCAAACTCGTCGACGCCGAGGCGGTGCGGGTGCTGGCGCGCAAGGGGCGCACCCTCATCACCGAGAATCACATCGGCATCGTGCAGGCTGCCTCGGGGGTCGACGGTTCGAATGTGGAGCAGGGCGAATTGGTCCTGCTGCCAACCGATCCCGATGCCAGCGCCGCGGCGCTGCGGGCGGCACTGGCGCAGCGGCTGGGCGTCGACGTCGCGGTGGTGATCACCGACACGATGGGCCGGGCCTGGCGCATCGGCCAGACCGATGCCGCGATCGGTGCCGCCGGTCTGCGTGTCGTGCACGACTATGCCGGCGCGGTCGACGGGCAGGGGAACGAGCTGCAGGTCACCCAGGTGGCGGTGGCCGACGAACTCGCTGCCGCGGCGGATCTCGCGAAGGGCAAGCTGGGCGGCGTGCCGGTCGCGGTCGTGCGCGGGCTGACTCCGCACGACGACGGATCCACCGCCAAGGATCTGCTGCGCGGTGGCGAGGAGGATCTGTTCTGGCTCGGCACCGCCGAGGCGATCGAGCAGGGCCGGCGGGAAGCTCTGTTGCTGCGCCGCTCGGTGCGGACCTTCGCCGACACTCCGGTCGATCCGGAGTTGATCCGCGCCGCGGTCGGCGACGCGCTCACCGCGCCCGCTCCGCATCACACCCGGCCGGTGCGGTTCGTGTGGCTGCGGCAGCCGGCGCTGCGCGCGCGCCTGCTGGATTCGATGGCGGCGCAATGGCGTAACGACCTCGGTGCCGACGGTCTGGATCCCGATCGGGTGGAGCGCCGGGTCGCACGCGGCCGGATCCTGTTCGACGCACCCGAGGTGATCATTCCGTTCTGTGTCCCCGACGGCGCGCACGACTACCCGGACGAGCGCCGCCGCGCCGCCGAGTCGACCATGTTCACCGTCGCGGTCGGTGCGGCTGTGCAGGGTCTGCTGGTCGGTCTGGCCACGCGCGGTGTCGGCAGCTGCTGGATCGGCTCGACCATCTTCGCGCCCGAGGTCACTCGCGAGGTCCTGGGTCTGGCGCCGGACTGGAAACCATTGGGCGCCATAGCCGTCGGCTATCCGGAGGAGGAGCTTTCGCCGCGCCCGCCGCGCGAGGCGGGAACGGGTCTGGTCGAGCTGTGAGTACCGAGTCGTTGCATGCCTCGGCCACCGAGCTGCTCGAAAACTGGAAGCCCGCGACGCATCCGGAACAGTCCGTGCGGGAGGCGATGCTGGCATTTCTCGGTTCGGCGCCGCGCGGCTGTCTGCGCGAACACGCACCCGGTCACATCACCGCCTCGGCGGTGGTGTTCTCACACGACGAGCGTGAGGTGCTGCTGACGCTGCATCCGCGGGTCGGCCGATGGATCCAGTTGGGCGGTCACTGCGAGCCGGGTGACGAGACCGTGGTCGACGCCGCGCTGCGGGAGGCGACCGAGGAGTCCGGGATCGCCGGACTGGAGGTCGAGCCCGGGCTGTACGGCGCGCAGGCCCACCCGATCACCTGCTCGCTCGGGGTGCCGACCCGACACCTGGATCTGCTGTTCAAGATTCGCGCACCGCGCGGCGCGATTCCGGTGCGCAGTGCGGAGTCGACGGATCTGCGGTGGTGGCCGGTCGACGCGCTGCCCGCCGATTCGGACGTGCTACTGCGCTGAATCGATCGTCGACGGCGGGACGGGGTGCGCGCCGCAGCCCGTCCCGCCTGGCCGTTGCGGACTGTCACAACGCGTTTACAAATCGGCAAAAATGTATAGACGTCCGACAGGTGTAGGCATATTGTCCACGGTAATGGTTACCCACATCACAGTGAATGTGGCAGCTGTATCGAATGGAGACGACGATGTCGACCGAAGCCGGAACCGCCGACGGCCTGCTCGACTCGGGCTGGCGTGACCGCAAGCGCTATCTGTGGTTGTGGGGCCTGTTCGCGCCGACGGGGCTGTTCATCATCGGACTCCCACTCATCTGGGGTCTCAACGAACTGGGCTGGCACACCCTCGCGAAGGTGCCGTTCTGGCTCGGCCCGATCCTCATCTATCTGGTCATCCCCGCCGCCGACCTGTTCTTCGGCGCCGACGGCGAGAATCCGCCGGACGAGGTCATGGAGTATCTGGAGAACGACCGGTACTACCGCTACCTCACCTACATCTACCTGCCGTTCCAGTACGCGTCGCTGATCATGGCGTGCTATCTGATCACCGCGGACAACCTGAGCTGGCTCGGTATCGACGGCGGCCTGACCGTCGTGGACAAGATCGGCCTGGCCCTGACGGTCGGCATGGTCGGCGGCATCGGCATCAACACCGCGCACGAACTCGGGCACAAGAAGGTGCATCTGGAGCGCTGGCTGTCGCGGATCGCGCTGGCGCAGACGTTCTACGGCCACTTCTACATCGAGCACAACCGCGGCCATCATGTGCGGGTGGCCACGCCGGAGGATCCCGCGAGTTCCCGTGTGGGCGAGTCGTTCTGGGCGTTCTGGCCGCGCACGGTATGGGGCAGTCTGCGCTCCGCGTGGGGGCTCGAGCGGACCCGGCTGGAACGGCTCGGGAAGCGGCCGTGGAGCCTGCACAACGATGTGCTCAGCGCGTGGGCGATGTCGCTGGTGCTCTACGCGGCGCTGGTGGCCGGCTTCGGCCTCGAGGTACTGCCGTATCTGGTGCTGCAAGCGGTGGTCGGCTTCAGCCTGCTGGAGGCGGTCAACTACCTGGAGCACTACGGTCTGCTGCGGCAGCGCACGGCTCGCGGCCGGTACGAACGGCCGACACCGCGGCACAGCTGGAACAGCGACCACCTCGTCACCAATATCTTCCTGTACCACCTGCAGCGGCACAGCGATCACCATGCCTATCCGACCCGGCGCTATCAGACCCTGCGCAGCTGGGACGGGGCGCCGAATCTGCCGAGTGGCTACGCCAGCATGATCCTGCTCGCCTACTTCCCGCCGCTGTGGCGGCGCGTGATGGACAAGCGCGTCGTGGCCCATTACGACGGCGACCTCACTCAGGCGAACGTGCAGCCGAGCAAGCGGGACAAGGTCCTCGCGCGTTGCCAGGAGGCACGGTGAGCGACGATCGCGCAGCGGCTCACGGTGCCGACCGGGTGCGGGTGTCCCGCATGACACAGGAGGCACGGTGATGGGCGCCTTTCGTTGCCCTGTCTGCGATTACGTCTACGACGAGGCGAAAGGTGCTCCGCGGGAAGGATTTCCGGCGGGCACCCCGTGGGAGTCGGTGCCGGACGACTGGTGCTGCCCGGACTGCGGGGTACGCGAGAAGATCGATTTCGAGGAGGCACGGTGAGCGACAATCGCGCAGCGGCTCGCCGTGCCGACCGGGTGCGGGTGTCCCGCATGACACAGGAGGCGGGATGAGTCGGCCCTATCGGATTTTTCAGTGCGTCCAGTGCGGCTTCGAATACGACGAGGAGCAGGGCTGGCCGGACGAGGGTATTGCGCCGGGGACGCGCTGGGAGGAGATTCCCGACGACTGGACGTGTCCGGACTGTGGGGCGGCCAAGGCCGACTTCTTCATGGTCGAGATCGAACGTTCGTGAGTCGTTTTGACTGCGGAAGCCGCCCGTGACACCGTCGCGGGTATGCCGCGTAACGGATCCCGGGTCCCGTATCAGGAAGCGGCGCGCACCCTGTTGCGCACGTCGGTCCTCGATGCGATGCGGGAACTGCTGATCGAGCGGGACTGGGCCAAGATCACGCTCGGCGACGTCGCGACGCGGGCCGGGGTGAGCCGGCAGACGCTGTACAACGAATTCGGCTCCCGGACGGGGCTGGCGCAGGCCTATGCGCTGCGGCTGGCGGATCAGCTGGTGGACCATGTCGGAACGGCCGTCGCCGACAACGTCGGCGATGCGCGGGCGGCGTTCCGCGAAGGCCTGGCAAATTTCATCCTCGACAGTGCGGCCGACCCGCTGGTGCAGTCCCTGGTGGTCGGTGAGGCCAAGCTGGATCTGCTGCGGTTGATCACGCTCGACGCCGGGCCGCTCATCGAACATGCCGCCCGGCGCTTGGCCGTGGCCTTCGAAAACAGCTGGGTGGGGGCATCGGCGGCGGAGGCGGATGTGCTCGCCCACGCCCTGGTGCGCATCGCCATCAGCTACATTCCGACCCCGGCCGCACTGCATCGCGACGCCCCGGAGGAGTTGAGCAGACTGCTCGCACCGTATGTGGAGGCGATTCTCGCCGCCCGGGACCGGACCGGCGGCCGGTAGCGCGAAACCCGTCCTGTGACAGATAACGATTTGTTCCGGCGCCGGTTGGGGTGCCGGCCGACAACCGCACCGGCCTCCCACGGCCGGAACGACGGCGACGAACAGTCGCTGACCTGCGCGGTCTCCGTGGAAACGGCGGTTGCTCACCCGGTGCGGCGCAGCGGATTCGGGCCCACGCTGTCTGTGACTTCGGGTCCGCGTGTGTAACGGTTACCACTTTGCGGGTTTGAACCGGGCGTAACGGCCTCGGAGCCGCTACATATTTACCTGGCAAGAGTCCAGGTAAATTCAAGTGGGGCAATCAGTGCAAACGGTCGGCAAACGCTCGGGTTCGGCTGATCCCAAGAAGCATCTGTGGATGTTGGGATTGATCGCCCCGGGCTGCGCATTGCTCCCTTCCCAGCTGGTCGCCCGGACCGGCATCGAGGCGTTCTGGTGGATCGGGCCGATCATCGTGCTGATCGTGATACCGCTGCTGGACTGGTTCGTCGGCGAGGACGGCACCAACCCGCGCGACGAGGATTACGAGCGTCTCTCCCACGATCGCTACTACCGGTGGTGCACGTATCTGTTCCTGCCCATCCAGCTGACCGGACTGGTGATCGCGGCCTACATGTGGTCCGGTGACGAACTCGGCGTGGTGGACAAGCTGGGCCTGGCGGCGACGCTCGGATTCGTCAGCGGTATCGGCATCAACGCCGCGCACGAGCTGGGGCATCGGGTGGAACGGCTGGAGCGGTGGCTGGCCAAGCTCGCGCTCGCGCAGTCGGGATACGGACATTTCTTCGTCGAACACAACAAGGGCCACCACGCGCGGGTGGCCACCCCGGACGATCCGGCCAGCGCCCGTTTGGGCGAATCGCTGTGGATGTTCCTGCCGCGCAGCATCTTCGGCGGATTGCGCTCGGCGATCCGGCTGGAACGCGACCGGCTGCACCGCAAGGGCCTCGGCTGGTGGAACGTGCGCAACAACATCCTGCAGGCGTGGTCGATGACGGTGGTGCTCTACGGTGCGCTGCTGGCGGTGTTCGGCCCCGGCATGCTGCCGTATCTGCTGCTGCAGGCCGTGATCGGCTTCGGGTTGCTGGAAACCGTGAACTACGTCGAGCACTACGGGTTGCTGCGCCGCCGTCTGCCCGGTGGCCGCTGGGCGCGCTGCTCGCCGGCCGACAGCTGGAATTCCGATCGGCTGGTCACCAACATCTTCCTGTTCCACCTGCAGCGCCACAGCGACCACCACGCCAATCCGGGACGCCGGTACCAAACGCTGCGCAGTACCCAGGAGGCCCCGCAACTTCCCGCGGGCTACGCGACGATGATCCTGTTGGCCACCGTCCCGCCGCTGTGGCGACGGGTGATGGATCCGAAGGTCGCCGCGCACTACGCGGGCGATCTCGGCCGAGCCAACATCGCGCCGCGCAAGCGGGAGCGCACCCTGCCCGTCTACCGGCTCGCGGGCTAGTCGCGGCGTCAGACGGGGACCAGCTCGGTCCGTTCGGCGGGAGTTCCGGATGCTTCGGCGGGTTCGCTGTCGACCATCGTCGTCTCGTCGAAGGGCAGTTCCCGGTCGAGCACGGCGCGCATCCGGACGTCGTCGATGGTCTTCGTCCAGGTCCCGACCAGGACGGTGGCGACGGCATTACCCGAGAAGTTCGTGATGGCGCGGGCTTCCGACATGAACCGGTCGATGCCGACGATCAGGCCCACACCGTCCAGCAGATCCGGGCGATGGCTCTGTAGACCACCGGCCAGGGTGGCCAGTCCCGCTCCGGTCACCCCGGCCGCGCCCTTGGAGGCGACGATCATGAACACCAGCAGGCCGATCTGCTGCCCGAGCGAGAGCGGTTTACCCATCGCGTCGGCGATGAACAGTGAGGACATCGTCAGGTAGATCGCGGTGCCGTCGAGGTTGAACGAATATCCGGTCGGGACGACGATGCCCACGGTCGAGCGTTCGACACCGAGGTGTTCCATCTTCGCGATCAGCCGCGGCAGCGCCGATTCGGAGGACGAGGTGGAGAAGATCAGCAGATATTCGCGCGCCAGGTAGCGAACCAGCTTGACGATCGATACGCCCGAGCTCACCCGGAGCAGCGCACCCAGTACGCCGAAGACGAAGACCAGGCAGGTCAGATAGAAGGCGAGCATCAACGCCGCGAGCTGTTTCACCGCATCCAGGCCGGTGGCCGCCACCACGTTCGCGATCGCGCCGAAGGCACCGATCGGCGCCAGCCACAGGATCATGGTCAAGATCTTGAACACCAGCTTCTGCGCCAGCCCCACGGCGCGCAGGATCGGTTCGCCCTGCGTACCCATGGCCTGGACGGCGAAGCCGACGAGCAGGGCCACGAACAACGTCTGCAGCACGCTGCCCGCGGTCAGTGACGACAGCAGCGATGTGGGGATGATGCTTTCCAGGAAGTGCCAGGTGCCGCCGGTGCTTTCGGCCTGCTTCACGTATCCGGCAGCCGCGCCGACGTGTTCGTGGACGTTCAGCCCACTGCCCGGCCGCAGCAGATTTCCGACCCCGAGACCGATCGTCAGAGCCACCGTCGACATGATCAGGAAGTAGCCGAGCGCCAGGCCGCCGATCTTGCCGACCCGCGCTGCCGCCCGCACCGAACCGATACCGAGCACGATCGTGCAGAAGATGACCGGCGAGATCATCATCTTGATCAGGTTGACGAACATGGTGCCCAGCTCGCCCACCGACTTCCCGAAGCCGGGCGCGAGCCAGCCGACGAGTACGCCGGCCACGACCGCCACGATGACGGCGAGATAGAGCCAATGGGTACGGTCGCGACGGTGCGTCCGTGTCGAGTCGCTCATGATGTGCCTCCGGTGCTGCCCGATCTGTGCCTCGGGTTCGTACTGTGATGATGGGGGTGACCGTGACCTCGGTCACCATTACGTACGTTTCGTTCACGGGAGGGCCGTTGCGGGCGAAAGGCCGGACCGCGAGTTCGCCTGTGCGGCGCGCCCGGGGCATGACGCTGGCCGGCCAGGTCTTCGTGGTGCAGCTGGCGGTCCTGGTGGTGGTGATCGCGGTCGGGTCGGCGCTGGCGGTGTGGGAGGTGCGCCGCGAACAGGACGATGCGACGGCTCGCCGGGTGACCGGCATCGCGGTCGCCCTCGCTCAGGCGCCGTCCACGGCCGCTGCGGTGCGTACGCCGGATCCCACGACCGTGCTGCAGCCGGTGACCGAACGGATCCGGCAGCGGACCGGCGTCGATTTCATCGTGGTGATGGCACCAGACCGCACCCGCTACACCCACACCGATGTCAGCCGGATCGGACAACCGTTCAGCGGAAACATCGATCGGGCGCTGGCCGGTGAGACGTTCACCGAGACCTACACCGGGACGCTGGGCCCGTCGATCCGGGCGGTCACCCCCGTCGTCGACGACACCGGCCGGGTCGTCGCGCTGGTCTCGGCCGGCGTGACCCGGGCCCGCATCGGCGATCAGGTGAGTGCGCAACTGCCGCTGATCCTCGGTGCGGCCGGCGCCGGTCTGGTGCTGGCCGTGCTGGGCGCATTCCTGCTGCGCCGCAGGCTGCTGCGCCAGACCCAGGGACTGGGCCCGGCCGAACTCCGGACACTCTACGAACATCACGATGCCGTGCTGCACTCCGTGCACGAGGGGCTGATCGTGTTCGACCGCGACGACCAGGAGGCGGCGGTGGTCAACGACGAGGCCAGGCGCCTGCTGGAACTGCCCGACGGCCCGGTGCGCCGCGCCGACCTGCCGGTGTCGCTGCGGCGGCTCGACGCCACGGTGGTCCGCGACGAGATGCATGTGACAGCCGCCCGCGTGCTGGTGGTCAACCAGGACGTCGTCTCCTGGGCGGGGCGACGCCTCGGCACGGTCCTCACCATCCGCGACCACACCGAACTCCGCGACATCATGGGCGAGCTGGATTCCGCGCGCGGTCTGGCCGAATCGCTGCGGGCGCAGGCGCACGAGGCGGCCAATCGGTTGCACGCGGTGATCACGATGGTCGAGCTGGGTCATGTCGATCGAGCTGTCGACTTCGCGACGGCTGAACTGCGGCTGTCCCAAGCACTCATCGACCGCCTGACCGATGCGGTCCACGAGCCGGTCCTGGTCGCGCTGCTGCTCGGCAAGGTCGACCGGGCCATCGAACGCGGTGTGGAGCTGACCGTCGCCGAGGACACCGCGCTGGAGTCGGTCGCCCCGCTGACCGCGCAGGAAGTGGTCACCCTGGTGGGAAATCTGGTCGACAACGCGGTGGACGCGGTCGCGCAGGATCCCGACGCGTGGGTGGAGGTCTCCGTCCGCTCGGAGGCGTCGGCGCTGATGGTCAGGGTCGCCGACAGTGGGCCGGGAATGTCGGAGGAGGCTTTCGCGCAGGCGATGGAACGGGGATATACGACCAAGGCCGAACACCACGGACTCGGACTGGCGCTGGTCTGGCGGCTGGTGACCCGATACGGCGGTACGCTGCGGGCCGAGCGCAGCCCGGAATCGGCTGTCGTGGTGAGGATTCCGGTGCGATGACGGGGCAGCCGATCCGGGTGCTGATCGTGGAGGACGAACCGCGCATCGCCGCGGCGCATCACTCGTATGTCGCGCGGGTGGCCGGATTCGAGCCGGTGGGTGTGGCCGCCACCGGCCGCGATGCGATTCGGACGGCAACCCACGCCGCCGCCGCGGGAAACCCGATCGAGCTGGTGCTGATGGATCTGGGGCTGCCGGATATCGGTGGGCTCGAGGTCACCGCGGCCCTGGCCCGACTGCGGCCGCGACCCGATGTGATCGCCATAACCTCGGCGCGCGACCTCGAGATGGTGCGTGCCGCGGTCGCGCACGGGATCGCGCTGTATCTGCTGAAACCCTTCACCTTCGCGGCTTTCCGCGACAAGCTCGAGCGCTATCTGGAGTTCCGGGCCGCGTTGCCGGCCGGTGATGCGACGCTGACCCAGCACGACATCGATCGGGCGTTGAGCGCGCTGCGCACCGCCGATCCGAAAGCGGCAGCCCCGAAAGGTATTGCGCCGCAGACGCTCCAGGAGATCTCCCGGGCGCTTCGCGCGGCGCCGGACGGGCTGTCGGCGACCGAAACCGGCCGTGCCGTGGGCGTTTCACGTGTCACGGCATGGCGCTATCTGGAACAGTTGGCGACCGACGGCGTGGTGGAACGCCGATCGGACTACGGCCGCGCGGGGCGTCCCCAGGTCCGCTACGTCTGGCGCCGGTGATGCGCGGCCGACCCGGCCGCACCCCGTCGGCGTACACCGAACGCGTGTGAGCGACTAGCCTGAGTTGTCGAACCGACATCCACCGAGAGGCTGATCCAGGCGCATGACGACCTCAGAACTTTCCGCTCAGACGAACCTGACTCCCGATGTCCGCAACGGCATCGACTACAAGGTGGCGGATCTGTCGCTGGCCGAGTTCGGCCGCAAGGAGATTCGACTGGCCGAACACGAGATGCCCGGTCTGATGGCGCTGCGGCGCGAGTACGCGGAGGTGCAGCCGCTGAAGGGTGCGCGCATCTCCGGTTCGCTGCACATGACGGTCCAGACCGCGGTGCTGATCGAGACCCTGGTCGAACTGGGTGCGCAGGTGCGCTGGGCGTCGTGCAACATCTTCTCCACCCAGGATCACGCGGCCGCGGCGGTCGTGGTGGGCCCGCACGGCACGATCGACGAGCCCAAGGGCACGCCGGTCTTCGCCTGGAAGGGCGAGACCCTGGAGGAGTACTGGTGGGCGGCCGAGCAGATGCTCACCTGGCCGAACGAGCCCGCCAACATGATCCTCGACGACGGTGGCGACGCGACCATGCTGGTGCTGCGTGGCGCCCAATTCGAGAAGGCCGGGGTCGTTCCGCCCGAGGACGAGTCGCATTCCACCGAATACAAGGTGTTCCTCAACCTGCTGCGCGCGAGCCTGGCCGCCGATGCGGGCAAGTGGAGCGCGATCGCCGAATCGGTGCAGGGTGTCACCGAGGAGACCACCACCGGCGTGCTGCGGCTGTACCAGTTCGCCGCGGCCGGCGAGCTGACCTTCCCGGCGATCAACGTCAACGACTCGGTCACCAAGTCGAAGTTCGACAACAAGTACGGCACCCGGCATTCGCTGATCGACGGCATCAACCGCGGCACCGATGTGCTGATCGGCGGTAAGAAGGTGCTGATCTGCGGTTACGGCGATGTGGGCAAGGGCTGCGCGGAGTCGATGGCCGGCCAGGGCGCGCGTGTTCAGGTCACCGAGATCGACCCGATCAACGCGCTGCAGGCGCTGATGGACGGCTTCGACGTCGTCACCGTCGAGCAGGCGATCGCCGATGCCGACATCGTGATCACCTCGACCGGCAACAAGGACATCATCGGCCTGGACCACATGAAGGCGATGAAGGATCAGGCGATCCTGGGCAACATCGGCCACTTCGACAACGAGATCGATATGGCGGCGCTGGAGAACTCCGGGGCCACCAAGCTGAACATCAAGCCGCAGGTCGACCTGTGGACCTTCGATTCCGGCAAGTCGATCATCGTGCTGTCCGAGGGCCGGCTGCTGAACCTGGGCAACGCCACCGGCCACCCCTCGTTCGTGATGAGCAACAGCTTCTCCAACCAGGTCATCGCGCAGATCGAGCTGTGGACCAAGCCGGAGCAGTACGACAACGAGGTCTACCGCCTGCCGAAGGTGCTGGACGAGAAGGTCGCGCGCATCCACGTCGAGGCGCTGGGCGGTACCCTGACCAAGCTGACCAAGGACCAGGCCGAGTACATCGGCGTGGACGTCGAGGGCCCGTTCAAGCCGGAGCACTACCGGTACTGAGTTCGGAAACGGTTGTCCCGCCGGTGCTTTCGAGCCCGGCGGGACGTCCGTCTCGTGCGTCGCGAACGCTCAGATCTGGCAGGTGGGGCTGGGGTGGAGCAACCAGCACAGCACCGAGCCCGGCTCGTTCGAACCGCTCGCCGAGCCGGATCCGAGCGGCGTGTCGGCGATCGCGGTGTTCGCCTCCGGCGTCCGGACTGTCGTCGCGGCGGCACAGACGGTGCCCGGGGTGCATCCGTGGCTGATCTGGCCGAGCAGTTTCACCAGGTCGATGAGGCTGCTGCCGGCGCCCCCGTCGGTGGCCGAATCCGCGCTTCCGGAGGTGCCCGCGACCGGGGCGGCCGGCTCGAGCGGGAGCGGTGCGGCCGCCGCGACACCGGCGGCGAGACCCGCGGTGATCGCGAGAGTCGCTGCGGCGGTACGTAATACACGAGAGATGAGCATGGGGCGCCTTCCTGTTTTCGGGACGCTTCCTTCATCCCGCGCGGCGTCGCGGCCGTTATCCGGTGTGATGCCCCCAAAAGTAGTGCCTTATGAAACGTTGGCGTTTCTGATAACGCGCGCGGGTGCGTGGAACAGGGCGGACGCAAAAGTTGTAACCTGCACGTTATGGGTGCACTCATCGCGGTAGAGGGCCTCGACGGCGCGGGTAAGCGGACGTTGATCGACGCCGTCGTCGCGGGCCTGCGCGACCGCGGGCTGCGCGTGGACACGCTGGCCTTCCCGCGCTACGGCCGGTCGATCCACGCGGATCTGGCGGCCGAGGCGCTGCGTGGCCGGCACGGCGATGTGGCCGCATCCGTGAGCGTGATGGCGCTGCTGTTCGCCCTGGATCGCGCCGAGGCCCGCGACGAGTTGTCGAAACTGTTGGCGGACAACGATATTGTGCTGCTCGATCGGTATGTCGCCTCCAATGCCGCCTACAGCGCCGCGCGGGCGGGCGAACAGGCGGACGGCGAAACGAGTTCGTGGGTAGCGGAATTGGAGTTCGGCCGGTTCGAACTGCCGGTGCCCGATATCCAGGTGCTGCTCGACGTGCCGATTGAGCTGGCGATCGAACGCGCCCGGCGCCGAGGTGAACTCGACACCGCCCGCGCGCTCGACGCCTACGAACGAGATATATCGCTGCAGGAGCGTACGGCGGCGGTCTATCGTGTGTTGGCCGAATCGCGGTGGCACGGGCCGTGGTGGGTCCATGCGCCGCAGGACGATCCGGTCCGACTCACCGAACGACTGGCGGAAATGATTGGCCGATAGGGTGGCATGTGCGTCGGTAATGTAACCAGTGTTGGCGTGGTTGCCCGTTCCGAGCCGGAGAGATGACAACATAGTAATTATGAAGCCGAAGATTCTGGTCGTCGACGACGATATGGCGCTCGCCGAGATGCTCACGATCGTCTTGCGCGGCGAGGGTTTCGACCCCCATGTGGTCGGCGACGGCACGCAGGCGCTCACCGCGGTCCGGGAATTACGCCCGGATCTGGTGCTGCTCGACCTCATGCTTCCGGGCATGAACGGTATCGACGTGTGCCGGGTGCTGCGCGCCGATTCCGGTGTGCCGATCGTGATGTTGACGGCCAAGACCGATACGGTCGACGTCGTCCTGGGCTTGGAATCGGGTGCCGACGACTACATCGTCAAACCCTTCAAGCCGAAGGAGCTGGTCGCGCGGGTGCGGGCGCGGTTGCGCCGTACCGACGACGAGCCGGCCGAACTCCTGTCGATCGCCGACATCGTCATCGACGTACCGGCCCACAAGGTGACCCGCAGCGGTCAGCAGATCTCGCTGACCCCGCTCGAGTTCGATCTGCTGGTGGCCCTGGCGCGCAAACCGCGGCAGGTCTTCACCCGCGAGGTGCTGCTCGAGCAGGTGTGGGGTTACCGGCACGCGGCCGACACCCGCCTGGTGAACGTGCACGTGCAGCGACTGCGGGCCAAGGTCGAGAAGGATCCCGAGAACCCTGAGATCGTGCTGACCGTTCGTGGCGTGGGCTACAAGGCCGGACCGCCGTGATCGCAGGCTCCAGAAGCCGCGTCGAGCGGCTGCTGGCAGCTGTGGTGGCCTGGTTCAAATCCGTCGGAGAATCGCTGGGCCACACGTGGCGGCGATCGCTGCAGTTGCGCGTGGTGGTTTCCACGCTCACCCTGTCGCTGATCGTCATCACGATCCTCGGTGTGGTGCTGACCAGTCAGATCACCGACCGCCTCCTGGACGCGAAAGTCAATGCGGCCGTTGAGGAGATGGGCCGCGCCCGCAATACCGTCGAGGCGCAGCTGACGGGCGTCTCCGATTCGAGCACCCAGGCGGTCCGGTTGCAGGACGCCGTGCGCGCACTCTCCACCGGCAGCGGCAGTTCCTCCACCGGCGGGGCCGGAACCTACAACGTCGCCCTGGCGATGGTCGGCGACGGCCAGCAGGAGGTGACCGCCGGGCCGATGCTGGAGGTTCCCGCCGAGTTGCGCCGGTTCGTCCAGCAGAACCAGGTGAGTTACCAGTTCGCGACGATCTCGGATCCGGACGGATATCGCGGGCCGGCGCTGATCATCGGCAGCCCGAGCTCGGAAGTGCCGACCCTCGAGGTCTATCTGATCTTCCCGCTCAACAACGAGCAGCGCAGCCTGAGCCTGATGCGCGGCACCATGCTGATCGGCGGCATCGTGCTGCTGCTGTTGCTGGCCGCGATCACCGCGCTGGTGGCCCGGCAGGTGGTGTTGCCGATCCGCTCGGCCGCCCGCATCGCCGGACGCTTCGCCGACGGCCGCCTCAAGGAGCGGATGCTGGTCCGGGGTGAGGACGATATGGCCAGACTCGCCATGTCGTTCAACGAGATGGCCGAAAGTCTGTCCAATCAGATCACCCAGCTCGAGGAATTCGGCAACCTGCAACGCCGCTTCACCTCCGATGTCAGCCACGAACTGCGGACCCCGCTCACCACGGTGCGGATGGCCGCCGACCTCATCCACGGTTCCAGCGACGAACTCGATCCGGCGCTGGCACGCAGTGCCGAACTGCTGGTGACCGAGCTGGACCGGTTCGAGGGTCTGCTCAACGACCTGCTCGAGATCAGCCGCCACGACGCCGGTGTGGCCGAATTGCAGATCGAATCGCTGGACGTGCGGATGTGCGCGCGGGCGGCGGTCTCCACGGTCCGGCATCTGGCCAAGGAATCCGGCTGCGAACTGGTGGTGGATCTGCCCGAGGAACCGCTGGTCGCGGAGGTCGATCCGCGCCGCGTGGAACGCGTACTGCGCAATCTGCTCGCCAACGCCATCGACCACAGCGAGGGCAAACCTGTCCTCATCCGGATGCGCGGCGACGTCGACGCCAACGCCGTCGCGATGGTGGTGCGCGATCAGGGCGTCGGACTACGGCCCGGCGAGGAGAAGCTGGTCTTCAATCGCTTCTGGCGGTCCGATCCCTCGCGGATGCGGCGTTCCGGCGGTACCGGCCTCGGTCTGTCGATCAGTGTCGAGGATGCGAATCTGCACGACGGACGGCTCGAGGCCTGGGGTGAACCCGGCGCGGGCGCGAGCTTCCGCCTGACCCTGCCGCTGGTGCGCGGACGCAAACTCGGTGCGAGCCCCCTGTCGCTGGAACCGCCCAAGCGGCGGCTGGCCGAACTGCCCGCAGGTTCGGTGGACGCGGCGGGCGAACCGGTGGATCCGGCCCCGGAAACCGATCCGGCGGGTGATTCGCCCGACTCGGCGGCGAGCCGTCCGCCGGACGATGGGCCCGACGGCGCGGCGGGCGTTCCCGGTACCGTCGAAGCGAATGCCGATGACGAACCGTCGGCCCGTACGACGCCGGCGGACGAGGACTCACCGGAATCGCCGGAGGGTGAACCGGCGACCGAGCGGAGATCGCCGAAACCGGCGGGGGAGAGCGCGGGCGGTTCGGACGACACCGCACTCGCCGACAAAGAGGACATCAATCCATGAACCGCACCCGTCTGGCAACGCTGCTCGCCGCGCTGTTCAGCTGCGTGCTGGTTCTCACAGGCTGCGCCAATCTGCCCGATTCCTCGGCTCCGCAGGCGCTGGGCACGCTCAACCACGAACCCACCTCGACCGGCCCGCATCCGCCGATCGTCGGGCGCGACCCGGATCTGCTGCTGCACGACTTCCTGGAGGCGACCGCCGACCCGACCGACCATCATCGGACGGCTCGGCAGTACCTCACCCCGGCGGCCGCACAGAGCTGGGACGACACGGCCAGTACGGTCATCGTCGACAAGCCGGATACGCTGCGCGAATCGCGGTCGGACAATACGGCGACCTATCAGATCCGCGCCCGCAAGGTCGGGCAGCTGGAAGCCGACGGCGCCTACAGCCCGGTGGACAACCTGCTCGAGAGCAAGATCGAGATGACCAAGGTCGGCGGCGAGTGGCGCATCGACGACCTGCCCGCGGGCGTCGCGATAGACAGCAATGCCTTCTACAAGTCCTATCGGCGCTTCACGGTGAACTTCGCCAACCCGGAGGGGACCGCGATGGTGCCGGACCTACGGTGGGTCTCGGCTCGGAAGGAGCAGCTCACCAAGGTCCTGCTGTCGCTGCTCTCGCAGGGGCCGCAGCAGGCCCTCGCGCCCGCCGTGCGCAACGTACTGGCCGATCCGGTGACCGTGCGTGGCATCAGCAAGGCCAACGGCGACGTGGAGGGTGTGGGCGTGGGCCTCGGCGGCGTCCGGGTCGACCTCACCGGCACCGGGGGACTTGATCCACACAGCAGGGAACTGCTGGCCGCCCAGGTGGTGCTGACCCTGTCGAGCGCCGACATCCTGGGCCCGTACTTCTTGTTCGGCGACGGAAAGCCGCTCGACGAACGGCATGCGGAATCCGGCTGGTCGGTCGCCGACGTCGGCAACTACAACGTGATCAACCGCGCACACAACAAGATCGGGCTGCACGTGGTGCGCGACGGCGCGCTGATGAAGGTGACCGACACCTCCGTCGTGCCCGTACCCGGATATTTCGGGGCCGCACGCAATCTGCAGTCGGTCGGTCTGTCCGAGGACGGCAAACTCGTCGCGGCGGTGGCCGACAGCGGCCAGCCCGCGCCGGCTCCGGCGCAGACGTTGATCATCGGCAGCTATGACGGCACGGCGTTCCCGGTGGCCCAGGGCAACAGCTTCACGCGGCCGTCGTGGGCCTTCGACGGTGGATCGGCGTGGGTGGTCGTGGACGGCAACCGCGTCATCCGGGCCGTGCACGACCAGGCCAACGGCAATGTGTCGGTCCAGGACGTCGACTCCTCGGACTTGTTCGCGGTGGCGCCGGCCAGTTCCTCCGGATCGGTTCCGCCGCGGCTGCCCATCACCGAACTGCGGATCTCACGCACCGGCGCGCGGGCGGCGATGATCATCGGCGGCAAGGTCTATGTCGCGGTGGTGGTGCCCAGGGGCGACGGGAAGTACGCGCTCACGTCGCCGCAGCCGGTGGCGGTGAGCCTCAGCACGCCCGCGGTCTCGGCCGACTGGCTCGGCGCCGACACCCTGATCGTGGCCCGCGAGGGCAGCGTCGATCCGGTGCAGTCGGTCGTCATCGACGGATCGCAGCCGAATCCGTTCACCAGCCGGAACCTGACCACCCCGGTGCGCGTGGTCAGCGCCTCCCCGGACGACCAGTACGTCGCCGATTCCCGCGCGGTCATGCAGCTGCAATCGGTGGAGCCCAATACGGAACGCTTCTGGCGAGAGGTCCAGGGCCTGGGCGCCAACGCGATTCCGGTGTTGCCGGGCTAGTCGCCACACGCGCTGGGTGTCGGTGCCCTCGGCCACACTGGGCCGATGCGGACGCTGCTGGATTTGGTCCTGCCGCAGTACTGCGGGGGATGTGGATCGGCCGGAACCGGATGGTGCGAGGAATGTGCCGCGGCCCTGAGCGCGGGGCCGATGCGGGTGTGGCCGCGCACCGATCCGGGGGTGCCGTGCTGGGCGTTGAGCGGATACGCGGGGCCGGCGCGGCGCGCGGTGGTGGCGGCCAAGGAATCGGGCCGCCGGGATCTGGCCGCACCGCTGGGCCGCGCACTGGCCCGCGGCCTGGGCCTGCTGCGCGCTCCCGGCCGTCCGCTGATTCTGGTCCCGGCGCCGAGTCGCCGGGTCGCGGCACGCCGCCGCGGGGGTGATCCGGTGCTGCGGACGGCGCGCGTCGCGACCGGTTGGCTGTCCGATTGCCATCTCGCACCCGTGCTGTGGGCGCGGGGTGGGGTGCGCGACTCGGTCGGATTGAGCGCGCGGGCACGCCGGGACAACCTGGCGGGCCGGATCGCCGGCCGCATCGAATCGACCTCGGTGCTGGTCACCCTGGCGGCCGCCGACATCGTGCTGGTGGACGATGTCCTCACCACGGGGGCGACCGCGGCGGAATCGGTGCGGGTACTGGCCGGCGCGGGGGTGAACGTGCGTGCCGTGATGGTGACATGCGCCGCGTGAGTCGGAGAAATTTGCGTGAACAGTGGCGGACCGATCGTCGGCGTAATAGCGTTGCTGACAGAGCGATCTGACACCCGAACCCAGAGTTTGGAGGTGGCGACTCGGACGACTTCGTACCGAGCTTTCCGGCATGAGTGGCGGGCCACGGGTGGCAGTCTGCAAGCCCTTTCCGAATCCCGCGCAACCCTCTCTTCGTCCGGCTCGGTGCGGTTGCTAACCCGCCGCACATGATTCGGTTGTGCGGCCAGATCCGGGAGGTACGCGTGACGACTTCACGACCTTCAGTGAAAGAAGCAGATCCCTCGACCGGTACGGGCACCCAGCTGGGTTCCGATGAACTGAACGGAGCCGAACAGACTATTTCGGATGTGCCTCGGACGCCCGATGCGGACGTCGTGGTCAAGGGACGTAACGTCGAGGTACCCGATCATTTCCGCATTCACGTCGCGGACCGACTCTCCCGCTTGGAACGTTTCGACCCGTCGATCTACCTTTTCGATGTCGAGCTGTTCCACGAACGAAACCGCCGCCAGCGCAAGAACTGTCAGCGTGTCGAGATCACCGTGCGCGGCAAGGGCCCGGTGGTCCGGGCCGAAGCCTGTGCCGACAGCTTCTACGGCGCACTGGAGTCCGCGGTGGTCAAACTCGAGGCCCGATTGCGGCGCAGCAAGGACCGCCGCCGGGTGCACTACGGAGAGAAGACGCCGGTATCGGTCGCCGAGGCGACGGCCGCCCTGGTGGAAGACACCCTGCCCGCCGGCGCCGACGGATCCGAGTCGGCCGACCGCACCGATACCGAATCGGGCGAGTACGCCGGACCGGGGCATATCGTGCGCACCAAGGTCCATTCCGCGACTCCGATGTCGGTGGACGACGCCCTGTATCAGATGGAGCTCGTCGGCCACGACTTCTTCCTCTTCCACGACCGCGAGACCGATCGTCCGTCGGTGGTGTACCGCCGCCATGCCTTCGACTACGGGTTGATCAGGCTGGCGTAGCGAGTGTCGGAAGCCGGACGGCCGGGGCCGCAACGCCCCGGCCGTTCGCCGTTCACCGGACCGGCGAGATTACCGTGACACCTTGTATCGGAATCTTGCTCGCCCTACTGTAAGGGCATGGCCACCAAGCGTTCTCGTCGCGCCGTCATCGTCGCCGGCGCTCGCACCCCGTTCCTGCGCGCCTTCACCGACTACACCCGAATGGACACCATCGACCTGGGTGTCCTGGCGGTCGGCGGTCTGCTCGAGCGGACCGGGCTGCCCAAGGATCAGGTGCAGGCGATGGTGTGGGGCGGGGTGATCCTGCCGAGCGCGGCGCCCAACGTCGCGCGCGAGATCGCCTTGGATCTGGGCCTCGATCACGGTTGCGAGGGCTACACCGTGACTCGCGCCTGCGCCTCCGGCCTGCAGGCCGTGACCGCGGCGGCGGCCGCCATCGAGCGCGGCGAATACGACATCATGGTCGCCGGCGGCAGCGATTCGACCAGTAATGCCGAGGTGAAGCTGCCGCAGAAGATGGTGCACGCGGCCGCGCCGCTGGCCCTGGGCAAGCCGAAGCCGAAAGATTACCTGTCCGCGGTGGCGCAGCTGGCGCCGTTCACGGATCTGCTGCCGCGACGCCCGAAGATCGCCGAGCGCACCACCGGCGAGGTGATGGGGGAGTCGGCGGAGAAGATGGCCCGCATCCACGGCATCACCCGGGAAGGACAGGACGTCTTCGCCGCCCGCTCGCACCATCGCGCGGCGGCGGCGATCGAATCCGGCCGGTTCGACCGGGAGGTCCTTCCGGTCGCCACCGCGGACGGGAAGACGGTCACCCGAGACGGGCTCGTGCGCGCGAACACCAGTGTGGAGAAGCTGGCGACCCTCGCCCCGGTTTTCCGGCGCGACGGCACGGTGACGGCGGGCAACGCCAGCCCGCTCACCGACGGCGCCGCCGCGGTGCTGCTGATGAGCGAAGAGAAGGCGCGCGCTCTCGGTTTCGAACCGCTGGCGGCCTTCCGGTCCTGGAGTTTCGTGAGCGTCGATCCGTCCGATCAGGTGTTGATCGGTCCCGCCATCTCCATGCCGCGGGCGCTCGACAAGGCCGGCCTGGCCCTGTCGGACATGGATTTCGTCGATATCCACGAGGCCTTCGCCGCTCAGACCCTGTCGGTGGTGTCCGCGCTCGGCAGCGACACATGGGCGAAATCGCGGCTGGACCGCGACAGTGCCGTCGGCGAGATCGACCCGGAGATTCTCAACGTGCACGGCGGTTCGGTCTCGCTCGGCCACCCGTTCGGCGCCACCGGCGCCCGCATGGTGACGACCATGGCCAACGAGCTGGCACTCACCGGGAAGAGCACCGCGCTGCTGGGCATCTGTGCCGCGGGCGGGCACGGCGCGTCCGCCGTCCTCGAACGGGTGTAAGGCGGGGGGCTAGTACCGCTCCCAGTGGATCGCGTCGTCGAGTGGACGCCGGTCGCGCCAGCCGAACCGTTCCAGATCCGGCGTGTGCTGGAATTCGTGCACGGGGCCGACACACAGCCACGCGACGGGACGGATGCCGGCGGGCAGCTCGATCAAGTCGGTGAGGAAGGGGGCGTCGTAGAAGCTCACCCAGCCGACGCCCACCCCTTCGGCGGTGGCGGCCAGCCACAGGTTCTGGATCGCGAGAACGGTGGAATACAAACCGGTTTCGGGCACCGTCGCGCGACCGAGGATCTGCGGTCCGCCGCGACTGTCGTCGTGGGTGACAACGATCCCGGTCCCGCTCTCGGTAATGCCCTCGATCTTGATCGGTTCGAAGGTACGGGCTCGCTCCGGTGGCAGCGAATCCCGGAATTCGATGCGCTTCTCGGCGACGTGTGTGGCGAACCGCGCCAATGTCGCCGGGTCCCGCACGACGACGAAGTCCCACGGCTGCGAATTGCCGACGCTGGGTGCGCGGTGGGCCGCGTCCAGGATTCGGAGCAGGGTCGCATCGTCGACGAGATCTCCGGTGAATTCGGCACGCACATCGCGGCGCCGCCGGATCACGTCATAGATGCTGGCTTCTTGCGGTGACACCGGTTCAGTCAATCAGGCCCGGACACCGGCAGACGAAAGGGGCTCCGCGGAGATCGTCTCCGCGGAGCCCCTTCGCGTTCGGTGATCGCCTCAGGCGGCCGAGCCGACCGTCTGCCGACGTTCCGCCACCCGGCGCTTGCCTTCCTTCAGCGCGGTGCGCAACCCGCGCCGGCGCCCGGTCACCGGGTCGACCGTGCCGATGCCGCCGAACGCGCGCTCGGATTTGGTTTCGGGGGCGTCGTCGGTGCCGCGCCGCAGATATTTGTTGGGCACCGACAGCTTGATGATGGTGCGCCACGACTTCGCGTACTGCACCGGCAGCGAGCCGCTGGTGTAGGGCAGATCGTATTTGTCGCACAATTCCCGCACCCGCACGGCGATGGCCCGCAGCCGGTTGCTCGGCAGGTCCGGGAACAGGTGGTGCTCGATCTGATGGGAGAGGTTGCCGGTCATGAAATGCATGACCGCGCCGCCGGTGATATTGGCGCTGCCCAGCATCTGACGCAGGTACCACTCGCCCTGCGTTTCGTTGAGCACATCGCCCTTGGTGAACTTCTCCGCGCCGTCGGGGAAGTGGCCGCAGAAGATCACCGCGTTGGTCCACACATTGCGGACGATATTGGCGGTGATATTGGCCGTCAGCGTGGACAGGAAGGCCGGTCCGGTCAGCAACGGGAAGATCAGGTAATCCTTGGCCGCCTGCTTGCCGACCTTCTTCAGCACGAGCTTGCGGTCCTGCTCGAATTGCCGGCGTTCCGGCGAATCGGGCGCCCACTTCTTCTTCGCGACCTTGCCCAGCTCCAAATGCTGGATCGCCACGCCGTATTCGAAGAACATCTGCAGCAGCAGGTTGTAGACCGGTTGCCCGAGATAGAACGGCGACCACCGCTGATCGCGCGTCACGCGCAGCAGGCCGTAGCCGATGTCGTCGTCCATACCCAGCACGTTGGTGTACTTGTGGTGCAGGTAGTTGTGCGTGATCTTCCAGTGTTCGGACGGGCCGGCGTTGTCCCACTCCCAGTTGGAGGAGTGGATCTCCGGATCGTTCATCCAGTCCCACTGGCCGTGCATGACGTTGTGGCCGATCTCCATGTTCTCGATGATCTTGGCGGCCGACAACATCGCCGTGCCGGCCAGCCAGGCCGGCGGTAGGAAACTGGCGAACAGCGTTGCGCGACCCCCGATTTCCAGGGCGCGCTGCAAACGGATCACGTTGCGGATGTAGCGGGCGTCGGTCTCGCCTCGGGAGGCTTCGATTTCACGGCGAATCGCATCCAGCTCCGCGCCGATCGCTTCCACATCCTCGGGGGTGAGGTGG
The DNA here is from genome assembly GCF_000308375.1 of Nocardia aobensis NBRC 100429. Taxonomy (GTDB): domain Bacteria; phylum Actinomycetota; class Actinomycetes; order Mycobacteriales; family Mycobacteriaceae; genus Nocardia; species Nocardia aobensis. The sequence goes on along the minus strand of NZ_BAFQ01000150.1, from coordinate 23,478 downwards.
GCGTATTCCTTGACATCCGAGATCGCCATGCTGGTTACACTACCGTAGGTTACGGTCCCGTAGGTTATCTCCGGATCGGATTACAACTGTGGCGTATACCGCATTGTGATCGTGCCCGATATGGCTTAGGTTAGTCGCTTTCGTTGTTGCCGCAACCGGACCCGAACAGTCGCTCGTCCGCGCAGTCCGCGGCGTCGGAGTATCTGCTTTTCGGCCCGAGCTTTTTCCTGCAGGGCGAGCTTCGCCTCGCGCAGCGCCGCCTTTTCCTGCCGGGCCTTCTCGCGCAATGCGGCCTTGGCATCGACCAGTGCCGACCGCAATCCCTGTCGCCGCCCGGTGAGGGGGTCGACACCGAACAGCGGCTCCTCGGTACCGGCCGGAAACGGACGGGGCAGCAGCGAGAATTTGCGTTCCGACGACGTCTCCGGGGCGTCGTCGGCGGTACGGCGGAGGAATCGATCGGGCAGCGCCAGTTTGTGAATCGTGCGGAACGCCAGCGCATATTGTTTGCCCAGCGACCCCGTGGTGTACGGCAAGTCGTATTTGTCGCAGAGTTGACGGACCTGCTCGGCGATCTCCGGATACCGATTGCTCGGAATGTCCGGAAAGAGATGGTGCTCGATCTGGTAGCAGAGGTTGCCACTCATGAACGCCATCGCCGGGCCGGCCTGGAAGTTGGCACTGCCCAGCATCTGCCGCAGATACCATTCCGCCCGGGTCTCGTCCGCGAACTGTTCCTGGGTGAATTTCTCGGCGCCGTCCGGGAAATGCCCGCAGAAGATCACCGCGTACGCCCACAGATTGCGGATCAGATTGGCGGTCGCGTTGGCCTTCAGTGTCGCCTTCCAGCCCGGGCCGCTCAGCAGCGGGAAGACCACGAAGTCCTTGGCGACCTGGCGGCCGGCCTTGCGCAGGAACTGCCGGTTGGGTTCGGACAGCAGATCGCTGCGCGGAACTCCGGCCTGCAGTTTCTCGATCTTGAGATCGTGCAGGGCGATACCCCACTCGAAGAGCGCGGCCAGGATCAGATTCGCCACCGGCTGCGCGAGATTGATCGGCTTCCACTCTTCGTCGCGGGTCATGCGCAGGATGCCGAAGCCCACGTCGTCGTCCATGCCGACGATGTTGGTATAGGTGTGATGCGAGAAGTTGTGCGCCCGTTTCCATTGCCCGGAGGTTCCGGTCATATCCCACTCCCAGCTGGTGGAGTGGATCTCCGGGTCGTTCATCCAATCCCATTGCCCGTGGCTGATGTTGTGCCCGAGCTCCATGTTCTCGATGATCTTGGCGACCGACAACATCGCGGTGCCGGCGACCCAGGCCCATTTGTTGCGGCCGGCGAACAGGACCGCCCTGCCCGCGGCCTCGAGCGTGCGCTGGGCGCGAATGGTGCGCCGGATGTAGGCGGCGTCGCGCTCACCCAGCGATTGCTCAACCGTGCGGCGGATGGTGTCGAGTTCCTGCCCCAGTGTCTCGATATCGGCAGCCGTCAGATGCGAATACGCCTTGATGTCGGTGATGGCCACGGTCCTGCAATGCCTCCGCTTCGCTCCGGCGGTTTCGAAATGAATGCCTCTGCCTCGCGTCGGCGGGCCGGTATCGGATTGCCTCCGCTGCGCTTCGGTGCGGTCGCCTCCGCTGCGCTTCGGTGGGAGGTCTCGGTCTGGTCCTCTTCAGGGTATCGGTTACCGGTGGTGATCGCTCGCGCCGCCGCGGGGCCAGCGGGTGAACACCACCGGAACGCGACTCACACGTCCAGGGTGCAGTCTCCAGCCGCGGCCGAGATGCAGGTCTGCACCTTCTCCCCGGCCTGATGTTCGGCGCCGTTGCGCAGATCGCGCACATGCCCGTCGGTCAGGGTGACCACGCAGGTCTGGCAGATACCCATCCGGCAGCCGAACGGCATCTGCACGCCCGCCGCCTCACCGGCCTCGAGCAGGCTGGTGGCGCCGTCGACCTCCGTGCTGCGATCAGTGCGGGCGAAGGTGACGGTGCCGCCCTCGCCGATCGCCGACCGTTCCACCTCGAACCGCTCGACATGCAGTTTGTCGCTGATACCCGCGGCGGCCCAATGCTTTTCGACATCGTTGAGCAGCCCGGCCGGACCGCAGGCCCAGGTCTCGCGCTCGCGCCAGTCCGGGAACCGCGCATCGAGATCGGCCAGATCGAATTTACCCTGCTCACCGGTGAGGTGGATATGGGCGGTGAAACCCGGATGCTTGTCGTGCAGCGCCCGCAGTTCCGCGCCGAACATGACGTCCTCGGCGGTCCGGGCGGAATGGATGTGCACGATGTCGTCCATCGCGTCGCCGTCGGTGCGGTCGGCGGCGCGGCGGTCCATGGTCCGCAGCATGGCCATCACCGGGGTGATGCCGCTGCCCGCGGTGATGAACAACACCTTCGCCGGCGGCGGCTCCGGCAGCACGAACCCGCCCTGCGGCGCGGCCAGACGGACGACCGTGCCCTGCGGCACGCCGTTGACCAGGTGGCTGGACAGGAAGCCCTCCGGCATCGCCTTCACCGCGATCGAGATCACCCGTTCGGCGCGGTTGTCCGGGGCGGTCCAGTCCGGCGGGCAGGTCAGCGAATACGACCGCCAGTGCCAGCGTCCGTCGACCAGGACACCGATGCCGATGTACTGGCCGGGGGTGAAGGTGAAGTCGAAACCCCAGCCCGGCTTGATCACCAGGGTCACCGAATCCGCGGTCTCCTTGCGGACTTCGACGATCCGTCCGCGCAGCTCCCGCGCCGACCACAGCGGATTCACCAGATGCAGATAATCGTCGGGCAGCAGCGGGGTGGTGATGCGGGCGGCCGCTCCGCGCAGCGCGTCCAGGCGCGTGCGTCCGGCCATCTTCGCGTCGGCGACGGGGGCCTCGAGCCATGCCCGCAGGCCTTGTACCGATTTCGACACCATCGTGCGAATGCTCATTTCCTGTGATCACGCGCCTGCGGCGCACCCTTCGAGCCAAGGTTACGGCATCGTAGGTTAGCGGGCGGATCAGAGGAGGTCGAGCAGGAACGGCAACTCCTGTGCCGCATACCAAGCCAGCTGGTGATCCTCCGCGTCGCCCAGCACGAATTCCGCGTCCGGATCGCCCAGATCGGCCGCATCGATGACGTCGACGGCCTTGGCGACCTGCGGTTCGGCCTCGGCCAGGTCGACGTGCACCGAGGCGATGCGCTGGTAGGTGATCGGCCCGGACAGCCGGACCACCGCATCGTCGAGATCCGGGCGCAGGGTCGTGCCCGTCACATCGGCGGCGATCACGGCACGGCGATAGACCGGGGCCGAATACGACGATCCGCCGTCCTCGGCGGGAGCGTCGGGATCGGTGCCGGCGGGCTCGGCGTCGTCGTCGGCCTGCAGCAGCGCGGATTCGCGTTCCTCGGCGAGCAGTCGCAGCGATGCGCGCGCGGCCTCGCCCATCGCCACCTCGGCCAGTTCCTCGTCGTCGCCGGAGGCGTATGCCTCGCGCAGCGCGGGGGTGACCGCGAAGGCGGTGTCGTTGACGGCGCGAATTTCGCGCTGCGCCACCAATTCCCGGAGCATGGCGATGGTGGCCGGGACATAGACGCGTAGCTTGCCCTGATCAGACGCAGGCACCGAGCATCTCCTCCATGGATTCGCGCACCGCCGCCGCCAGTACGGCGATATCGGCCATCGCCTCGCGGTCGGCATTGAGACCGTAGAACACACGTCCGTCGTAGGACGTGATTCCGATGCTCGACGCCTGATTGCGCAGCAACGGCGATACCGGATACATCTCCAGCATCCGTGCGCCGCCGATGTACATCGGCCGCTGCGGACCCGGCGCGTTGGTGATCACCAGATTGAATGTGTGTTCTGCGAACGTACTCGCCGCCCGCACACTCATCGCGTGCAGGCTGGCCGGGGCGAAGCCGGCCATGTGAACCAGGGTGCGCGCCCGTACCGCGCGTCCGTGCCGGGAATTCTCGGCCGTGGCGTGCGAGATGTGCGACAACCGCATGACCGGATTCTGCTCTCCCACCGGCAGATCGATCAGGAACGAGGAGACCTCGCTCGCCGGGCGCAGCGTGTCGTCGGGCGGCCCGTCGACGTAGACCGACATCGGCACCACCGCTCGCAGCACCGCCGATTCGACCAGGACCTCACCCCGCGACTGCAGGAAGATCCGTAAGGCGCCGGTCACCACGGCGAGAATGGCGTCGTTGATCGAGCAGTCGAAGTGTCTTCGGATCCGGCGATAGTCCTCGAGGTCGGTCCGTGCGATATCGAATCGGCGGCATCGCGAGATCGAGGTGTTGAAGGGACTGTCCGGTGCCGTGCGCCCGGCCGCGCGCACCCGGCTGACGGCGGCGTCGACGGCCTTACCCGCGGCGGCCACCACCGCGGACGCGTTGGCGCCGGCGTCGCGCACGACTTCCCACGCCGCCGCGGGCTGGGTCGCCATTTCGGCCAGCGACATGCCCAGCAGTTCCACCTCGCCGGGTTCGCGGTGAGCCACCCAGGTATCGGTGGCGACCACCCGCGGCGCGGGCCCCGAGTCGAGGATGACGTGCCCGATCTCGAGTGCGGTATCGCCGTCGACCAGCGCCGAATGGGTTTTGGTGAAGATCGCGCAGCGGTCGCCGGACAGTCCTTCGATCAGGTACATCTCCCACAGCGGCCGGCTCGGGTCGAGTGCTCGCGAGGACAGCCGCCCGACCAGTTCGTAGAGCTGTTCGTCGGAGCCCGGAGCCGGCAGCGCCGAACGTCGCACGTGATAGGTGAGGTCGAAGCGACTGTCCTCGACCCAGACCGGACGACCCAGTTTGAACGGCACCTCGCGCACCTTGCGGCGGTAGCGCGGCACCATCGACAACCGGCTGTCGACCAGGTCCAGCAGTGTCTGATAGTCCACGCACGAGGAGCCGTCGCCGGGGTCCTCGGGGGCGACGCGCACGATCGCGAGAGAGCCGATGTGCATGGGATTGCTGCTCGACTCGAGCCGGAAGAACGACGCGTCCTGCGGCGTCAGTCTCGTGATCACGCTGTCCGATGCTCCTCTCCGTTGCCGCTCTCCATTGTGGGGTGACACAAACCTTCCGCGCGGGACTGTGTGGGACTTGTCGCGTCGGTGCCGGAATTCCGCCTTCGAGGATGCCGGACATGGCATGCTGGTTCGATCCGTGCCCAAGCATGCCGACCAGGGGGAGTGTCGAATGCTCGAGTCTTCTGCAAGCCCGGTATACACCCGCCGCGCCCGCCGCGCGCCGCTATTCGAACCACCGTTGGATCCGAAAGGCTCCGGTGATCGAACGCCGCTCGATCGGGGGACCGCCGACCATGGTGTGCCGCGACTGCGGGCACCGCGCCGGTCCGCCCACGACGGGCGCTCGCCGGGCTCCGGAGCCGGTGCGCCGCCACCGCGGCGGATTTCCGAAAGCGATGAAAATAGTTCTGCTGCAGCTTCTTTCGCGGAGAAGTCGCTGCGGCTGGTGCTGGAGGTCATCGACGGCCGGCGTCCGCTCGGGCAGCTGCGTTCGGTGGTCGAGCCGACCGTGCTGGCCGCCGTCGAAACGCTCGCCCGCACGGCCGCCGCGGAACGCCGCCTCGGGACGGCGGTGCTCGTCACGGTGAGACTGGCGGAGGTCACCGGGCACACCGCGGAAGTGTGCGGCGGATACGAGCGGGGGGAGCGCCGGTTCGCCGTCGCCGCGCGGTTGGTGCTGCGGCGTGGACACTGGCGGATGAGTGCCCTGCGCATGCGGTGATCGCCGGGCGCGTGTCGTCCCGAAGTGTGATCGATCACTGTCGGCCCCGAGGGGGCATCGCTGTCTGTGGATGTGCTGGCGCGGCGGCGCCTACGATGGAGGCCGCATTACCATGGACGATGCCGCTTATCCGCGCGCCGGGAATTTCGCCCATACGATGAGGCGGGGGCTTCGGTATGCCGCGAGTAGTGCGGTGTGCCGAAGATGTAGCACTGCAAGACGACAACATCGACCAGAGGACTGACGAGACCCGTGCCTGCGCTGACACTGACGAGGTTGCTACGTTTTGGTGAGGGTCGCACCGTCAAGCGGCTCGCGCATCTGGCCGACGAAGTTCTCAGTCTGGACGACGAGTACGCCGATCTGACCGACGCGGAACTGCGCGCGAAGACCGACGAATTCAAACAGCGCTACGCCGACGGCGAATCCCTGGACGAGTTGCTGCTCGAGGCTTTCGCGGCCGCCCGTGAGGCCTCCTGGCGCGTGCTGAATCAGAAGCATTACAAGGTGCAGGTGATGGGTGGCGCGGCCCTGCACATCGGCAATGTCGCCGAGATGAAAACCGGTGAAGGTAAGACGCTCACCTCGGTGCTTCCCGCGTATCTCAACGCCATCAGCGGCGACGGTGTCCACATCGTCACCACCAACGACTACCTGGCCCGCCGTGACTCCGAGTGGATGGGCCGCGTGCACCGTTTCCTCGGCCTGCAGGTCGGCGCGATCCTGTCCGGGATGAGCCCCGCCGAGCGGCGTGCGGCCTACAGCGCCGACATCACCTACGGCACGAACAACGAATTCGGCTTCGATTATCTGCGCGACAACATGACCCATTCGCTGGACGATCTGGTCCAGCGCGGGCACAACTTCGCCGTGGTCGACGAGGTCGACTCGATTCTGATCGACGAGGCCCGCACGCCGCTGATCATTTCCGGCCCGGCCGACGCGTCGAGTAAGTGGTATGCCGAATTCGCCCGTATCGCACCGCTTCTGAAGAAGGATGTGCACTACGAGGTCGACATCAAGAAGCGCACCATCGGCGTGCACGAGGCCGGTGTCGAATTCGTCGAGGATCAGCTCGGTATCGACAATCTGTACGAGGCCGCCAACTCGCCGCTGGTCAGCTATCTGAACAACGCGATCAAGGCCAAGGAACTCTACGCTCGCGACAAGGATTACATCGTCCGCAACGGCGAGGTCATCATCGTCGACGAATTCACCGGCCGCATTCTGGTCGGCCGTCGCTACAACGAGGGCATGCACCAGGCCATCGAGGCCAAAGAAGGTGTGGAGATCCAGCCGGAGAACCAGACGCTGGCCACCATCACACTGCAGAACTATTTCCGCCTGTACGATAAATTGTCCGGTATGACCGGTACCGCCGAAACCGAGGCGGCCGAGCTCCACCAGACCTACGGTCTCGGCGTGGTGCCGATCCCGACCAACAAGCCGATGATCCGCATGGATCAGGCGGACCTGATCTACAAGACCGAGGAATCGAAATTCGCCGCGGTGGCCGACGACATCGCCGAGCGGCACGAGAAGAACCAGCCGGTGCTGATCGGTACCACCTCGGTGGAGCGCTCGGAGTATCTGTCGAAGCTGCTCACCAAGCGCGGTATCCCGCACAACGTGCTGAACGCGAAGTTCCACGAGCAGGAAGCGCAGATCATCGCCGAGGCCGGCCGCCCGGGCGCGGTCACCGTGGCGACGAATATGGCCGGCCGTGGTACCGACATCGTGCTCGGCGGTAACCCCGACATCATCACCGATACGCTGCTGCGGCGGCAGGGCCTGGATCCGGTCGAGACGCCGGACGACTACGAGGCCAACTGGCTGCCCGCGCTGGAGCAGGTCAAGCGGCAGGTCGAAGACGACGCCGATCTGGTGCGCGACGCCGGCGGCCTCTACGTGCTGGGCACCGAGCGGCACGAGTCGCGGCGCATCGACAACCAGCTGCGCGGTCGTGCCGGCCGCCAGGGCGACCCGGGTGAATCGCGCTTCTACCTCTCGCTCGGCGACGAGTTGATGCGGCGCTTCAACGGTGCGGCCCTGGAGTCGATCATGACCCGGCTCAACCTGCCCGACGACGTGCCGATCGAGGCCAAGATGGTCTCCCGCGCGATCAAGAGCGCCCAGACCCAGGTCGAGCAGCAGAACTTCGAAATCCGCAAGAACGTTCTGAAGTACGACGAGGTGATGAACCAGCAGCGCACCGTCATCTACGCCGAGCGCCAGCGCATCCTGGCCGGCGAGGATATGGAGGGCCAGGTTCAGTCGATGATCACCGACGTGATCACCGCCTACGTCGACGGCGCCACTTCCGAGGGCTACGTCGAGGACTGGGATCTGGCCAAGCTGTGGACGGCGCTGAAGACGCTGTACTCGGTCGGCATCGAATACCAGGATCTGACCGGTGAAACCGAGGACGGCGAGATCGGCGAACTGAGCCGCGAGGAACTGCTCGAGGCCGTTCTCGAAGACGCCCACGACGCTTATGCGCGGCGTGAGAAGGAGATCGACGATCTGGCCGGTCCCGGCAGCATGCGCAACCTCGAACGCCAGGTCCTGCTGTCGGTCCTGGACCGCAAGTGGCGCGAACACCTCTACGAGATGGACTACCTCAAGGAGGGCATCGGCCTGCGCGCGATGGCGCAGCGCGATCCGCTCGTCGAGTACCAGCGCGAGGGTTTCGACATGTTCGCCGCCATGCTCGAGGGCTTGAAGGAGGAGTCGGTCGGCTTCCTGTTCAACCTCCAGGTGGAGGTCCAGCAGGCCCCCGAACAGCAGCCCGCGGTCGACCCCGGCCTGCGGTCCCCGGTGGGCGCGATGCATCCCGCTCCGGCCGTGCCCCAGGGTAACGGCGCCGCCGAGAACGCCCCGGCGGCCTTGCGCGCCAAGGGAATCGACGAATCCGGCCCGCGCGGTCTCAGCTTCTCCGGCCCGGACGAAGGTGGCCACGCCGAAGTCCGCAGCGCCGCCCAGGAATACGGCGACACCCCCGCCACCGGCATGACCCGCCGCGAACGCCGCGAGGCCGAGCGCGACCGCGCCAAGCAGGGCAAGCCGGCGAAGACCAAGCGCCGCCGGTAATTCCGGCACAAGACAGCGGCCGGCCCACCGATCAGGTGGGCCGGCCGCTGTCGTGATGTCAGGTTTCGGTGTGTTGCTCGTAGCGTTCGCGAGCCGCGTGGACCCGGTCCATGTTCTGCTCGGCCCAGTCTTTGACTGCGCGCATCACCGGTAGCAGGGAGTGGCCGAGTGAGGTGAGCTCGTATTCGACGCGGACCGGGACCGCGGGGGTAACCGTGCGGGAGACCAGCCCGTCGCGTTCGAGGTTGCGCAGGGTTTGGGTGAGCATCTTCTGGCTGATGCTGGCGAGGCGGCGTTGCAGGTCGCTGTAGCGCTGGGGGCCGTCGGCGAGGGCGTTGACGGCCAGGCTCACCCATTTGTCGGCGATCCGGTCGAGTAGTTGCCGAGCGGGGCATTGTGCCAGGTACGCGTCGTAGTCTGCGCTCGCCTGGGCTCGGTGTTGGGCGGCGGTTCGGGTGGCCACGGGTCTCCTCGGGGTGGGATACGCACCTTCGAGTGCGTACTTCCCTATGGAGAGTAGCTCTCCATAGGTTGTGCAGCATGAGTTCTCGAAACAGCATGCGGGCGGTGGTCGTTCGGCGGGTGGGTGGCCCGGAGGCACTCGAGGTGGTGCGGGTGCCGGTGCCCGAGCCCGGACCGCGGCAGGTGCGGATCCGGGTGGAGGCGGCGGCGGTCAATCCGGTCGATATCGCGACCCGCAGCGGCGCCCTGATCGACGCGGGTCTGATGGCGCCGCGCGAGACCATCGGAATCGGCTGGGACGTCGCGGGAACCGTCGACAGTATCGGTCCCGGCGTCACGACATTCGTTGTGGGGCAACGGGTTATCGGACTGCGTGATCTGCTCGACCGGTCGCTGGGTGCTTACGCCGAGTATCTGGTGCTCGATACCGATGCGGTCGCGCCGGCGCCACCGGACGTCGATGCGACCGAGGCGGCCACGCTGCCGCTGAATGCGCTGACCGCGCAGCAGGCGCTCGCGCTGCTCGGCCTTCGCGCCGGTGACACCGTGCTGGTGACCGGCGCCGCGGGAGCGGTCGGCGGTTTCGCGGTCGAGTTGGCCGTGCGTAGCGGGTTGCGGGTGGTCGCGCAGGTCGCCGACGACGATGCGGCATTCGTTCGCGGACTCGGCGCCGAATGGACCGTGCCCCGCACGTGCGCCGACCTCGCCGAAGCGGTAGGTGCGCTGGTTCCGGGAGGTGTGGATGGCGCGTTGGACGGCGCGGGCCTGGGTGTGCGTGCCACGGCAGCGGTTCGCAACGGCGGCGCGTACGCCGGGGTGACCGGTGGTCCGGCCCCTGTTCCGTTGCGCGGCATGAGAATTCATCAGGAATGGATCAGAGCCGACGGAACCGCGCTCGCCGAACTCGCGGCGCTCGGGCTGACCTTGCGGGTAGCCGACGTCCTTCCGCTCGAGCGCGCGGCCGAGGCGCACGAGCGGTTGTCCGCCGGTGGATTGCGCGGACGGCTGGTGCTCACGCCGTAGTCACCCGCTGGTTATGTGTTTCGTCAGCACGCCGCGGCGATCTCGTCTGTGACTTCTCAACAGCGGGAACCGGGAGGCAGGCGAACAGCTAATACGGGGCATACGGTCGGTTTCATCGAAGGCCGAGACCGACCAGGAGCTGCCCATGTGTTCGACGCCGCAATTCTCACCGCACCGCGTCACCGAGACCGCCGTGGCCGCGGCCTCCGGTGCGGTATCCGCCACCGCGCCGAGAGGCGGTGCTCGCGGTGACCGGTGACCCCGCAGATACCGGGGGCGCCCGGATGGCCACGGTATCGCCGCTGCTGGTGCTGGAGGGAGGCGGCACCGAGGTGATCGGCGGCCTCCCCACCGCCGAGATGCTGCTGCGGATGGTGCGTGATTCGCGCCCGGCCGCGCATCCCCTGGACCCGCTCGCGCGGCAACTCGCGGAACTGCACACCGGTGTGGCCCAGTCGCACGATGCCGAGTATCGCCGCGCGGCCGAGGCATCGCGCCGCGAGACCGTGCGTGTGATCGACCGATGGATCGAAGCCCACGTGCCGCAGCATCGGCACGGCACCGCGATCCACACCGAAACCGTCGGTTCCGTGATCGATCGGCTCATGGCGGCCTACGCCCGTGCCGCACATCTACTGGAAACCGCCACCGACGATCTGGCATTGCACGCGGCGTGGTTCCGGGTGGCAGAACTGGTCAACGGCTACGACGATCTGGTCGCGGCGATCACGCACGGCGAGCGCCGGCTGCCGACCTCGGCCTGAACACGGCCGGTCTCCGCACTCGGCGGGCGGATCGGAACCGCGTCACGCCCGCCGGGCGGTGACCAGAAGGTACTCCCAGCGCATCCGCCCGCCGCCGAGGTCGTGGCGAGCGGCCAGGTCGGCGAGGGCGCGGTCCAGTTCGGCGATGCGATCCGGGTCGCCGGCCAGGGCTTTGTACACGGCGACCGTGGGACCGTAATTGGCCTTGAAGAAGTCACGGAAGCGGTCCCCGTCGGCGAAACATTCCACCGTCGCGAATTCGCGCTCGATGTGCAGGTCGGTGACGCGGTCGCCGAACAGGTCCCGGAGGTGGTCGGCGGTGCCCCACAGCAGCGGCGATTGCGCACCGGGCGGCGGTGGCGGCGCGAACCGCTTCACGATGGCGAACATTTCGCCGATGAATCCCTCCGGTGTCCAGTTGATCAGCCCTATCGTCGCCTTCGGCGCGGTCACGCGGAGCAGCTCGTCGGCGGCCGCCCGGTGCGACGGGGCGAACATGATGCCGACGCAGGACATGGCGACGTCGAATCGGCCGTCGTCGTACGGCAGCGCCTCGGCGTCGGCGGTCTCCCAGGTGAGGTGGATACCGCGGGCGGCCGCCGCGGCCCGGCCCGCGTCGAACATTTCCGGCGTCAGGTCACTGGCGATGACGTCCGCTCCGGCTTCGGCCGCCGGAATGGCCGCATTCCCCGCTCCGGCGGCGATATCGAGCACTCGCCGGCCGGGACGGATATCGCAGGCTCGAACCAGGCGCCGGCCCAGGCCGGGGATGACGGTGTCCGCGACGCGGGGATAGTCGCCGAGGGCCCAGAGTGCGTGTGTGCGTTCGGTGAGGTCGACGGGTGATTGCTGGGTGGGATGGATAACTGTCATATCGCTAGCATCCGGCGGCGGCGGTAGCGTCGGCCAGTTCAACATCTGTACCCGGGGCGCGCCGAGTGGTCTACTGGTTGTGTGTCCGGCTACGGGGAGTTCTGCCCGATCGCCAAGGCCATGGATGTCCTCGACGAGCGGTGGACGCTGCTGGTCGTGCGCGAACTACTCTTGGGCAGTACACATTTCAACGAGCTGCGGCGGGGCAATCCGAAGATGTCACCCGCTCTGCTCTCCCGTCGTCTGCGCTCGCTGGAGCGGTCCGGGGTACTGCGTCGCGAGATCGGTGTCGATGGACGCGCCGCCTACATCCTGACCGACGCCGGACGAGAGCTGTCGACCGTCGTGCAGGCGCTCGGAGCGTGGGGGGTGCGCTGGATCGGCGATCTCGGCGACCGGGATCTGGATCCGCACCTGTTGCTGTGGGATATCCGTCGCACGATACCGATCCGGGCGTGGCCCGACGAGCGGACGGTTCTGGCGGTCGAGTTCACCGATGTCCCCGGCAAGGAGGCGCACTGGTGGCTGCTGGTCGAGCGCGGTACCGCGGCGATCTGCGACTACGACCCCGGATTCGAGATCGCGGCGACCGTGCGCAGCACGTTGCGGCAGCTCACCGAGATCTGGCGGGGCGACCGGAGCTGGGCGGCGGCGCTACGGGACGAAACGACCGAGATCGTGGGCCCGGCATCGATTCGGCGGCAGGTACCGCATTGGATCGGGCAGGCGAGCCTGGCGGCGACTCCGCGCCCGGAACGCGCCGAGTGAGCACCTCAGCCGTTGCCGACGACCCACGGATCGTTGGAATTCAGTGCCGTCAGCAGCAGCCGGATCGCCGCGACCCGTCGTTCCTTGCCGGGTAGTTCGTCCAGTGCGCATTCCGGGTCGGCGGGCGGGCCGAGGTGGGTGCAGCCGCGGGGGCAGTCCTCGATGGCCTCGGACAGGTCGGGGAAGGCGGCGATCACGTCGTCGGGCGAGATGTGGGCGAGGCCGAAGGAGCGGATGCCGGGGGTGTCGATGACCCAGCCGCCGCCCTCGAGCGGCAGAGCCACCGACTGGGTCGAGGTATGGCGGCCCTTGCCGACCCCGGAGACCGTCCCCACGGCTCGTTCCGCTTCGGGGACAACGCGATTCACCAGCGTGGACTTGCCGACACCGGAGTGGCCGAGCAGGCAGGTCAGTGAATCCCGCAGGAGGTCGCGAATGGGTTCCAGCGGATCGTCGCGGCCGCCGTAGACGATGGTCAGATCCAGATCCGCGAATTCCGAGGCGAATTCGGAGTCGGCGGCGAGGTCGTGTTTGGTCAGGCACAGAATCGGTTGCAGCCCACCGGCATACGCGGCCACCATGGCGCGTTCGACGAAGCCGGTGCGGGGCGGCGGATCGGCCAGCGCCACGACGATGAACAACTGCTCGGCGTTCGACACCACGATGCGTTCGAAGGGATCGGTGTCGTCGGCGGTGCGGCGCAGCACCGTTCGGCGATCGGCGACGCGGACGATCCGCGCCAGGGTGTCGGGCCGGCCGGTCAGGTCGCCGACCACATCCACCTGATCGCCCACCACGATCGGCGTGCGGCCCAGTTCCCGCGCCCGCATCGCGACCACGCGGCGATCCGGATCGTCGCCGAGCACACACCCCCAGCGCCCCCGATCCACCGAAACCACCATGGCCGACACCGCGTCTCGGTGTTCCGGCCGGGTCTTGGTGCGGGGTCGCGAACCCCTGCCCGGGCGGACCCGGACATCGGATTCGTCGTACTCCCGGCGCCTCAGTGGGCCGCTCCCTCACCCGATAAGGCGCCGGCGCCCGCCAGCATCGATTCCCACAGGGTGACGAATTCGGGCAGTGTCTTGGCAGTGGTGCCGATGTCCTCGATGCTCACGCCGGGTACGCGCAGGCCGAGAATCGCTCCCGCCGTGGCCATCCGGTGATCGGCGTAGGAATGCCACTGGCCGCCCTGCAGCGGCGCCGGCTCGATGCTCAGCCCGTCCTCGGTTTCGGTGACATTGCCGCCGAGGCGGTTGATCTCGGTGGTCAGCGCGGCCAGCCGATCGGTTTCGTGTCCCCGCAGATGGGCGATTCCACGCAACCGCGAGGGGGAGTCGGCCAGTGCGGCCAGGGCGGCCACGGTCGGCGTCAGCTCGCCCACATCGTGCAGGTCGATATCGATACCGGCGAGGGACCGCGGGCCGCGCACGGTCAATTTGCCGTCGAAGCGCCGCACCTCCGCGCCCATCCGGACCAGGATTTCGCGGATCACGTCACCGGCCTGGGTGGTCAGCTGCGGCCAGTGCGGAATCGTCACCTCACCACCGGTCACCGCAGCCGCGGCCAGGAAGGGAGTGGCGTTGGACAGATCCGGTTCGACGTCCCAGTCGACGGCGTGGATCGGCCCCGGCTCGACGGTCCAGACCTGTTCCTTGCGCGGATCGGCCGGCGCCTGCACCCGCACCCCGGCCTGCTGCAGCATCTGCACCGTCATCTCGATATGCGGCATGGACGGCAGCGGTGCGCCCTCGTGCTGCACGGTGATCCCGGTCTCGAAACGCGCCGCCGACAACAGCAGCCCGGAGACGAACTGCGAGGAACCGGAGGCGTCGATGGTGACCGACCCGCCGCGCAGCGTCCCGGCGCCGTGGACGACGAAGGGCAGGGTGTTGCCGTCGATGTCGACGCCGAGGCTGCGCAGCGCGTCGAGAATCGTGTGCAGCGGGCGCAGCTGCGCCTGCTCGTCACCGAAGAACGCGACATCGCCGTGCGCGAGCGCGGCCACCGACGGCAGGAACCGCATCACGGTGCCGGCCAGTCCGCAATCGACGGTGGCGTTGTGCAATTGCGTCGGCGGGGTGACAGCGAGGGTGTCGCCGTCACCGGTGATTTCGGTGCCCATCGCGCGCAAGCCCGCGATCATCAGCTCGGTGTCCCGGCTGCGCAGGGCGCCGGTGATCGTCGAGGGGCGGTCGGCGAGCGCGGCCAGAATCAGTGCCCGGTTGGTGATCGATTTGGACCCGGGCAGGGTGACGGTCGCGTGCACGGCATGGTCGATGTGGGGCGCGGGCCAGAAACTCACCGGACCATCTTCGCGCATGAGAGCCGACCCCGTGTGCAGGGAGCGCGGTTTTGTGATCTCCGACGTATGCTCGTTTATTTGCTGGATTCGGACATTTGCGCCCTCATGCGGGATCTCGCCGGTAGCCACGGCCGTTTTCGGCACGCGAAAGGGCCCGCACCATTGGGTGCGGGCCCGATCGAGATGCTTCTACTTGTTGCGGCCGTGCAGCAGCGGAACCACCTTGCGCAGCAGCTTCATCGTGCTGTCGGTGCGCTTGTAGCTCAGCAGCGCCATACCCGGAATGGCGAAGCGCTGCACCGCGATCGAATGCGGGCTGGTGAACTCCAGCAGACCGGGCGCACCGTGGATACGGCCGATACCGGAGTCGCCGACACCGCCGAAGGGCAGCGACGCGATGGCGGCGAAGCCGAGCACCGAGTTGACCGAGGTCGCACCGGCGCGCAGGCGGCGGGCGATCGCGCGCCCGTGCTTGCGCGAGTAGACCGCCGAACCCAGGCCGTACTTGGAGTTGTTCGCCAGGTCGACCGCCTCGTCGATGTTCTCGACGGTGCGGATGGTGACGGTCGGGCCGAAGGTTTCCTCGCAGACGGCGTCGGAACTCTCGTCGACATCGACCAGCACCACCGGCTCGATATACGGCGCGTGCACCGATTCCGGGCCGCCCAGCACCGCGGTGCCGCCGTTGGCCAGCGCCGATTCGATGTGCCGGCGCACGATGTCGACCTGCGAGGGCATGGTCATCGGACCGTAGGAGGCCTTGTCGTCGGATCCGGCGTGCACGTTCGACAGGATCTTCTTCACCTCGGCCAGGAACGGCTCGCGAATCGACTTGTCGACGTAGACGCGTTCGACCCCGGCGCAGGTCTGGCCGCTGTTCATGGTCGCGCCGTAGGCCACGGCGTCGGCTGCCGCCGCGATATCGGCGTCGGCGGCGACGATCACCGCGTCCTTGCCGCCGCATTCCAGCAGCACCGGAGTCAGTGTGTCGGCCGCGGCGGCCATGATCTTCTTGCCGGTCGCGGTGGAGCCGGTGAAGGCGATCTTGTCGACCCCGGCGCGCACCAGCGCGGCACCGGTCGCGCCGAAGCCGTTGATCGTGACGAAAACGCCCTCGGGCAGGCCGGGGTTGGCGTCCACGAAAGCCTGGCCGACGAAGTTGCCGATCGCGGTGGAGTATTCGCTCGGCTTGAACACCACGGTGTTGCCGGCGGCCAGCGCGTAGGCGAGCGAGCCGTTGGGGGTGTAGACGGGGTAGTTCCACGGGCCGATCACCCCGACCACGCCCAGCGGCCGCTGTTCGATCGACGCCGCGAAGTTCGACATCAGGGCGCCGGGTGAGACCTTCTTCGGTTTGAGGACCTTCTCGGCGTTCTTGGCGGCCCAGGCGATGTGTTCGAGGGCCAGCATCAATTCCAGGTACGCGTCGTCGCGCGGTTTGCCGTTCTCGGCGTGGATGAGATCGCAGAATTCGTCGGCACGGGCGACGAGGCGGCTGGACCAGCGCAGCAGCGCTCGCTTGCGATCGGCGAAGCTGAGGCCGCCCCAGGTCGCGGCGGCCGCGCGGGCCTTGGTGACGGCCGCGCGCACCGCCTCGTCGTCGGCGATGGGGTGCGTGGCGATGACCTCGCCCGTGGCCGGATTGAGTGAGGAGAGCTCGGTGGGCCGAGCGGATTCGGCTGCCTGCGCCGACGCGGTGGTGGCGGTGGACTCGGTGGTGGACATGGTGCGGCGACCCCTAATGAGAGAGTTGTGGCAAAAAGTTCTCACATTCGCGATGTGATGTCAATCGCCTTCAGTTGGATTCGTCTCGTTGTGCGGGTAAGGCCGAGCCTACGGATTCTGTCGGTCCGCGATGGCAGCATGGAGATATGTGCGGCAGATATGCGACCACGGCGAATCCGGCCCGGCTGGCGGTCGAACTCGATGCCCTCGACGAGACCGCCGACGGGGCGCCGGGCGGCGATTCCGCCCGAGGAAAAGCGGCGCCCGGCGGTGATGGTGACAAGGGCGGTAGATCCGGAGACGGCGCCAACTACAACGTCGCCCCGACGAATCAGATCCTCACGGTCGTTCGCCGCCACGACCACGACCACCCCGACGACGACCCCGCCCTGCGGATTCGCCGCATGCGCTGGGGTCTGATCCCGGTGTGGACCAAGGCCGCCGAACCGGGGGTTCCGGCCAAGGGCAAGCCGCTGTTCAATGCCCGCGCCGACCGTGCCGCCACCGCACCCTCGTTCCGGGATTCGGTGAAGAAGCGTCGCTGTCTGGTTCCGATGGACGGTTGGTACGAGTGGCTCACCGAACCGCATCCCACCGGGTCCGGCAAGGCCGTGAAACAGCCGTACTACATGTCGGATGCGGAGGGGAACCGGTTGTACATGGCCGGACTGTGGTCGGTGTGGCGGGATCCGGCACAGCGGGATATGGCCCCGCTGATGTCCTGCACGATCCTCACCACCGACGCGGTGGGCGATCTGACCCGCATCCACGATCGGATGCCGCTGATGATGCCGCGCGAACACTGGGGCGCCTGGCTCGACCCCGACCATCCGGCGCCGCACGAACTACTGGAAACCCCTGAGCCGCAGGTGATTTCGTCGATCGTCGCGCGGCCGGTCTCGCCACTGGTGAATTCGGTGCGCAACAACGGTCCGCAGCTGCTGGATCCGATGCCGGGCGCGGGCAGCGAACAGGCCGGGCAGATCAGCCTGATCTGAACCCGGCCCGGCGCTGTTCGCCTGCCGCTAGTCACATTTCACGGACGGTATCGCGATATTCAGCCCGCATTTCAGGACGTCGGCGCCCATCTCGACGATCTTCGTGGTGGTGTCGGTGGCCAGTTCTATGATGTCGGTGGTGGCGTGGCCGCCCAGCTTCTCGGCCTTCTCCGCCTGTGGATCCTGCTCCGGCGTGCCCGGATGTTCGGCGTCGCCGCCGAGCGGATAGTTCGGATCGTAAACGGGGACCGGCGCGCTCGGAGCAGCGCCGGCGGGCGCTGCCGTCAGCAGACCGGATCCCAGGGTGAGCAGTGCGACGCCGGCGGTCGCGGCGAGCAGGCTACGTACGCGCGGACGATGAATCATTTCGCATCACATCCTCGGTTCGGAACGAATCGGGGGAGAACGAACTGCTCGACCAGTAACGCACAGAGACAGGTGAGCTTCCGGTAATTGGCGGGAATCGTGGGTGTGGCGCAGCGTGTCCGGCGGAGTGTTGCCGCCCGCGCCGGATCACCTCCGCGGAGTCGCCGCCGGACCCGGCTCCGCACTCGCCTGCAGCCCACCCGCCGTGCGTAGCGGCACTTCCTTCCAGAACACCACCAGCAGCAGCGCGATCCCGGCGATGGCCGTGACGGCGAGGAATACCGTATCCATCGAATCGGCGAAACCGACCTGGAACGGGCGGGCCAGCGTCGGATTCAACTGCTGGATCACCGAACTGTCGCTCATCACCTGGCCCGCTGCCGAAACATCGTGGGAAAGTAGGCCTTTCGACAGCGCCGCATCGGCCGGATTGCTGCTGTGCGCACCGTCGATCACCGCCTGCTGGTAGGCCGGTTGCGTTGCCGCACTGTGCAATTCGTCGCTGATATGCGGTGTCAGCTGTGCGAACAGGATGGACAGGAAGACCGCCACGCCCAAGGTGCCGCCGATCTGCCGGAAGAAGGTGGCCGCCGCGGTGGACACGCCCATATCCTTCGGCGGCAATGCGTTCTGCAATGCCAGCGTGAGCGGCTGCATGAGGTTGCCGAGGCCGAATCCGGTGATCGCCATGAAGATCATCACCAGCCACAGCGGGCTGTCGGCGCCGATCAGATGCAGCAGGAACAGTCCGAGCGTCAGCAGGCCGGCGCCGATCAGCGGGAAGATGCGGTAGCGGCCGGTGCGGGAGATGGTCTGACCCGCGATGACCGAGGCGGTCATCATGCCGAGCACCATGGGCAGCATCTGGAGTCCCGCGACCGTCGGACTCGATCCGCGCACCACCTGCAGATACTGCGGCAGCAGGGAGATCCCGCCGAACATGCCGGCGCCCACCACGAACGAAATGACCACGCCCAGAGCGAAGGTCGAATTCTTGAACATCCGCAGCGGAATCAGGGCCAGATCGCCGAGTTTCGCCTCGACCGCGACGAAGCCGAGAACGCCGACCACGCCGATCAGATAGCAGGCGATGGCGTCCGGGCTGCCCCAGCCCCATTCCCGGCCCTGCTCGGCCACGACCAGCAGCGGGACGATGCCGACCGCCAGCATCAGCACGCCCCACCAGTCGATCCGCACACCGGGATGCGGGCGCCGCGGTAGCTGCAGGACCTTGGTGACCACGGCGAAGGCGAGCAGTCCGATCGGGACGTTGACCAGGAACACCCAGCGCCAGCCGTCGATGCCCAGAATGGCCGGCTGACCGGCGAACAGGCCGCCCAGCACGGGCCCCACGACGCTCGAGGTGCCGAAGACGGCCAGGAAGTAGCCCTGATAGCGGGCGCGCTCACGCGGCGAGACGATATCGCCCATGATGGTCAGCGCCAGCGACATCAGCCCACCCGCGCCCAGCCCCTGGAATGCGCGGAAGGCGGCCAGTTCGTACATCGACTGAGCCATGGTGCACAGCAGCGATCCGGCGACGAAGATGGCGATCGCCGCCAGATAGAAGGGCTTGCGCCCGAACATGTCCGACAATTTCCCGTACAGCGGCGTGCTGAGGGTGGCGGTGATGAGGTAGGCGGTGGTGACCCACGCCTGCAGCGAATAGCCGCTGAGGTCGTCGGAAATGGTGCGAATGGCCGTGGACACGATGGTCTGGTCCAGTGAGGCCAGCAGCATGCCGAGGATCAGGCCGCTCATGATCACCAGCACCTGCCGGTGGGTGAAGCCCGCGGCGTCCGGGGTGGTGCCGGCTGCGGCCGGGGTGGTGGTCGTGGTCACGAATTCTTCTCCGTCGCAGGGCCTTCCGTGGGGGAGGGGAGGGTGAGTATCGCCGGTCGCGCGGCTTCGTAGTCGTCGACGAAGCGGTGCAGCAGGACCGCGAACTGCTCGCGGTCGGGGTCGTTCCAGTCGGTCAGAATGCGGCCGATCATCTCGTTGCGCCGCGCGCGCAGCTGGGCGGCCATCTCCTTGCCGGCGTCAGTGACGATCAGGACGCTGGCGCGGCCGTCGCTGGGATCGGCCTCGCGGCGCAACAGGCCCCGCTTGACCAGGGCCGCCACCTGGCGGCTGATCGTGGAAGCGTCGGAGTACATGGCCTCGGCCAGTGCGCCGGAGCGCATCGGGCCGTCCCACAGCAGGCGGAAGATGATGCGGTAGGCCGAGAGGTCGACATCGCCGTGCGAGGTCGCCGCCACCTGGGCGTTCGTCCGCTCCCGGATCCGCCCCAGCCGAATCAGCTGCTGGGCGATCTGATCGATCACCTGCTCGCTGTCCATGTATCGGACCTCCCGCTGTCGCCCGCTCGACCGCGTACCGGCCGAAAACTACTTGTATCAATCAACTATTTGTATACACCAACTAGTTGTTACATGCAAATATTTCCGATTCGCGTGGTCGGATCTCCCAGGCTGCGAGAAATCAGGCGACGACGGGCGCTGTGACCGCGCCGGTCAGCCGGATCAGCTCGGCGGGGGCGAGTTCGATCTCGAGCCCGCGCTTGCCGGCGCTGAAGAGGATGCGATCCCAGCTCAGGGCGGATTCGTCCAGCACAGTGGGCAGTGCGCGCTTCTGTCCGAGCGGCGACACGCCGCCCAGGACGTAACCGGTGATGCGCTGGGCCTTCGCCTTGTCGGCCATGGCCGCCTTGGGTGCGCCCAGCGCCGCGGCCGCCGCCTTCAGCGACAGCGACTGCGGAACCGGGAGCACCGCGACCGCGGGCGTGCCGGTCGACAGTTCGATGACCAGCGTCTTGAAGATCTGAGCGGCCGTCACACCCACCCGCTCCGACAGAGCGGTGACGGCCTCTTCGCCGTAGGACTCGCTGCGCGGATCGTGCGGATAGGAATGCACCACATGGGGCACCTTCGCCTGGGTCAGCGCCCGGATCGCGGGTGTCGATGCGGCCATGCCGGTCACCCTAGCGGCGCCCGTTCACACCCGGCAATCGCATGTACGCCGGGTGTGACGCGTCCGGCGGGAACACAGTCGGGGTCGTGCATGTTGCACTGTTCCGCCAGCACAGCGCAGCTGCCTTCGCAGCCGCTCGAGATCGGAAAAGTTCGAAGGAGATGCCGGTGACCGTCCTCGTCGACGAACGCCCGGTAACGACCGGCGACTCGCTGTCGTACCCGCTGATCGACATCATCGTCCCGAACACCGGGTTCGATCGGCGACCCTCGCGCGCGGTAGATTCAGATGCTACGGCGACCGAAGGGACTTCCGTGACGAGCGACGACGAACTGGCGGCCGATCGCCCCCGCGGTGACACCGCGGGCGGTTCCCGACCGGAAGATATCGAGATCCCCGACGACCCGGTGGACGACGACACGGCGTCCGAGGATGCCGAGGCTCGCGACGCCGAGGACGCGGAGATCGACGGCGATTCGACCGTGCGCTCCACGGCCGACGAGGCCGAACTCGCGCGGCGTTTCGAGCGTGACGCGCTGCCGCTGCTGGATCAGCTCTACGGTGCGGCCCTGCGAATGACCCGCAACCCGGCCGACGCCGAGGATCTGGTGCAGGAGACCTTCGCCAAGGCATACCAGGGCTTCCGGTCCTTCCGGGAGGGCACCAACCTGCGGGCCTGGCTGTACCGGATCCTCACCAACACCTACATCAACTCCTATCGCAAGAAGCAGCGCCAGCCCGCGCAGTACCCCACCGACGAGATCACCGACTGGCAGCTCGCCGCCACGGCCGAGCACACCTCCACCGGTCTGCGCTCGGCGGAGATGGAGGCGTTGGAGGCGCTGCCCGACGACGACATCAAGGCGGCACTGCAGTCGCTGCCGGAGGAATTCCGGATGGCGGTGTACTACGCCGATGTGGAGGGCTTCCCCTACAAGGAGATTGCCGACATCATGGGGACCCCGATCGGCACCGTCATGTCCCGGCTGCACCGCGGGCGCAAACAGCTCAAGGGGCTGTTGGCCGATGTCGCGCACGAGCGGGGTTTCGATCGGAACCGAACGGGCAACGGGGCGCGTCAGGAGGTAACCCAGTGAGCACGAGTGGGCACGAGCACGACGATCGGGGTGCCGGGGACGAGATGGAACTGGACTGTTCGGCGGTACTCACCGACGTCTGGCTGATTCTCGACGGCGAATGCGACGAGGCCACGCGGGCGCGATTGCAGCACCACATGGACCATTGCTCGCCGTGTATCGAGGCATACGGTCTGGAAGAGAAGCTCAAGCGCCTGCTGAGTCGCAAATGCGGTGGGGATCGTGCCCCCGAATCCCTGCGCGAGCGGCTCACTCTCGACATCCGGCGGTCGATCACCATCACCGAAACCCGGGTCGAACGCGAGTCCTGACCGCACGAACGAATGCGGCACGCCATCCATGATGGCGTGCCGCATTGTCGTTTTCAGCAGTGCACCGAGTCCGCTGGGCGGTCCCGGGGCGCACGGCGCGACGGCTCAGGAGTTGGGCCGCTTGCCGTGGTTGGCCGCATTCTTACGGCGGCTGCGCTTCTTACGCCCACGCTTACCCATCGGTATCTCCCTTCTGACCACACCAGGCTGGGGTGAACCCGCCTCAGGTGCGAGTTCCTGGGAGGAAAGGTTACATGCGCCGCGCGCCCGCCCGGCAATCGGCCGGTGAGCGGCCGGAAAGCAGTGACCCGCGCCACCGCCGGTATCGGCGCGTCAGATGACCGCGGGTGCTACGCGCGCGACAGGGGGGAGTGGCGTGGTGTCGGCGGTGGTGGCGAAGGCTCGGATCACGAAGGCGGCGAAGCGGCGCGAGGCGGCGACCCGGGCGGCCGGCGAGCCGATGTGAATGCCTCGGTTGGCCAGGAGCATGAGGATCAGGTCGTCGACGACGAAATCGGGCCGCAGCCGACCGGCGTCCTTCGCTCGATGTGCCAGTGTGGCAACGGCTTTCAGTGCGTATTCGCGTTCGGTGGTGAAATCCAGCGCGTGCGGAAAGGTGGCCGTGAAGGCTTCGGTGAAGCCTCGGCTGCGAGCGTGCAGTGCGAAGAGCTTCTCGATCACGAGGCAGAAGCCTCGCCACGCGTCCGGCTCCGCGAGTCCCTCGTCCACCACGGCCCGGCAGGCGTGCATCTGTTCCGCGAACGCCTCGGTGGCCAGGATCTGCTTGGTCGGGAAGCGCCGGTACAGCGTGGCCGGGCCGACTCCCGCGCGGCGGGCGACCTCGCGCATCGGCACGTCCAAGCCCTCGGTCGCGAACAGGGCGCGAGCCGCCTCCAGGATGCGTTCGCGGTTGTCGCGGGCATCGGAGCGCAGGGGTTGAGGCAAATCGTCGGGCACCACTCTCACTTTAGCTAAACGGACGGGGGC
>NZ_BAFQ01000151.1 GCF_000308375.1 Nocardia aobensis NBRC 100429 | reverse complement strand
GACCGACCACATCGTCGGACTTGATGGTCAGCAGCTCCTGCAACGTGTAGGCCGCGCCGTAGGCCTGCATGGCCCAGCACTCCATCTCACCGAAACGCTGACCACCGAACTGCGCCTTACCACCGAGGGGCTGCTGGGTGATCATCGAGTACGGACCCGTCGACCGCGCGTGGATCTTGTCGTCCACCAGGTGATGCAGCTTCAGGATGTACATGTAACCCACCGCCACCGGATACGGGAACGGCTCACCCGACCGACCATCGAACAACACCGACTTACCG
>NZ_BAFQ01000152.1 GCF_000308375.1 Nocardia aobensis NBRC 100429 | reverse complement strand
GGCGGGTGCGGCAGGTGCGGGGGGCGCCGGCGCCGGAGCCGGGGCGGGCGCCGGGGTGGGGGCGGTCCTCGGCGCGGAGTTGGATGCGTTCGGGTTGGCCGGAGCCGGAGTGGCCGGCGCGCTGGGGGCGGCGGTCGGCGCGGACGCGACGGGACTGCTGTTACCTGTCTCACCCGGCGATTCCGGTGTGTAGTCGGCGAGGAACTCATGCCAGCTCTCATCGACCGACGACGGATCTTGCTTGTACTTCTGGTACATCTCGTCGACGAGCCACTGGTTCTGTCCGAACTGGGATGTTGAGCTGCTCACAGCAGGTGTTCGCCTCATTTCGTTCTTCGCGCTGCGACGTTTGTGACGTGCCCGGCACGGGTCGATCGGCACGATGTGCGCCGATGCGCCCTTTCTGAGGATAGGCCCAGCCGTGACAGCGTGCCCCAGCGCGGCCACGCGTAGGCGCACCGCCGCGCCACTGTCCGGTTAACGACCCCCGGACAGACCCAGCCTCATAGGTGACGACTCGTCCCGTGTCGAGAATATTCCTTCGTCGGAATCGGCTGCCTCCCAGAGTCGGTTATAGATTCCGCGCTCCGCCAGTAATTGCGCGTGCGCGCCGAATTCCACGATCCGCCCGTGCGCCACGACCGCGATCCGATCGGCGCGCGCGGCGGTCGCCAAACGATGCGCCACGATCACCGTGGTGCGCCCGCGTGCCAGCGATCTGCTCGCTACCAGCACCTTCTCCTCGTTCGCCGGATCCAGGACCGCGGTGGCCTCGTCGAGCAACAGCAGATCCGGATCGACCAGTTCCGCACGCGCCAGCGCGATCAGCTGGCGCTGCCCCGCCGAGAGCCCGCGCCCGCCCTCACCGATCGGCTGGGCCATACCCCGCGGCAGTGTCTCGATCATCTCGAGCGCGCCGACCGCCGCGGCGGCCCGGGCGATATCGGCCGATGTGGCACAAGGTTTCCCGAATGCAATGTTGCCGGCCACGTCGCCGGTGAACAGGTGAGCTTCCTGAGGGACCACCCCGAGCCGGGCACGAAACTGCGCGAGCCGGTAGTCCCGGATATCGATCTCATCGACGCGAATGGATCCGGAGTGGTCCGCCGCGGCGGCCTCGTCCGCGTTCGGATGCGAGCGAGGAAGGTCGTAGAGCCGCGCCAGCAGTTTGACCACCGTCGACTTGCCCGCCCCGGTCTCACCCACCAGCGCGAGGGTCGAACCGGCCGGAATGTGCAGGGAAACATCTTCCAGCGCAGGTGTTCTGGCGTCGGGGTAGCGGAAGGTGACGCCGTCGAAGCGGACCTCACCGCGCAGCCCGCCCGCGATCTCGACCGCGTCGGCCGGATCGGGAGCGATCGAGGACGGGGTGTGCAGCAGTGTTTCGATGCGCCGCAACCCGACCCGGGCCTGCTGATAGCCGTCGAAGACCTGGGAAAGCTGGGTGATCGGCCCGAACAGCAGGCTCAGGTAGAGCACGAAGGCGACCAGGGTGCCGGCGGTCGTGGTGCCGTGTGCCACCTCACGGGCACCCAGGTACACCACCGCCGCCTGCGCCAGATCCGCCCAGGCCAGCACGAACGCGAAATACAGCGCGATGGCGCGCTGGGCCCGCAACCGGGCCCGGCGGTACCGATCGGAGTAGTCGGTGAACCGGCGGGCGGCCTCGGCCTCGTGGCGGTAGGCCTGGGTCGCGCGCAGGCCCGCCACGTTCTCCTGGAAGTCGGCGTTGACCGTGGCCACCCGTTCCCGCGAGGCCGAATACGCCGACGCCGAGACACGGCGGAAGAACAGGGTCGCCACGAGCAGTGGCGGCAGCGCCACGAAGACCACCACGGCCAGGGCGGCGTCGATCACCAGGAGCGCGATCACGATGCCCGCGACCGTGACCAGGCTGATGAGGGCGGTGCCCAGCCCGGTCTGCAGGAAGGTCGACAGCGCGTCGATATCGGTCGTCATCCGCGTCATGATCCGGCCGGACAGTTCGCGTTCGTAATAGTCCAGGCCGAGTCGTTGCAGGTGGGCATAGCTGCGCACCCGCAGCCCGTACAGCACCCGTTCGCCGCCGCGTGCGGAGAGCCGGGTTCCCACTGCCTCGTCCACCCAGCTCAGGAGCACCAAACCCACCCCGGCGAGGGCCGCGACCGCCAGCACGGCGCCGCGATGCTGTCCGACGCCGTCGTCGAGCGCGAATCGGGTGAGCGCGGGGAAAGCCACCGAGATGCCCGCGTCCACGGCCAGCAGCGCGATCACGGCCGCCAGCAGCCAGCGCACCGGCCGCAGCAATCGCACCAGCCGGAATTTGGGGTCCGGCTGTTCCAGTTCGCGATCGTCGAGTTCCGGTTGTTCGGTCGCCGGGGACAGACTCGCGAGGGCGGCCCGCATCTCGGGCGGCGCATCCGGTTCGGGGTCCGAATCAGCCACGGCGACAACGTCTTCGGAATGCGGCATCGCGGCGGGATGCGCGGGCCGGTCCGGGCGCTGCGTACCGCTGGCGCCCGACGTAGGGGCAGGTGTGACCGAGGGCGGGCCGGAGAGACCCACGCCGTCGTGCGCAGGCAGCTCGACAGCGGGTGCGAAGATGGCGCCGTCGGCGTGGGCCGAGGCGTATTCGGTGCGGTCCGAGGCGGTCGACGCCCCAGGGCCGGGCTCGACCACGTCGCCGGGTTCGACCTCGACGTTGTCGCTCCGATCCGCCGTACGTCCGCCCGGTGCGGGCAGGCGGATGACGCGATCCGCGTGGGCCAGGGTCGATTCGCGGTGCGCGAGGATCAGCGTGGTGCGGCCGTGGGCGGGCAGCGCGTCGAAGATCGCGGCCTCGGTGACGGCGTCCACCGCGGAGGTGGCGTCGTCCAGGACGAGGATGCGCGGGTCGGCGAGCAGGGCGCGCGCCAGGGCCAGGCGTTGCCGCTGGCCGCCCGAGAGCGTGAGGCCGCGCTCGCCGACGACGGTGTCGTAGCCGTCCGGCAGCGCGCGGATGAATTCGTCGGCCGCGGCCATCCGCGCGGCCGTCCGGATCTCCTCGGGATCGGCATCCGGTTTACCGAGTGCGATATTGGCGGAGATGGTGTCGGAGAACAGGAACGGCTCGTCGAAGACGACGCCGATCGCGGCGCGTAGATCGGCGGCCCGCACCCGCGCGATATCGATCCCGGCGGTCTCCGGATCCTGGTCCGGTCCGGCCCCGAAGAGGCTGATCCGGCCCGCCTCGGGCGTATGGAAGCGCGGTAACAGCAGCGTCAGCGTCGATTTCCCGGAACCGGCAGGTCCGATCACCGCCACCGTCTCGCCGGGACGCACGGTGAGATCGAGATCGTGCAGGACCGGGCGGCCGGGCTCGAATCCGAAGGTGAGGCCCCGGATGTGCAGGCCGAGCGGACCCTCCGGCAGCGGTTGCGGATCGGGTGGGTCGATGCTCTCCGGCGCCTCGTCGACGACCTGATAGACGCGTTCGGCCGCGGCCCGGGTCAGCTGTGCCATGACCAGGACGTTCGACAGGATGCGGGTGCTCGACGCCATCATGGTCACGTAGGTCGCGAAGGCCAGGAAGGTGCCGACGCCGATCGCCCCGTGCAGCGCCAGCGTGCCGCCGAGCGCGATCACGATCACCAGCCCGGCCTGCGGAATCGCCGACACCGTCGGCGCGAACCGGGAGTCGATGCGGGCCGCGCGCATCCGGTGGGCGTAGAGCCGCCGCCCGTGCTCCTCCAGAATCCGCACCATTCGCGATTCCTGGCCGAAGCCCTTCACCACCCGGACGCCGGTGACGGTCTCCTCGACGTGCTGGGCCAGATCGGCCGCGCGCTGCTGCGCCGACCAGGTGGCGGCGTGCAGCCGCGGCCGCACCCGGTACACCACCAGCGCCAGCACCGGCACGGTCAGCAGCGACACCAGGGCCAGCGGTGGCGACAGCACCAGCATGGCCACCGCGGCGAAGACGAAGATCAACAGCGACGCCGCGGACAGCGGCGCCATCGCGAGCAGTCCCTGCACCAATTGCAGATCGCTGATCGATCGCGACACCACCTGGCCCGTGCGCAACCGGTCCTGCCGCGGCCCGTCGTAGCGGTGCAGTGCGGTGAGCAGGTCCACCCGCACCTCGTGTTGTACGTCCAGCGCCAGCCGTCCCGCGAGCCACCGCCGTCCGTAGGTCGCGGCGAATCGGGCCACCGCCAGCGCGACCAGTATCCCGGCGATCGGCGCGAGCGCCCCGACCTCGCCGAGCCGGGCGCGGTCCAACGCCGCCTTGGCCGCCAGCGGTGCCGCGGCCTCCGCGCCGGCCCCCGCGACCACGGCCACGATGACGCCCGTCAGTACCCGCGGATGGCCCAGGCATGCGGTCCAGAGCCGCCGCAGCCAGCCGCCGCGGGCCGCC
>NZ_BAFQ01000153.1 GCF_000308375.1 Nocardia aobensis NBRC 100429 | reverse complement strand
CACCCGCCGCCGCGGCTCCGGCCGCACCGAAGGCCACCGCCGCCGCATCGGCCGCCGCCGCGCCGCCGCAGGC
The DNA here is from genome assembly GCF_000308375.1 of Nocardia aobensis NBRC 100429. Classification (GTDB taxonomy): domain Bacteria; phylum Actinomycetota; class Actinomycetes; order Mycobacteriales; family Mycobacteriaceae; genus Nocardia; species Nocardia aobensis. The sequence continues at coordinate 33,729 of NZ_BAFQ01000153.1, read as the reverse complement.
TCGCGGCAGCAAGCCGCAGGCCAGCACCACTCCGGCGCCGACCTCCAACGCCGCCCCCACCAAGACCGCTCCGGCCGAACCGGCCGCCGACGAGTCGAAGGTACTGCGCGGTCCGGCCGCGGCGATCGTCAAGAACATGTCGTCGTCGCTGACCATCCCGACCGCGACCAGCGTGCGCGCCATTCCGGCGAAGCTGATGATCGACAACCGTCTGGTCATCAACAACCATCTGGCCCGTACCCGCGGTGGCAAGATCTCGTTCACCCATCTGCTCGGCTACGCGATCGTCCAGGCGGTCAAGGCGTTCCCGAACATGAACCGCCACTTCGCCGAGGTCGACGGCAAGCCGAATTCGGTGACCCCCGCGCACACCAACCTCGGCCTGGCGATCGACCTGCCGGGCAAGGACGGTAGCCGCACCCTGGTCGTCGCGGCGATCAAGAACACCGAGACGATGTCGTTCGCGCAGTTCCACAGCGCCTACGAGGACATCGTGCGCCGGGCGCGCGACGGCAAGCTCACCACCGAGGACTTCACCGGCGTCACCATCTCGCTGACCAACCCGGGCACCATCGGCACCAACCACTCGGTGCCGCGGCTGATGCCCGGCCAGGGCGCGATCATCGGCGCGGGAGCCATGGAGTACCCGGCCGAATTCCAGGGTATGAGCGATCAGCAGCTCGCCGAGATCGGTATCGGCAAGCTGATGACGCTGACCTCCACCTACGACCACCGCATCATCCAGGGCGCGGAGTCGGGTGATTTCCTGCGCACCATCCACAACCTGCTGATCTCCGACGAATTCTTCGACGAGATCTTCCACGGCATGGGTGTGCCCTACGAGCCGGTCCGCTGGCGCAAGGACATCAAAGAGCGCGGTGTCGACAAGAGCGTGCGCGTCCAGGAGCTGATCGCGGCGTATCGCAGTCGCGGCCACCTGATGGCCGACACCGATCCGCTGCGGCTGGTGAAGGACAAGTTCCGCAGCCACCCCGACCTCGACGTCACCCAGCACGGACTGACCCTGTGGGACCTCGACCGCGAATTCAACGTCGCGGGCTTCCACGGCCAGGAACGGATGAAGCTGCGCGATGTGCTCTCGGTGCTGCGCGACGCGTACTGCCGCCACGTCGGTGTGGAGTACACCCACATCCTGGAAACCGAACAGCTGCAATGGATTCAGGACCGGGTCGAGCAGAAGCACGAGAAGCCGACCGTCGCCCAGCAGAAGTACATTCTGTCGCGGCTGAACGCGGCCGAGGCGTTCGAGACCTTCCTGCAGACCAAGTACGTCGGCCAGAAGCGCTTCTCGCTGGAGGGCGCCGAGTCGACCATCCCGATGATGGACGCCGTCATCGACCAGTGCGCCGAGCACGGGCTCGACGAGGTCGTCATCGGCATGCCGCACCGCGGCCGCCTGAACGTGCTGGCCAATATCGTCGGCAAGCCGTACTCGCAGATCTTCACCGAGTTCGAGGGCAACATGAACCCGGCCGCCACCCACGGCTCGGGCGATGTGAAGTACCACCTCGGCGCGCACGGCACCTACATCCAGATGTTCGGCGACAACGACATCGAGGTGTCGCTGACGGCCAACCCGTCGCACCTTGAGGCCGTCGACCCGGTGCTGGAGGGCCTGGTCCGCGCGAAGCAGGATCTGCTCACCAAGGAAGACCTGGTCACCAAGGGCGAGGAGGCGCGCACCTTCTCGGTCGTGCCGCTGATGCTGCACGGTGACGCGGCCTTCGCCGGCCAGGGTGTGGTCGCCGAGACGCTGAACATGTCGGGCCTGCGCGGCTACCGCGTCGGCGGCACGGTGCACATCGTGGTGAACAACCAGATCGGCTTCACCACCGCACCGGAGAACAGCCGCTCCACCGAGTACTCGACCGATATCGCCAAGTCGATCGGCGCGCCGATCTTCCACGTCAACGGCGACGATCCCGAGGCCTGCACCTGGGTGGCGCGCCTGGCGACCGACTTCCGCGAGAAGTTCCACAAGGATGTGGTCATCGACCTCATCTGCTACCGCCGTCGCGGCCACAACGAGGGCGACGACCCGTCGATGACCCAGCCGTACATGTACGACGTCATCGACACCAAGCGCAGCGTCCGCAAGTCCTACACCGAGGCCCTGATCGGCCGCGGCGACATCTCGATGAAAGAGGCCGAGGACGCCCTGCGCGACTACCAGGGCCAGCTGGAGCGGGTGTTCAACGAGGTCCGCGAGCTGGAGAAGTATCCGCCGGAGCCGAGCGAATCGGTCGAGGAGGAGCAGACCGTGCCGGGCACCGTCGTCACCGCGGTCGACAAGTCGGTACTGCAGCGCATCGGCGACGCCTTCCTGGGTGTGCCGGACGGCTTCAGCGTGCATCCGCGCGTGAAACCGGTGCTGGAGCGCCGTCGCGAGATGGCCTACGAGGGCAAGATCGACTGGGCCTTCGCCGAGCTGCTGGCCTTCGGCACCCTGATCGACGAGGGCCGCGCGGTGCGCTTGACCGGTCAGGACTCCCGGCGCGGCACGTTCACCCAGCGGCATTCGGTGATCATCGACCGCAAGTCCGGTGCCGAGTACACCCCGCTGCACAACATCGGCAGCGAGAATCCGGGCTGGTTCGCGGTGCACGACTCGGCGCTGAGCGAGTTCGCGGCCGTCGGTTTCGAATACGGCTACTCGCTGGGCAACCCGGACGCGCTGGTCCTCTGGGAGGCGCAGTTCGGTGACTTCGTCAACGGCGCGCAGTCGATCATCGACGAGTTCATCTCCTCCGGTGAGGCCAAGTGGGGTCAGCTCTCGGAGGTCGTGCTGCTGCTGCCGCACGGCCACGAGGGTCAGGGCCCCGACCACACCTCCGGCCGTATCGAGCGGTTCCTGCAGCTGTGCGCCGAGGGTTCGATGACGGTGGCGGTGCCCTCCACTCCGTCGAACTACTTCCACCTGCTGCGCCGGCACGCGCTCGACGGCATCCGTCGTCCGCTGATCGTCTTCACCCCGAAGTCGATGCTGCGCAACAAGGCCGTCGTCTCCAACGTCGAGGACTTCACCGACGCGAAGTTCCGCTCGGTGCTCGAGGAGCCGACCTACGAGAGCGGCGACGGCGACCGGTCGAAGGTCAAGCGGATCCTGCTGACCAGCGGCAAGCTCTACTACGAACTGGTCGCCGAGAAGGCCAAGAAGAACCGTGACGACGTCGCGATCGTGCGCATCGAACAGCTGTACCCGATCCCGTCCTACCGGCTCAACGAGAAGCTCGCGACCTACCCCAACGCCACGGATCTGGCGTGGGTCCAGGAGGAGCCGGCCAACCAGGGCGCCTGGCCGTTCTTCGGGTTGAACCTGCCGGAGATCCTGCCGGACCGGTTCAACAAGCTGCGCCGCATCTCCCGCCGTGCCATGTCGGCCCCGTCCTCGGGTTCGTCCAAGGTGCACGCGGTGGAGCAGCAGGAGATCGTCGACGAGGCCTTCGCCCCCACCGAATAGGTCGCACCGAATAGGTCGTATCGCCCGGACGCCGGGCCGGATCGCTCTGCGGAGCGGTGCGGTCCGGCGTTCGCCGTTTCCGGCGCCCGGATTCGTGTCACATTCGGGCACGCTCGATCGTCGTCATGAGTGGAACCACCTTGTGCCGGCACACTTCCACGTCGTATATTCGGCGTGGAATATTTGAGCCGGAGCATGTCGGGCCGTCCGCGTAGTGTGCGGCGGCAGTGACGAAGGGAGTCGAGACCGATGTCCAAGCAGCCGGGTGCCACGTTGACGCCATTGGCGATCTCGGTACTGGCGCTGCTGGAAGAAGACCGCATGCATCCGTACGAGATGTATCAACTGCTGCTCAAGCGCCGGAAGGACAATCTGCTCAAGATTCGCCCCGGCTCGCTCTATCACACGGTGACCCGGCTGGCCGAACAAGGCATGGTCCAGGCGGAGGGTACCGAGCGTTCGGGCAACCGGCCGGAACGCACCACCTACCGCATCACCGAAGCCGGTACCGCGGCGCTGCGCACCCGCATCGCCGATATCGTCCGTCAGCCGATTCGTGAGTATCCGATCTTCCCCATCGGCCTGGCGGAGGCCCACAACCTTCCGGTCGACGAGGTGATCGCCCTGATCACCGAGCGTATCGGCTGGCTGGACAACGACATCACCGAACTCGACGCCATCCGGGAATGGGCGCGCTCCCGCGAGGTACCCCGGCGGTACTGGATGGTCATCGACTATCTGGTGGGGCTCGCGCGGCACGAAGTCACGTGGCTGCGCGGTCTCATCGAGGAGTTGCGCGACGGTTCGCTGCCGTGGCTGGAATTCGACGAGGGCGGAACCCGTTGCCCCGAGAAGACCGGTGACCTCGGCCATGACTGGGGTGCGGCCCTGACCGACGACGTACTCGCCGAGCTGCGGAAAGGCGGTGCGACCACTGCCGAGCACTGATCGGGCGCAGGTACGTGGCGCGCCCCGAGACCTTCATACGAACCACCCATCGGTCGTCGTCGTCGATCGATGCCGGGAACAGGAACGAAATCTATGACATCGCAAAGAAATCCGTGGCTGGCGCTCACCGCGCTGGTCGTCGGGTTCTTCATGATCCTGCTGGATATGACCATCGTCGCGGTGGCCAATCCGGCGATCATGCAGGACCTGCATACCGACATCAACAAAGTCATCTGGGTGACCAGTGCCTATCTGCTCACCTACGCGGTCCCGCTGCTGGTCACCGGCCGCCTCGGTGACCGTTTCGGCCCGAAGAACATCTACCTGGCCGGTCTCGCGGTCTTCACCCTGGCCTCGCTGTGGTGCGCGGTATCGGCCAATGTGGAGATGCTGATCGCGGCTCGCGCGGTGCAGGGCCTGGGCGCGGCGTTGATGACGCCGCAGACCATGGCCGTCATCACCCGCACCTTCCCGCCGGACAAGCGCGGCGCGGCGATGGGGCTGTGGGGCGGCGTCGCCGGCCTCGCGACACTGGTCGGCCCGATCCTCGGCGGCGTGCTGGTCGACTGGCAGGGCTGGAACTGGATCTTCTACATCAACGTGCCGATCGGCGTGATCGCGTTCGCGCTGGCGATGTGGCTGGTGCCGAATCTGGAGACCCACCAGCACAAGTTCGACTTCGTGGGCGTGGTGCTCAGCGGTGTCGGCATGTTCCTGCTGGTCTTCGGCATTCAGGAGGGCAACACCCGGGACTGGGACGCCTGGATCTGGACGATGATCATCGCCGGACTGGTGGTGCTGGGTCTGTTCGTGGTGAACCAGGCGCGCAACAAGGACGAGCCGCTGGTTCCGCTGAGCCTGTTCCGCGACCGCAACTTCTCGATGTCGAGCGTCGCGATCGCCGCGATGGGCGCCGCGGTCACCTCGCTGATGGTGCCGGCGTACTTCTACCTGGAGGCCGTGCGCGAATACACCCCGACCCGCGCCGCGCTGGTCTTCGCGCCGATGGCCATCGTCACCGGTCTGACCGCGCCGTTCATCGGCAAGATCTCCGACCGGATGCCGCCGCGCATTCTGCCCACCCTCGGATTCGGGGTGTTCGCCCTGACCGTCTTCGGCTTCGCGGCACTGATGAAGCCGGACAGCTCGATCGTGCTGTTCCTGGTGGTCGCGGGCATCGCCGGTCTGTCGAACTCCTGCATCTGGGCGCCGCTGGCGTCGACCGCCACCCGCAACCTTCCGATCCACCAGGCCGGCGCCGGCGCGGGTGTCTACAACACCACCCGGCAGGTCGGTTCGGTACTCGGTAGCGCCGCGATCAGCGCGCTGGTCTCGGCCCGCATGTCCGCGCAGGGTCTGGGCAGCGGACAGTTCGGCGAGGGCGGCGGCACCGGAATGGGCCATATTCCCGAGCAGATCCTCGACAAGTTCAGCACGGCCCTCGGGCAGGCGATGATCCTGCCCGGCGCGATCCTGCTGATCGGTGTGGTGGCTTCGGCCCTGTTCGTCGGCAGCTCGGCGAAAAAGCAGCAGGAGGCCGAGGCCGGTTCCGAACCGGAGAAGGCCGGCATCCCCGGCTGAGCTCGGCCGGCGCGCCGAACAGGGTGCGCGCAGCGCGATACGAGGTCCGCGTGGCAGTACGCCACGCGGACCTCGTCGCATTCGCCGCGGTGCGCGTCACCGATCGGCGCCGGGCCGCATATCCCCCGCTCGGCCGCGCCGGCGGAGGTCGCGCGTCTACCCGACTCGGATCGTCCGCGAGGGGTAGCCGCTCGCCCCGTCCGGAATGACGTCGGCGACCTCCGCGGTCTGAACCGTGCCGGTGCCGTCGGTGGCGCGGGCGCGGACCGTATGGGTCCCCGCGGCGGCATCCCAGTCGTAACTCCATTGCCGCCACGTGTCGACGGACGGTTCGGCGGCCAGGCGGGCGGGTTGCCATGGGCCGTTGTCGATCTGGACCTCGACGGCGTCGATGCCGCGGTGTTGTGCCCAGGCCACACCGGCGATCGTCACCTTCCCGGCCCGGACGGCGCCGCGCGGGGTGTCGATGCGGGTGCCGGTTTTGATCGGCCCGCGTTCGGACCAGCCGCGCCGCGTCCAATAGGCCTGAGCGCGATCGAATCTCGTGATCTCGAGTTCAGTCACCCATTTGGTGGCCGAGACGTAACCGTAGAGGCCGGGCACGACCAACCGGGCCGGATATCCGTGCTCGACGGGCAGCGGCTCACCGTTCATGCCGACCGCCAGCAGCGCGTCGCGCCCGTCGGTGAGCGCGGCGAGCGGACTTCCGGCGGTGAAGCCGTCGGCACTGCGGGACAAGACCATATCGGCGTCGGGATGCGGGCCCGCCTCGGCGATCAATTCGTCGAGCCGATAGCCCAGCCAGCTCGCATTGCCGATCAGATCGCCGCCGACCGGATTCGATACGCAGGTCAGCGTCACCAAGCGTTCCACCGACGGCCTGCGCGCCAGATCCGCGTAGTCGAGCAGGATTTCGCGATCCACCATGCCGTGGATCCGCAGTGACCACGTGTCCTTGCTGACCTGCGGAACGGTCAGCGCGGTGTCGATCCGGTAGAAGTCGGAATCAGGGGTGAGATACGACGCCAGTCCCGGTACTCGCAGATCCGCGGCCGGATCCACCGGGGGCACCGGCACATTCGGCGGCGGCAGCCGCACCGCCGCCCGTTCCCCCGCCACACTGCGCGCGCTCGCCCCGAGTACGCGCCCGGCGATTCCGGCCGCCACCGCCAGTACTCCCACCCCGACGATCCCCCGCATCATGTGCCGTCGATCGACCTGCGCCACATCGGGTTTCACCACGCGTGGCCAGGCGGCTCCGCGCGCACTCAGGCGAGCGTCGTCTCCCTCGAAGAGCGCCGGCATCGCATCGGGGCCCTCGCTACCGGCAGGGTCTTGCGCACCCGTTTCCGCACCGGCCCCAGCTCCCCTGCCCGCACCGGCACCGCCACCCGAGCCCGGCGCCGCGGGCCCGCCGTCGCCACCACCCCGCGCCATCGCCGGCGCACCGAACGCCTCGTATCGCCGAATCAGCCACCGCAGCGAGACGATTGCCAGCACCACCCCCACGACCGACGGCAGCGCCCAGGTCCAGTCGGCGGCCGGGCGTTCGAGCGCAGCCCACGCCGCCCCGATGCCGAAGACGCCGAGCACCACCGAGCCGATCGGCCGCGCGGTTTGCTCGACCACCCCGACGAGCGCCGCGACGATCAGCGCCACCACGCCCATCAGCAGATACAGCATCATTTTGTCGTTCGTGCCGAAGGTGTCGATCGCCCATTCCCGCACCCCGTCGGGCGTGTGGTCGACCACCGTCGCCCCGATCGCCGCCAATGGCGCGCTCCCCGCCCCCACCGGGACCGACACCAATTCCGCGGCGCCCAGCGCCAGCCCCGCGGAGACGATTCCGCAGGCCGCGCGCAGTCCCGATCCGGCCATAACGGCGAGCGTACTGCGGATTGCCCCGGGCGAACCCTCCCGAACGAGCGCAACGGCCGCAGCGTCACGGATTCGTCAGAACTGGAAGCCGGACGTGATCCAGCCCATGTCGGCGGTTCCACGGCAAGCACCCAGCCGCTTCTCAGGAATCGCGCGCTTAATTGATAGAGGATCCAGATGCGTCGGGGCCGGGTCCGAGCCGACACACAGGATGTGACCGAACAGGACGTGATGAGCGTGTATCCGAACGAGGGCAATCGGCCGCACCAGCCCGGACCGTACGAACAGCGGCCGGGGGCATACGGCCCGCACGGCTATCCGGGTCAGCCGCCGTACCAGGGGCAGTATCCGGGTCAGCCTCACCCGCAGTACTCCCCGCGCGGACGCACGCCTCGGCACGGCCTGACCTTCGGCGCGGTGGCGGCCCTGGTCGCGGTGGTGGCGCTCGCGATCGCCCTGGTCGGATCCCGCATCGATGCGCACGGCCCCAACCAGGCGGCCCCGTTCGGCCACGGCCAGGGTTCGGTGGTGCAGCCGGTCGATTCGCAACCGCAGTCCACGGCGCTGGAGCAGGCGGCCAACGCGGTGGTGCCGGGCATCGTCGTGATCAATACCGAACTCGGCATGCAGAACGGCGCGGGCGCCGGAACCGGCATCGTGCTGGGCTCCGACGGCACGATCCTCACCAACAACCATGTCGTGGAAGGCGCGACCGACATCTCGGTCACCGACCTCGGCAACGGCCGCAGTTACAGCGGCAGCGTCGCCGGATTCGACCGGCAGGACGATCTGGCCGTGGTGAAGTTGCAGGGCGCCTCCGGGTTGCAGACGGCGCCGCTCGGCGATTCGGACCAGGTGAAGGTCGGCGATGCCATCGTGGGTGTCGGCAACGCGGGCGGCACCGGCTCCCCGACCGCCGCCGCCGGACGCGTCACCGCACTGGACCGTTCCATCACCGCCAGTGACGAATCGGCCGGCGCCGCCGAGCAGTTGACCGGTCTCATCCAGGTTGCCGCGAATATCCAGCCGGGCGATTCGGGTGGCCCGTTGATCAACACCTCCGGCCAGGTGGTCGGCGTGAACACCGCCGCGTCCCAGGGTTTCCAGCTCGGCGCGAGCGGTGGTCAGGGCTTCGCGATTCCGATCGACAAGGCGAAGACGATCGCCGCGCAGATCCAGGCGGGCAAGAGTTCGGACCGCGTGCACATCGGCGATTCCGCGTTCCTCGGTATCACGATGAGCGATGCCAACGGTTCCGGCGCGCTGGTCCGCAATATCGTGAGTGGCGGTCCGGCACAGGCCGCGGGCTTGGCCCCGGGCGATGTGATCACCGGGCTGGACGGCCACGGCATCGATTCGGCGACCACCATGACGAACACGATGGATCAGCATCACCCGGGCGATACCGTCACGCTCACCTGGGTGGACCGCTCGGGACAGAGCGAGTCCGGTCAGGCGTCGCTCGCCCGGGGGCCCGTGGGCTGACCCGGCACCGACGAGTTCAGCCGGATCTCGAGCTCGTCGGCCTTCTTGTCCGGTCCCTGCTCAGGCGTGACGCGCACCCCCACCACCGCTCCGGATTCCCGGTCGACGAACGACAGCGGCGGCTTCCCGTCCTGCAGATATTTGTCGCCCCACTGCATCAGTGACAGGAATACCGGCAGCAGGTCCTCACCGGCCGCGGTCAGGCGGTATTCCGCGCGTTCGCGCCGGCCGGGTTCCCGATACGGCACCCGTTCCACGATGCCCGCCGACTCGAGCTGTTTGAGCGCTCGCGACACCGCCGGCGCCGAGGTGCCGATCCGTGTCGTGAAGTCCTCGAATCGTGTTGTGCCGTAGAAGCATTCGCGGACGACGAGGAATACCGTCCGGGTGCTGAGCAACTCGAGCACCCGTCCGGCCGAACATCGGTCACCGATCGACCAGGCGTCCCGGTCGCCCAGCCGCGGCTCGAACATCATCGACACGACCCCATGTTACCTAACGCTTGCGTTACCCAGCCGGGCTGTGCTGTCATCTAACTAACGAGATCGTTACCCAGAGGGTGAGCAGTCGCCCCGAACGATCCGAAAGGACGAGAGATGGCCGGAATCGAAGGCGCGGTCGCACTGGTGACGGGCGGGCAGCGGGGGCTCGGCAGAGCCTTCACCGACGAGCTGCTCAGGCGCGGCGCCGCCAAGGTCTACACCACCGCCCGCACCCCGAAGGCCGCCGACGACCCCCGCGTCGAGCCGCTCGCGCTGGACGTCACCGACGCCGATTCGGTCGCCGCCGCGGCATCGCGGGCCCGCGACGTCGAAATCGTGGTGAACAATGCCGGCGTTCTCCTCCCCGCACCGCTGCTGACCGCCGATATGGCCGATATCGTCACCACGTTCGACACCAACGTCTTCGGCCCGCTGCGGGTGGCCCAGGCATTCGCGCCGATTCTGGCCGACAACGGCGGCGGCGTCCTCATCGACATCCATTCGGTGCTGTCGTGGGCCGCGGGCGCGGCGGCCTACGGTGCGTCGAAGGCGGCGCTGTGGTCGCTGACCAATTCGCTGCGGCTGGAGTTGGCCGCACAGCGCACGCAGGTGGTCGGCGTCCATCTGGGATTCGCCGATACCGAGATGGTGCGGCGTCTGCCGGGCGACAAGCTCGCGCCGAGCGCGGTGGCCGAGGCCGTCTTCGACGGTGTGCTGCGCGGCGATACCGAAGTACTGGTCGACGACGTCACGCGCGGGGTGAAGGCGGCACTGTCCGGTCCCGTCGAGGGCCTCGCGCTGGCCATCCCCCGCTGAATTCGTTCTCGCCCACCATCTTTCGAAGGAACATCGCCATGCCGCTGTGGCACGTCCACCATCCCGCGAACACCTACTCCGACCAGGACAAAGCAGATTTCGCGCGGGATGTCACCGCCCTGTACACCGGATTCGGCCTGCCGGCGTTCTACGTCGTTGTGTTGTTCGAGGAGGTCGAGGAGACGTCGTTCTTCGTCGCCGGGAAACCGTCGAACACCACCGTGCGAATCGTCGTGGAACATCTCGCCCGCCATCTGGACGACCCGCAGCTGCGCAAGCGGTCGACGCAGCGGCTCAACTCGATCATGGAGCCCTACACTGCCGCGCGCGGATTGCACTGGGAATTCCACACCTACGAATCCCCGCGCGATCTGTGGATGATCGACGGGCTGTTCCCGCCGGACGCCGGCAGCGAGGCCGAAAAGGCGTGGGCGCGCGCCAACGAACCCAGCCCCTACAGCTAGCTCTGTACCACCGGCGCCACCCCTGCGGCGGGTGACGCGGCGGGGAGACGGCGTGGGGGCGAAATCTATTCGCCGCCGTACAGATTGATCATCCACGGCACCGAGAATTTGTCGGTGACCATGCCGAACTGCTTCGCCCACTCGGTTTTGCCCAGCGGCATGGTGACCTGTCCGCCCGCGGACAACCCGGTGAAGATCCGTCCGGCCTCAGCCTCGTCGTCCACATCCAGGCAAACGCTGAACGGCACGTTGTCGTGGTTGATCTGCTGATCGGGCGGACAGTCCGACCCCATCAGCAGCTGATCCTCCCGCCAGGTCAACGCGGCGTTGGCGATGCGCTTGCCCACCTCTTCGGGCAGGTTCCCGCCACCGCCGTCACCCATGTCTCGATAGCGGACCATCTGCAGTTCCCCGCCCAGTACCGACTGATAGAAGGTGAATGCCTCCTCGGCATCACCGTCGAACAACAGATATGCGGTAGCCGACTTCACGATTGCCTCCTCCGTATGGATACGGGCCTGCGACCGGCGGCCGCGGCCCCACAGATGAGACGGCGGCAGCCGGAGAAAATCATCGCCGGATATCGCGCATATCGTCGCACGTCGAAACGCAGAACGGCCCGCCTTCGAGCAGAAGACGGGCCGTTCGGGCGTACGAGCGGGCTCAGCCGTAGATCGCCTCGACCTCGGTCGCGTAGTTCTTCATCACCACATTGCGCTTGAGCGACATCTTCGGCGTCAGCTCACCGCTCTCCTCGGTCCAGTCGACCGGCAGGATGCGGGTCTTCTTGATCGCCTCGGCATGGGAGACCAGCTTGTTGGTGTCCTTCACCGCCTTGTCGATCTCGGCGGTCAGTTCCGGCAGCTCGATCAGCTTCTCGATCGGGGTGTCCTCGGGCACGTTGTTGCGGGTCTTCCAGCCCGGCAGCGCCTCCGGGTCGAGGGTGATCAGCGCGCCGACGAACGGCTTGCCGTCACCGACCACCATCACCTGGCTGATCAGCGGATGCGAGCGCAGGGAGTCCTCGAGCATCGCCGGGGAGACGTTCTTGCCGCCGGCGGTGACGATGATTTCCTTCTTGCGACCGGTGATCGTGATGAAGCCCTGCTCGTCGATGGCGCCGAGGTCGCCGGTCTTGAACCAGCCGTCGTCGAAGGCGTCCTCGGTGGCGGTCGGGTTGTTCCAGTAGCCGGCGAACACGACCGGGCCGCGCAGCAGCAGCTCGCCGTCCTCGGCCACCTTCGCGGCGTGACCGCCGAGCGGGCGGCCCACCGAGCCGACCTTCAGATGTTCGGGGGTGTTCACCGAAACAGCGGCGGTGCTCTCGGTCAGGCCGTAGCCCTCGTAGATCGTGACGCCGATACCGCGGAAGAAATGACCCAGCCGCGCGCCGAGGGGGCCGCCGCCGGAGACGGCGGACTTGCAGCGCCCACCCATGGCCTCGCGCAGCTTGCCGTAGACCAGCTTGTCGAACACCGTGTGCTTGACCTTGAGCACGAGACCCGGGCCGCCGTTGTCGAGCGCCTGGCTGTACTCCACGGCGGTGTCGGCGGCCAGATCGAAGATCTTGCCCTTGCCGCCGTCGTGCGCTTTCTGCTTCGCGCCGTTGAACACCTTCTCGAATACGCGCGGCACCGAGAGGATGAAGTCCGGCTTGTACTCGCCGAACTGCTCGACGAGCGTCGACCAGTCGGCCGTGTGCGCGACGGTGACCCCGGCGTCGAAGGCCGCCAGCGCGACCGCGCGGGCGAAGACGTGGGCCAGCGGCAAGAACAGCAGCGAGCGATGACCGGGCTTGAGGAACTGCGGCATCGCGGCACGGTCGGCGGCCGATTCGGCGTAGAGGTTGGCATGCGAGAGCATGACGCCCTTGGGCCGGCCGGTGGTGCCGGAGGTGTAGATCAGCGAGGCCGGCGAGGCCGCCTTGACCTGCTTGCGCCGCTCGTGCACGGCCTCGTCGCCGAGATCCTTGCCCCGGGCGAGCAGGGTGTCGATCGCACCGTCGTCGATCACCAGCGGCTCGCCCAGTTCGGGCAGGCCGTCCTCGATCTCGGCGATGGTGGCCCGGTGCCGGGCGTTCTCGACCACGATCAGCTTGGTGCCCGAATCCGACAGGATCCAGCGCGCCTGCTCGGCGGAGGAGCTGTCGAAGATCGCGACGGTGCAGCCGCCGGCCGCCCAGATCGCGAAGTCCAGCACGACCCACTCGTACCGGGTGGAGGCCAGGATGGCGACCCGGTCGCCGAGTTCGATGCCGGAGGCGATCAGTCCCTTGGCCACCGCGGTGACATGTTTCGCGAACTCCGCGGCGGTGACATCTGTCCAACCGCCCTTGCCGTCCGGCCTGTTGAACACCACCAGGCCGGGCGTACGCTCGGCGTGCCGGAAGGCGCCATCGGACATATTGGCGTCTTCGGGGATGGTGTAGGTAGCCGGGACTTCGAACTCTCGCATCGGTGCCCTTCCACGTGGTCTACTCGCCAGTAATTTACGCCAGCCGCAACGGCAGGCTCCGCCCGGCCGCCCGGTCGAGAATTTCGACACGGATGCGGCCGGACGGAACCTGTCCTACGGCTTCTATCCTATGGATCCGGTTTGCGCTGGTTGCAGCGATTGACCGAGGAATCCCGCCAGTTCCCGCGCGGCGAGCGCGGCCGGCGCCACCAGCGACGCCTGCAGCTGCGAGACGTGCCAGAGCCCGCGCGTCACCGAGAACTGCACCGGCACCTGGGCTGCCCGCAGTGCGGCCGCCAGGCGCACGCACTGCGAATGCAGCAACTCGCCCTCGTCGACCTGGACGTAGGTCGCGGGTAGCCCGCCCAGCGATCCGAGCAGCGGCGCGTAGCCCGGATCGAGCGGATCGCCGTCGCCCAGATAGGCGGCGGCGCACAACCGCGACCACGCCTTGTTGACCACCAGGTCGCGCTCGCGGGCCGGCAGTTCGTTCGGGTCGGCCCACGGGGCGATCAAACCCAGTGCGGCGGGCCGCATTCCGTGCCGGTCACGCAGGCGCAACGCCAGCGCGAGTGATAGTCCGCCGCCGGCGGAGTCGCCCGCGACCGCGATCTGCTGCGGCGCCAGGCCGGTGGACACCAGCTCCAGGAAGGCCGCCTCGGCGTCGTCGAGCGCGGCCGGATACGGATGTTCCGGCGCCAGCCGGTAGTCCGGAACGTAGACGGGACAACCGATGTCGCGCGACAGATGCGCCGCCAGCGACCGATGGGTGGCCGGGGACCCGATGGTGTATCCACCACCGTGCAGGTACAGCACCGCACCCGGGCCGTCGGCTACGCCGGCGGTCACCCGCTCGGCGGGACGGCCGCCGAGCCGCATCCGATGCACCCGGGTACCGGCGGGCAGCGTCTGCAGCACCGAACCCGCGTCGAGCAGGTGGCGCTGCGCCGCCCACGGCAGCCGGCTGTGCATGGCGAACCGGAACATCGGCCCGAGGACGGCCCGCGCGACGGGCAGCGGCAGGGCCACGGATTTCGAAAAACCAGGCATCACAGTGAATTCCCGCGGCGAATCAGGGCAGGAACCGGCTGTTGACGACGTTCGCGATGCGCTGGTAGTAGGACGCGGTGGTGCGCACGAACAGATCGAGCGCCTTGGCCTCCCAGCCGATCAGCACGCGGCCGTGACCCTTGCGCACGGCCTCGGTGATGGTCTGCGCGGCCATCTCCGGGGTGTGCAGGGCGAGCTGCTTGTCGAAGAACGAGGAGAACTTCTGAGCGTCGATCCCCTCGGCGTAGGTGGCGTTGCGCGCCACGGCGGTCTTGATACCGCCGGGATGGACGCAGGTGACCTTGACCGGATGCTTGCGCGCCAGCATCTCCTGGCGCAGCGATTCGGTGAAGCCGCGCACCGCGAATTTGGCGGCGTTGTAAGCACTCTGGCCCGGCACCGCGATCAGGCCGAACAGACTGGACACGTTGATCACGTGGCCGTCACCGGATTCGATGATGGCGGGCAGGAACGCCTTGGTGCCGTTGACGACTCCCCAGAAATCGACATCCATGATGCGCTCGATGTCCTTGAACTGGGAGTCGACCACCTCGCCGTGGAAGGCGATACCGGCGTTGTTGTAGATCTGGTGCACCACGCCGAAATGCTTCTTCACCTCGTCGGCGTAGAGCAGCACCGCTTCGCGCTCGGCCACGTTGAGCCGATCGGACTTCACCTGCGCACCCAGCGCCTCGACGCGGCGGACGGTTTCGGCCAGTCCTTCGGTATCGATGTCGGAGAGGGCGAGTTTCGCGCCCCGGCGGGCCAGGTTCTCGGCCAGCGCGCGGCCGATACCCGAGCCGGCGCCCGTGATCACACATACCTTGCCGGTGAAATAAGCGTCATTGCTCACTGTGCTGCTACCACTTTCAGATCGGGCCGCGCGGCCCCGTCGGTCGATCGGGTCGTGTCGTATGCCGCGACGTCGAACTTCTCCGTCAGCTTGCGGAAGCGGAAGGTGAAATCGGGCCACAGCGTGGTGTTGTTGCCGTGCTTGTCCAGATACCAGCTGGCACAACCACCGTTGAGCCAGACGCTGTTGGACATGCGGTCCTGCAGGTCGCGGTTGTAGGTGTCCTGCACGTCTTTTCGCACCTCGACCGTACGCAGGCCGCGCTGGTCGAAGGTGGCGATCGCGTCGGCGATGTAGTTGATCTGCGATTCGATCATGTACACCATCGAGGTGTGGCCGAGGCCGACGTTCGGGCCGAGCAGGAAGAACATGTTCGGGAAGTTGTTGATCGCCGCGCCCTTGTAGCCCTGCTGCCCGATCTCGTCGAACAGCTCGGTGAGCGTGCGCCCGTCGCGGCCGGCGATCGTCTCGTACACCGGCGAATCGGTGACGTGGAATCCGGTCGCCACGATGAGGGCGTCGATCTCGCGTTCGGTGCCGTCGGCGGTGACGATCGAATTCGCGCGGATCTCGCGGATGCCGTCGGTGACCACGTCGACATTGTCGCGCCTGAGCGCCGGGTAGTACTCGTTGGAGATCAGCATGCGCTTGCAGCCGATGCGGAAGTTCGGCGTGACCTTCTCGCGCAACTGCGCGTCCGGCACCTCGAGCCGCAGCTTCAGCCGGGCGAGGCCTTCCAGCGCGAGCATGGCCGGCGGGAACTTCGCCAGGCCGACGACCTGCGTTTCGCGGGCTGCGTAGATGGCGGCACGCGACAACTTCTGCACGCCGGGAACGTATTTGAAGGCCAGCCGCTCGGGCAGGGTGTACGGACGGTCGATCCGCGGCAGCAGCCACGGGGCGGTGCGCTGGTAGACGTCGAGATGGGCCACCTTCGGCGCGATCGAGGGCACGATCTGGATGGCCGAGGCGCCGGTGCCGATCACCGCGACCCGCTTGCCGGTCAGATCCGCGTCGTGATCCCAGCGCGCGGAGTGGAAGATGCGGCCCTGGAAACCGTTGATGCCCTTGATATCCGGAAGGTTCGGTTCGCACAGCGCGCCGACGGCGGAGACCAGGATGTCGGCGGTGAACGCGCCCTGGCTGGTCTGCACCTCCCAGCGGGCCTGCTCCTCGTTCCACCGGGCGCCGGTCATCTCGCAGTCGAAGATGTGCTTGTCTCGCACGCCGTGCCGATCGGCCACGCCCTGGATGTAGGACTGGATCTCCGGCTGCTTGGAGAACGAGCGCGACCAGTTCGGATTGAGCGCGAACGAGTAGGAGTACAGCTGCGACGGCACATCGCAGGCGGCGCCGGGGTAGGTGTTGTCGCGCCAGGTACCGCCGACATCGTTGCCGCGCTCGAGCACCAGGTAGTCGTCGCGACCCTGCTGGCTCAAACGGATGGCCAGGCCCAGGCCCGAGAATCCACTGCCGACGATCAACGTATGCACATGACGCGCCCCCGCTACACTGCGGCTCCGCTCATCACGGCCTTCGCGGCGCTCTCCGTGGTCACGCAAGCTACCGCCTCCGAGCGCGTCGCTACGGCCGTTGTCTGTAACCCTACGACTCATGTATCCAACCCTACGATCCTATTGAGCAGGAGTCAACAGTATTGACTACCGTTCAGTAGGATGGCAACCGTGAGTGACAACGGTCCCGGCACCAAACGGGTGCGGCTGAGCCCGGGCGAACGGCGCGAACAGCTGGTGTCCCTGGGCGTGAAAATGCTGCGCGACCGCACGCTGGAGGACATCTCCATCGGGGAGATCGCCCGGCAGGCGGGCATCTCCCGCGGCCTGCTCTTCCACTACTTCGCGTCGAAGCAGGATTTCCAGCGCGCCATCGTGCGCCGCGCCAACGAGGAACTACTCGCTCGCACCATGCCCGACCGCAGCCTCGATCTGTTCAGCATGCTGCGCGACGCGGTCGAACGCTACGTCGAGTACGTCAGCGAGAACCGGATCTCCTACCAGGGCCTGCTCCGCGGCCCCGCCAGCGGCAGCCCCGAACTGATGGCGCTGGCCGACGCCACCCGCGATGCCATGGTCGATCGCATCCTCGCCGAGACACCGCTGGCCGCCGACGATCCCGAACTCCCGCGACTTCGCCTGGTGTTCCGCGGCTGGATCGCGTTCGTCGAGGAGACGACCCTGATCTGGTTGCGCGAGGAGCAGATCGGCCGCACCGAGTTGATCGACACCCTGGTCGGCGCACTGCCCGCGCTCGCCATGCATCCCGTGCTCACCGAATGGCTGGCCGGTTCGGCCGGCGGCACCGCGCTGCCCGCGTGACCACGGCAGCGGAGCTGCCCGCGTGACCTCAGTCCTCGTGCACGTATCCGGCGCGATCGCCGCGCCGCGGTAACCAGAGCGCGGTGACCACGGCGGCGATCAGAATCATGATCGCCGACACCAGCAGCGCTACCTCGAGTCCACGATGGAAGGCCTCGTAGGTGGCGTGGATGACCCGGTTCACGATCGGCCCGTAGGCGGCCGAGGCCGCCGCGTCACCCCCGGCCGGGACATTGCCGGTCTCGATGGCGTCGATGACGATGGCCTGGAAATTCGCCGGCACGCCGATCTGCCGCAACCGATCCCGCAGGTCCGAATTCAGGAAGGAATTGACCAGCGAACCCAGTACGGCCACCCCCACCACCGCCCCGACCTGACGCATGGTGTTGGTGGCGGCGGCCGCCATACCGGAATGTTCGGCCGGAACGCCGGACAGCACGGCCGAGGTCAGCGGCACCACCGCGATACCGAAACCGAGGCCGGCCAGCATCAGGGCCAGCGCCAGCGGCGTGAATTCGACGGTGACGCCGAGGAACTGGCGCGTGAGCAGGATTCCCGCGGCACCGAGCACACACCCGGCGATCATCGGCGTGCGGGAGCCACGCAACGCCACCCAGAATCCGGAGATCAGCGAACCGGCGATGATCGCCACGGCCATCGGGCCGAACACCGCGGCGGTTCGCCACCCCGAATAGTCCAGCACCTCTTGCAGATACAGCGCGGTGAAGAAGAAGATCGAGAAGATTCCGAAGTAGACCGCGAACGCCACGACCAGCGCACTGCGCACCAGCGGGCGCTCCAGGTAGTGGAAGTCGAACATCGGATTGGCCGCGCGCGACTCGACCACCAGGAAGGCGAGAAACGCGATCCCGCCGATCACGAACAGCGTGATCACCGAGGCGGCCGAATAGCCCACCTGCTCACCGGAGATGGCCGCGTAGATCACGCAGCCGAGAAACGTTGCGCCCAGGACGAATCCGGCCCAATCGACCGGACCCGGCTGCGGATCGGCGCTTTCCGGCACGAATTTCAGCGCCGCCGCCAGCACGACCACGCCGACGATCAGGTTGAACCAGAAGATCGAGCGCCAGCCGAACGCCCCGACCAGCAGCCCGCCGATCACCGGCCCCAGCGCCAGCGCCAACCCGGAGACCGCCGCCCACGCACCCAACGCCTTCGCGCGGGCGCCGCGATCGGGGAAGATGTGCCGGATCACCGACAGGGTGCCCGGTTCGGAGGCCGCCGCACCGACCCCCATGACCGCCCGCCCGGCGATCAGAATCGACACACTTCCGGCCACCGCGGACAACACCGAGCCGACGGCGAACACCACCAGCCCGCCGACCATGACGCGTTTGCGACCCCACCGGTCGCCGAGGGTGCCGGCGGTGAGCATCAGACTCGCGAACACCAGCGTGTAGGCGTTCACCACCCACTGCAGCGACACCACACCGGCATGGACGTCGGACTGGATATCGCCGAGGACGACGCTGACGATCGTGGTGTCGAGGAAGGTGACGAACAGGACGGCGGTAACCACCGCGAGCGCCACATAAGGACGCTCGGCACCGGGCGACACAGGTTGCGCCGCAACGGAACCCATCGAAGCCGCACCGCCCGCCGCCCCGGTCTCGGCCCCCGCGTTCGGGGCGGAGCCGGTACCGGGCACAGCGGATTCGGAGCCCGCCCCGGCAGCCGAGGCGGCCGATGCGTCGCGGTGCAGCGGACGACCAGATCCGGCGCCGCGGCGGTCCGACGGATCCGACGACGTCATCGCGATCTCAACTGGTCGGCGCGGGAAGGACGGTGGGGTTCCCAGGTGTCGCGCCGGGGGCCGGCGTCGCACCCGGACTCGGCGTCCCCGAGGCCGCGCCGCAGACCGGCGGGGCCGCGCCTTCCAGGGTGAGCAGTGCGCAGAAGGTCGCGGCCGTGACCTTCCAGGTGCCCTCGATCTGCACCGCGCCGCCCTGCTGACCGGACAGCGCGGGTGTGCCGTTGAACAGCACGTCGAAGGTGACGTCGGCGTGGTCGGTGCTGGTGCTGGCGACATTGGTGACCTTGGCCGAGGCGGATTTCGCCATCGGCGAATCGGCCTGTGCCTTGATCGCGGCGGCGAACGCGGGCCCGTTCTCCAGCAGCGCGACCTTCTGGTCGGCGGAGGTGGATCCGTCGAAGAAGCGCTCGAAGTTCCGGGTCACCGCCTGGGTCACCGTCGGCGTGCCGGTGCTGGACGATTCGGTGGATTTGCCGCCGGAGTCATCGCTGCCGCAGGCGGCAGCGGCGGTCACCAGCGCGGTAAGTGCGCATGCCGCAAATATTTTCGCCACTGACCCGCGATCGAACATGAGGCGGCCTCCCTCGGTGACGGTAGGCTCGGTGATCAACTCGCTCGAAGACTACTCGCCGGAACCGGGCCACGGACGCTTATCGGACACGAACGTGGTGTCGGCGAGTTCGGCCAGGACATCGGGCAACTCGGCGGCGACCGCCGGCGCGTCGAGCAGCGCCGGATCCACCGAGAGCCCGATCCCCAACGCCCCGTTCCAGCTCAGCACCCCGGCGACCAGCGGAACTCCCGGGGCCGACGGCAGGATCGGAAACACCCGGGTGATCGGCATATTCGCGAAGGTCATCGCCAGTTCGGGACCGGCCATGTTGGAGACGATGGCGTGGAAGAACCGTCCGCCGTACACCGACCGCGCGAAGGCCCCGACGGCCGGTTCCGGAAACAGCCTGAGCACTCGATCCATCACGAAATGCGAGGCGAGCGCGCGGGTTCCGGAATGCAGCCGGTCGCTGCGGGTGCGGATCTCGGCAAGACGCTGCGCCGGGGTCGCCGCCGTCAGCGGAATGTCGATCATCACGGCGGCGGTCGAATTGCCCTCCGCCCCCGACGTCGGGTCGCGCACCATCAACGGCACCGCCACCCGGATCTGCCCGCCCAAGCGCTCCCCCAGATCGGGGCGAAGACGCTGCAGCGCCGTGACGGTGACGCTCAGCAGTACGTCGGTCACCCGGACGCGATGCGAACGAGCCACGGCCCGAACGGTTTCCAGGTCCAGCGAACAGACGGTGAATACGCGTCGCACACAGTCGTCGGGCAGCGTTCCCTTCGGCTGGGCATCGGCGGCCAACTGCGCCAGACCGGCCGCGGTACCGGCGACGGTGGTCCCCCAGCTCGGCGGCTTTCGCTCGGCCACCGGCAGATCGATGGTCGGGCGCAGCAGGCGCAGAGCCTGCACCACCGTGCCGATACCGTCGGCGACCACGTGATGCAGCAGCAGGACCACGCCGATCGCGCCCGCCTCCGGGTCGCGCACCAGGACGAGTCGCCACAACGGCCGATCCTTGGGCAGCACCTCGGCGGCGAGATCCGTGACCACCCGGCTGATTCCGTCCACCCGACGCGCCACCACGCCCGGTGCCATGGTCGCTTCGGCCGACACCGCACCACGTGATTCCACCGCGGACTCCCCGTTGCCGGCTGCCGGGCCGACGGCGACACTGGTGGTGAGGACTGTGCTGAAGGCCGCCCCGGACCCCGCCGCTCGGCCATCCGGTTCGCCGAGGGCGTCCGGATCGGTGCCGGGAATCGTGCGCTCGGTGACGTGCCAGTCCCAGTCGACCGGACTGTCCACCCAGCGTGCCCGGCGCCACCGTCCCGGCTGGTCCAGACGCTGCCGGAAGCGCGGCAGATGTGCCAGCTCGCCCTGGACCAGTTTCCGGACCGCGGCGAGATCGGTCCCGCCGTCGACCCGCGGCCGGAACACGACCATGCCGCCCACCTGCTGCGGAATGCCGGTCTTCTCGATGTGCAGGAAGAACGCGTCGGCGGGCGGCACCACCGGTGGTCGCGCGTACCAGCGGTCGACCAGCTGAATACTCACCGCGACGAAGGCCACCGCGATCACCGCGTCGAGGACGAAGTGGTTGGCGGTCGCGACGATCACATAGGTGGTCAGCCCGACGTGCAGCGCGCTGAGCACCTGCACGATCCACCCGCCGGAGACCCGGGCCAGCACCACACTCACCCACAGCGCCCAGCCGACGTGCAGCGAGGGGACCGCCGCGAGCTGATTCGCCCCCGACACCAGTGACGAACCCCAGGAGCCCCAGGTATGGCCGGCGACGACGGTGTCGGTGAAGCCCAGTTCGGGCAGTAGTCGCGGCGGGGTGACCGGGAAGAGCGCGAAGCACGCGATGGCCAGGATGTTCAGCAGCAGGAACGAGTCGCGGGCGCGGGCGTATTCGGCGCGGCGGCGAAAATACAGCCAGAACAGCAGCGCGAACGCGCTGACGATGTAGGTGAAGGCGTATTCGTAGTTGGCCAGTGTCGCGAGCAGCGCCTGTGACTCCAGCCAGCGGTTGAGCGGGCGCTCGAAGTCGATCGCGAGCCACTGTTCGAGATCGAAGATGCGGTGGGCGTTGCGGTCGGCCAGTTCGCGGCGGGCCGGGGTGTGCAGGGCATCGACCGCCAGGTACAGCCCGAATACCGCGAGCCCGGCCACACAGTCCCGCCACAGCACCTGACGCGACGGATTGCCCACACAACCGTCATAACACAGGCGTCGCAAGCTTTTACGACATCAAGCTGGGCGATTCGTCGGTTATCTCCTCGTTACCGGCATAGAAGGCGCGGGCCAGCGGCGAATGCGCGAGTCCGCCGATCCCGGCCGCGATCAGCGCCCCGGCGATCGCGACTCCGGCCAGTGCCCCGGGGGTGTGCGGCAGCTCGACCTTGAACGCCAGCACGCCGACCACGTAGCTGACGATCGGATTCGTCACGCTCATGGCCGCGATCGCCCAGGGCAGCGGCCCGGCGGCGAAGGCGGTCTGTTCCAGCACCAGCCCGCTGAGCGTGGAGACGGCGAGCAGATAGCCGGGCCAGTCGGTGGCGGTGGCGGGGATGCCGCGATAGACCAGATCCTCGGTGGTCAACTTCATGAAGACGGCGCTCATCGCGAAACAGACGCCGGCGGCCACCGCCACGAGGTTCGCGGCCACCCAGATCGGGCAGCGGATGCTGATCAGGGCCAGCAGTGCCACCAGACCCGCGGCGGAGAAGGTGGCCAGCAGCACCCGGCCGCGATCCGGATCTCCCGCCAGCGGCGCCACACCGCCGACGCCGAACAGCACGCCCAGGCCGGCGCAGACCAGCAGCGCGAACCAGATGTCGCGGCCACGCGGGCGACGCCGGCGTCCGAACGCCTCGAGCGGGACCGCGAACAGCAGCTGAGTCGACATCAGCGGCTGCACGGCGGCCACCGAGCCCAGATGCAGCGCGACCGCCTGGGTGAAGAAACCCGCGAGATTGGTGATCCAGCCGCGCAGCCAGGTGCCACTGCGCAGCAGGCGCTGCATGAGTGTGGTCATACCGAAGACCCGGGCCGCCCGGGGTTGTTCGGCGACCACGGTGCGCGCCGCGCGCTGTTGCAGATAACCGGCCGCGGCGAACAAGAATGCGGCCAGCACTCCCAACGCGATGACCAGGACCATGCGGACCCCCGCTCAGGTGATCTATTCGCACTGTACGCCCGAATCCGTACCGAACCTGATCATGGTCGATGGGCGGAAACGGCGGACGAACGGGGTGCTCAGAGGGCGTGTTCGTCGAGCCAGATCCGGGCGAGGCCGGCCGCCGAGGCGTGTTCGTCACGGACGCGACGGACCATGGTCGCGAGGTCGGCCGTGGTGAGTTCCCCGGCTACGTAGTTGAGTTTCTTGATCTGCCGCTGGTCCAACGCACCCTGACGCAGCAGCGGGACGATGTTCTGAGCGCGGAAGGCGTACGCCGGATCGGTGACGACGGCCGGATCGGTGCCGACGGCCGTGTCACCGGGGCCGCCCGGCAGTAGTGCGACGGCCGAGGTGAACACGCCCGCGTCGACGGCTCCGTCGCGCAATGCCTTTCGCAGTTCGGCGTCACCGGGAAATTCGACGTGGCGGGTGATATCGCAGCCGTAGACCGTGCGCAGGGGCGTCAGCACATCGCGCTGCGGGTCCGGCGGCGTCCGCAGCGGGTCGAGTTCGCGCCCGCCGGCGATGCCCACGGTCAGTTCACCGCAATGCTTGGCGAGGCCGGCCGCATTCGCCGGATAGCGCGCGGCCGCGGCGGCACCGAGTGCGAGTTGCGGCCGCAGATCGGTGGCGTCGGCGAGATCGGACACCGCCAGACCCTCCGGAACCGCCCGGCTCAGATCGTCGGCGACCGAGCCGATATAGCGCGCCTCGAACGGCATCGGCGTCCCCGCGGTCATGTCGATCGGCGGGCCGGGCTCGTGGTGCTCTGCGACGCTCGCCGCTGTCGCCCGATCCGGCGCGGTCGCCGACGACGAGGAGTCGAAGGCGGTCAGGA
Organism: Nocardia aobensis NBRC 100429; assembly: GCF_000308375.1. Classification (GTDB taxonomy): domain Bacteria; phylum Actinomycetota; class Actinomycetes; order Mycobacteriales; family Mycobacteriaceae; genus Nocardia; species Nocardia aobensis. Next base: position 9,546 of record NZ_BAFQ01000153.1, on the reverse strand, counting down.
GATCACCACCGGTATCGCCGACCAGCGTGATCGTGCCCGCGTCCAGCGCCGCCAGATAGTCCGCACGCTGTCCGAGATGCTTTTTCACCGTCGTCCGCGTGCCGGTGCGCGCGAGCGCTTGGGCATAGATTTCGGCGACGACCTCCGACTGCGCCGAATCACCGGCGCCGACGACGATCGTCGACTCGCCGTCACCGTTGGCACATGCCACCGCCAGCGTGGCGGCGGTGACGGCGACCAGCACCCGGGCCGTCACTCGCACCGATCCGGCCAATCCCATCCGGCGACACCCACTCCCGATAGTCAGCGACAACCACATCCGGCGGCCGAGGATCGCCCCGGCACAGGAATCGTAGGTGGATCGCATCCGGGCATCCGATCCACACCCGCCCTGCGACGACCATGGCCAACCGCAGCGGCGGTTATTCAGCGAGATCTCAGCCTGTGCGACGAATAATGTGCGAGTGCAGCCGGGACGCATTCTCCTGATCGAAGACGCCGACGCCATTCGCACGGCGGTCGCGGCGGCCGTGCACGCCGCCGGACACGAGGTCCTCGCCCGCGAGCACGGCGATCGGCTGGAGTCCGATCTGGAACGGTTTCGTCCCGATGTCGTCGTCCTCGACGTGATGCTGCCGGGTCGCGACGGTTTCGGCCTGCTCGAGGTGGTGCGCGCCCGCAGCGGCGCCGGTGTGGTGATGCTGACCGCGCGCGACGGTGTGGAGGACCGGGTGCGCGGACTGCGTTCCGGATCCGACGACTACGTGGTGAAACCGTTCGACCTGGCCGAACTGATGGCACGGATCGAGGCGCTGCTGCGACGGATGGGACGTATGCACAGCCGCATCACCATCGCCGATCTGGTGCTGGAAACCGATTCCGGGGTGGTGCTGCGCGGCAGCGAACCGATCAGCCTCACCGCCACCGAATTCAAACTCCTCGCCTACCTCGCCGCCCACCGCGACCGAGTCGTCACGAAAACCCAAATCCTCACCGCGGTCTGGGGTTACGAGGACTACGACCCGAATCTGGTCGAGGTCTACGTCAGCGCGGTACGCCGCAAACTGGAGGAACACGGCCCACGCCTGCTGCACACGGTGCGCGGCATGGGCTACGCGTTACGGGCGAATCCGCGATGAGCGGCGACTCGGACCGGACCGCGCCGCCTGCACTGCCGACGATTTCGCTGCGGCGCCGGGTAACCCTCACCGCCGCGGTCATTTCCGGGCTCGCCCTGATCGTGGTGGCGCTGGCTGTGCACGGTCTGTTCGGGATCGTGGTGGCGCGCAGCGCGAATACGGTACTCACCGACCGGGTCCAGCTGGCCCGGCAACTCGCGCAGCAGAACACCCCGCCCGCGGAGTTGATCGCCCGCGTCGACAATCGCTCGGTACGAGCCCGGCTGGTCCTGGCAGACGGCAGTGTCTACGGCAGCCTCTCGCCCCGGCACGCCGGAGACGGCGGCCCCCGGACCAGAACCGTCACCCTCGGCGGTGGCGGCGCGGTGGACCGCGCCCGGCTCACGCTGCAGGTCGACACCCCACTGTTGACCGCGCTGCGGTCACGACTCGGCCTCGTCCTGATCGGGGTGACCGCCACCGCCATCGTCGCGATCACGGCCGCGCTGTGGGTGGGATTGCGCCACGCGCTGGCGCCCCTGGATTCGATGACCCGGCTGGCCCGCGAGATCGCGCGCGGTGGCCGCGGCCGCCGCCTCTCCCCCACCCGCACGGATACCGAATTGGGCCGCACGGCGAGCGCTTTCGACGAGATGCTGGACGCCCTGGAGGGCGCCGAAGCCCGCGCCCGGGCCTCCGAACAGCAGATGCGCGCCTTCGTCGGCGATGCCGCGCACGAACTGCGCACGCCCATCGCCGGAATCAAGGCCATGGCCGAAGCGGTCCTGCATCAACCCGCCGACACCGGACCCGAAGATCGCGAGCGCATGTATCTGCTGCTGGTCCGCGAAGCCCAGCGCGCCGGGCGCCTGGTCGAGGATCTGCTCGACATGGCCCGCATCGACGCCGGGCTCACCCTGTATCGGCAAACGGTCGACCTGTACGACCTCGCGCACGCCCAGGTCGATCGCATGCGAATCCTGCACCCCGACATCGATTTCCGGCTCACCGGCCACACCGTGCTCGTCGTCGCCGATCCCGAACGCGTGGGCCAGATCCTGGTGAACCTGCTCGCCAATGCCTGTCAGGCCACTCCTCCCGGCGGCGCGGTCTCCCTCACCGTGGGAGCGATCGGCGACACCGCCGGCTCGATGTCCACCGAGCCGATGCCGATCCCGGCGACACCCGCCGACCAGGCGGGTCCCGCCCCCGACACGGGCACCACCTCATCGGACGTGGCCACCCCGAACGCCCTACCGGGCGCCGGAACCGGCGAAGTCCGGGCCGAGATCCGCGTCGCCGACACCGGTCCCGGTGTACCCGCCGCCCAGCGTGAACACATCTTCGGTCGCCTGGTCCGGCTGGATACGAGTCGGGACCGCCGCCGCGACGGGGCCGGGATGGGGCTGGCCATCGCCCGCGGTATCGCTCGCGCCCACGGCGGCGACCTGCGCTGCGTGGAGCCGCCACCGGGGACCTCGGGGGCGGTGTTCGTGTTGACGCTGCCCGCCCGGGACGCCGGTCCCTGGTCCCCGGAAAGCCCGTCCCCCGCCTGAAGATCGGCTGAAGATCACCTATGCCCACTCGGTGTTTTCAGGGTCCTTTCAGATTCGGCGCGCAGATTCGGATCCGACATCATCCCGTCACGAATGGAGTTACCGGTATGAAGCGCACTGTCGCCGCCCTGCTGGCCGGCACCGCCGGAATCGCCGCCCTGGCCGTCGCCGTGCCCGGCGTCGCCTCGGCCGACGCCCCGCAGTGCAGCCCGCAGGCTCGCGCCCAGGTTCAGGCCCAGACCGCTCCGCAGGTCGCCGCATTCCTGGCGAGCCACCCGGATCTGGCCGCCGAACTGGCCAAGGTGAAGGGGCTGCCGAAGGAGCAGCGCAAGGCCGAGATGCAGGCCTACCGCCAGGGCCACCAGCAGGAGCTGAAGGATTTCCGCGGGGTGCGGCAGCCGCTGATCGACTACCGCAAGTCCTGCCACAAGAAGTAGCGGCCGCGCATCGGCATCCGAATACGGCGAGGGCGCCCCGGGAGTTCCCGGGGCGCCCTCGCTGTGTGTTCGAATCCGGTGTTACGCAACACCTTCCGCGCGCGCGGCGGCGGCCACGGCCTCGGCGACCGCCGGCGCGACCCGAGGGTCGAGCGGGCTGGGAATGATCTTGTCGACCGAGAGCTCGTCGGCCACGACACCGAAGATGGCGTTGGCGGCCGCGACCTTCATACCCTCGGTGATCCGGCGCGCACCGGCATCCAGCGCACCCTTGAACACGCCCGGGAAGGCGAGCACGTTGTTGATCTGGTTCGGGAAGTCGCTGCGGCCGGTCGCCACGATGGCGGCGTAGCGGTGCGCGACCTCCGGGTGGATCTCCGGGTCCGGGTTCGACATGGCGAACACGATCGACTCCGGCGCCATCGAGGCGATCAATTCCTCGGCGATGGTCCCGGCCGACAGGCCCAGGAACACATCCGCACCGGCCAGCGCCTCGGCCGCACCGCCGGTGATGCCACGCGGGTTGGTGCGCGCGGCCAGGTCGGCCTTCACCTCGTTGAGGTCCGCCCGGTCCCGGCTGACGATGCCCTTCGAGTCGAGCACGACCACATCCGACACGCCCGCGGCCAGCAGGATGTTCGAGCAGGCCACACCCGCGGCGCCGGCGCCGGAGACGACCACCTTCAGGTCGGCGATATCGCGGCCCTGCACCTTGGCGGCACCGTTGAGCGCGGCCAGCACCACGATGGCGGTGCCGTGCTGGTCGTCGTGCATGACCGGGCAGTCCAGCGCCTCGACGACGCGCTTCTCGATCTCGAAGCAGCGCGGGGCGGAGATGTCCTCCAGGTTCACCGCACCGAAGCTCGGCCGCAGGCGCACCAGGGTCTCCACGATCTCGTCGACATCCTTGGTGTCGAGCACGATCGGAATCGAGTCCAGTCCGGCGAACTTCTTGAACAGCGCGGCCTTGCCTTCCATGACCGGCAGCGACGCCCGCGGGCCGATATCACCCAGGCCGAGCACCGCGGTGCCGTCGCTCACCACGACCACCAGCCGGTCGGTCCACGTGTAGCGCTTGGCCAGCGCCTCGTCCTTGTGGATGGCGCGACTCACCTGCGCGACGCCCGGCGTGTACGCGATGGACAGATCCCGCTGGGTCTCCAGCGGTGAGGACAATTCCACCGAAAGCTTGCCACCGAGATGGCCGGCGAAAATTTCCTCGTGCGTGATAGCGGACAGATCGGTCGTATCGGTTTCACGGCTCGCTGTAGTGGCATTCGGTGCGTCAGTCACAGATGACACGATTTCACTCCTGCTCGGTCCGGGCTGAACCGGCTCACGGTTACCGCCGGGTTTTCGTATAAAAGGTCTTCGGAATTCGAACGATGTGCGCCGACCGGGCGTTCACGCGGTCGCGCAAAACCGTTCGGTGATTACATCGCATCGCGTGTTTGCGATCTGGGCTTCTTTGCGATCTGGCCGCGCACGATCCGTCGAGCGAGAACCGGACGGGTGGTCCGGGCAAGGCTATGGGGTGATCCGCGGATCGGAGCCGTGCGTCACGAACCGAAGGTCACCAACCGTCCCGGACCGGGCGGTGGCGTCGGCCGGGAATCCGCAACATTCTGCCAGTAGGAACAGGGAGTTGCAAAATCGCTCCTCGACCGGGACGCGATCCGCTCGGATGCGGGGCCGGCCCGAGGCCGGGTGTCTACTGCCATCTTCCGAGGGTAGGGCCGCCGAATTACCTGCGCGTAAGGGGAAACTCGCCCGCGCTGGGAAGCAGCGGTGAACAGTCCCACCGGAACCCGGAACGCCGGTGTGAGCTCATGGCGCGCCCACCCGGCAGGTCATGCCGGGCGCACCCAGATCTCGTTCACACCGCCGGTGAGCAGGCGGCGCCGCCAGTCGCGGGCCGGGCCGGGATGATCGGTGCGCCGATGCAGGCCCCGGGTTTCGGTGCGGGCCAGGGCGCTGTATTTCGTCCAGCGGGCCACCGCCAGCAGCGCCGCGGCCTGCCGGGCCAGAACCTGGTCGGCGCCGGTGCCGCCGAGTCCGTATTCGGTGACCGGCCACATCGCGTCGAGTTCGGCGATGCTGTCGCGCAAGCTGCCCGCACTGCGCCAGTAGCTGCGCCGCAGCGGCAGCGTATGTTCCTGCACCAGCCCGATCACCGCACGAGGATCGATGTCGGTGCGCGCATCGGCCCCGAGGTGCAGATTCAGCCCGGCCCCCGGAACCGGCCGTGCGTCCCCGATCCGGCCGCGACGGCGCGCGAACCGCGCCGCGCCCGATCCGGCCCACATCCCGGACGAGATCGCCCACCCGCCTCCGTGCCCGTCGAAGCCGCCGACGGCGCCGGTGATCGGTTCCCGCGAGGCCACGTCGCCTGCGGCATACAGCCCGGGAACCGTTGTGGCGCAATCGAATCCGATCAGCCGCACCCCGCCCGAACCACGCACGGTACCTTGCAGGACCGGACGCAACCGCACCCGGCCGGACCGAGGATCGATCGACGTCCCGACGGAACCGGCACCGGTCGCGGACACCGCCGTGGTTCCCGCGGGCGCCGCCGACGCCGGGCCGTACCGGACCGCGGGCGCCGGCGGGATGTCGGCGTAGACCGCCTGTCCCTGAGCGAGCGCGGCGAGGGCCGCGGACCGGGCGGTGAAGTCGTCACCGTCGATGCGAGCCCCCGATTCGTCGTACAGGTTCGCGAACCGGGGCTCGCGCAGATCGCTCATCGTGGCGAGTCCGTACGCGCCGGAGAACTCCATCCCCGACAGTTCGGTGCCCGCCTCCACCGCCATCAGCAGACCCTCACCGGTGTCGACATCGGTTCCGGCGCCGCCGGCCAGGAATGCGCAGCCACCCGTCGCGAGCACCACCGCACCCGCGCGGATCGTCCAGCCGCGGTAGTGGTCGTCGCCGGCCGGCCCACCGGCCCCGCACACCACACCGTCGCCGTCGACCAGCAGATACAGCGCCGGATGGTGGTCGACGACCTGCACACCCAACCGGAACAGGGTGCGCCGCAGCGCCGCCAGATACCGCCGTCCATCGAGATGGACGCGCGTCGCGAGCCCGTCTCCGGTCTGCCGGTATCCCCAGCGCAGCAGATGGGCGATGCGGTGATGCGTTTCGCCGAGCACCCGGTCCATCCACTCGGGGTCACCGAGGTCGCCGCCGTGCGACAGACTGCGCACCAGTGCCCGCTCCCGATCCGGCCCCGGCGGGATATCCCACAGTGCGACAACACCTTTCGACGTCGGGCCGCATTCCCCGGAACGGCCCTTGTCGACGAGGATCACCCGCGCTCCGGCCGTCGCCGCCGTCAACGCCGCCCAGGCGCCCGCCGGACCGCCGCCCACCACCAGTACATCGGCGGACGCCTCCGCCGCGATCTCGGATTCCGCGCGAATAGTGGACCGGCTACGCACGCTCACAAAGGAAAATATTCGGCCACAATTCATCCGGCCGCAACTGTTACGCGAAGGCTAATTCCACCATTGCGTAACCAATAGGTAACCCGCCGCCACAAAGACGACCAGCGATCCGAAAAACGCCGGAATTCCCCGACGTCGGTCGGAAAAAATTTGCGCGCCGAGTGCCAGCACCGCCATTCCGATATGCCAGCCGACACTGCTCGCACCCGGGCCGGGAAATCCGCGCCGCACCCCGAGGACCGCCGCGCCGACGACGACCGCCGCCAGCACCACCAGTCCGGCGGCCACGGTTCCGCTGAGCGCCCGCACCACTCTCACGAGGCGATCACCGCGACGCCGCTCGCCTTCTCCGCCAGACGCTCGAATTGCTCTGCGTCCGTGGTGCATTCGCCCAGACCCACCGGCTTGTCGGCGCCGTGATAGTCCGAGGATCCGGTACCGATGAGGTCCAGCTCGCGCGCCAGCTCGCGCAGCACCGCCCGGTCGGCGGGATTGTGATCGGGGTGATCGATCTCGAGTCCGCCCAGCCCGTGCCCGGCCAGATCGCGGATGTCGTCGATCGCCAGTAGCCGCCCGCGGGTGCGGGCACGCGCGTGCGCGACCACGGTCACGCCACCGGCCGCCGCGACCATCTCCACCGCCTGCCGCAACGGGGTGTCGGCCTTCTCGACGTAGTAGCGGCCGCGCGGCGCGAGCAGATCGTCGAAGGCCGCGCCGACCGTCGGGACCACACCGGCCTCGACCAGCGCTCGCGCCAGATGGGGTCGTCCCGCCGCCGGGCCCGCGGCCGCGAGGACCGCGTCCGGATCGATCGGCAGGCCGTCGGCCACCATGAGATCGGCCATCGCGCGCACCCGCGACACCCGTTCGGTGCGCAACCGTTCGCGTTCGGCGGCGAAGGCGGCATCGGCCGGGTCGAACAGGTAGGCCAGCAGATGCACCGGCACCGGCCAGCCGTCCTCCCCCATGCCGACGCAGGACATCTCCATTCCGCGCACCAACCGCAGCCCCGCCGGCAGCGCGGCGACCGCCTCGTCCCATCCGGAGGTGGTGTCGTGATCGGTGATCGCCACCACGTCCAGCCCCGCGGCGGCGGCCGCACGCATCAGCTCGCCGGGAGTGTCGGTGCCGTCGGATGCGGTCGAATGGGTGTGGAGGTCGATGCGCACGCGTTCCATCTTGCCCAACTAGCATCCGGGACGTGCCCTCGATACCGCCGTTTCCCCCGTTCCGTGGCTCCGGGAGGTCGCGGCGCGGGCCGCAGCTGCCCCGGATCCCGGTTCCCACCGCCCGCGCGATCGTCGACTGCGGCGTCTATGTCGACGGCCACCGGCAGTCCGGGCATGTGACCCCGGCGGACGCGCTGGCGCAGGTACGTGAGCGCGGCGACGGCTTCGTCTGGGTGGGTATGCACGCTCCGGACGCGGATCAGATGGCCGAGGTCGCCGAGATTTTCGGCCTGCACGAACTCGCGGTCGAAGATGCCGTGCACGCGCATCAGCGCCCCAAACTGGAACGCTACGACGACACGCTGTTCCTGGTGCTGCGCACGGTGAAATATCTCGAACACGACCCCAATTCGGTCAGCGAGATCGTGCAGACCGGCGAGATCATGATCTTCGTGGGCGCGAATTTCGTGGTCACCGTCCGTCACGGCGAACACACCGCGCTGAAGGTGGTCCGCGAGGAGATGGAGAAGCATCCCGAACGCCTGGCGCTGGGGCCCGGGGCGGTCCTGCACGCCGTCGCCGACCACGTGGTGGATACGTATCTGCTGGTGACCCAGTCGGTCGAAGACGATGTGGAGGGGATGGAGGAAGAGGTCTTCACCCCGCGCAGCCGGCTCACCATCGAGGCCATCTATCAGCTCAAGCGCGAGGTGGTGGAATTGCGCCGGGCGGTCAACCCGCTGGCGCTGCCGCTACAGGTGCTCAGCCGCAGTTCGGAGCTGCCGATGCCGAAGGAGATCCGCCGCTATCTGCGTGACGTCGCCGACCACCACACCGCGGTCGCCGAACGGATCAGCGATTTCGACGAGGCGCTCAGCGCGCTGATCAACGCGGCGCTGGCGAAGGTCAGCGTCCAGCAGAACACCGATATGCGCAAGATCTCGGCCTGGGCCGCGATGGCCGCGGTGCCCACCATGATCGCCGGAATCTACGGCATGAATTTCACCCATATGCCGGAGCTGTCGTGGACCTACGGCTACGGGATGGTGTGGGTGGTGATCCTGGTCATCTGCGGTGCGCTGTTCGTCGCGCTGCGGCGCAACAAGTGGCTGTGAGGACTACAGATTCGCCGCGGCCCGGTGCGGATCCCGGATGTCGATCCCCGCTTCGGTCCACGCGTCCCGCAGCGCCGCGGCCCCGCGCACTCGCACCCACGCCGCCTCGGTGGCGGTGATCGGCGCGACCGACAGGAATCGCACCGGATCGGCGGGCTCCGGCAGGGGGACCTCATCGATATCCGCCTCGCCCAGCAGCACCGCGGTGAAGGGAGCGTTGTGCCACAGCGGCTCTCCCAGGTCGAGGAGCGCATCCGGTTGCAGCACAACGCCTTCCACCGACGGAGCGGCGATCAGCACACCGAGTCCGCGCGGCAGCCCCGCCTGGGCACCGGCGCCGCCGCGCAGCGTCAGCACCAATTCGGCGCGCGGGCCGCGCACGGGATCGGCCAAGGCCGCCGCGGAATCGGTCATCGGATGCCGGGAGCCACCGAGGGTGACGTAATGCACGAACTCGCCGTCGGGGATACGCAGAATGTCGATCGGTTCCAGGCCGAGGAAGGTCACCGACGCGGAGTCGAAGCGCGTGTCGTCGAATCCCGGCCCCGTCCGGGGAATGCCGAAATGCGTCAGTACCGCGGACCGCACCTGATCGAGTTCCATAGCCCTAGAGCGTGCCAGAGCCCTACAGCGCCAGGCGCGCCAGCATATCCCGCGCCTGCTCGGCGACCTTCGGATCGCACAGCACGTCGTAGCGTCCGGCGA
>NZ_BAFQ01000154.1 GCF_000308375.1 Nocardia aobensis NBRC 100429 | reverse complement strand
CCGGCTGTCCCTGCGGCTGCGTGCACGCCGGGGCGGCCGGCTTCGGTGCGTTCGGAGTCGGCCGGGCCGCATTCGGATTCGCGGGCGCGTTCGGATCGGCGGGCTTGCCCTCGGCGGCCTGCGGATCGACCGGACGCACCGGGTCACCCGCGCCCAGCGCTGGGTCTGGGCGGGTGCGGCCGGTCGGGCGGGTTGCCCGGGTTGCGGCATCGGAGCCGGCACCGCGGCCGGATCGCACGGATTCGGCTTCGGCGGCGGGCAGAAGATGCCGCACGGAATCGGCGGCAGGCCGGGGATATTGATCATCACCTGCGTCGGCTGCTGCGGCGTGGGCACAGTGGTGGTGGCCTGCGACGGCGGCTCGGTGGTGGTCGGGATGCTGCCGTTCGCGGCGAGGATGTCCGGACCCGCGGGCGGGGCCTGCATCGTGCCCGGCGGAATCAGATCGGGCGAGATCTGCACCTGGGTCGGGGCGCCACCGGTCTTGTAGGCGTTGGCCCAGCTCAGCACGTTGGCCGCATAGGCCGTCGAGTTGTTGTAGCGCAGGACCGCGCGCAGTTCCTGCTGCGGGTCACGCAGATTCAGCCCGCCCGAGCACAAGTACTTGCCGGCGGCCAGCGACGCGTCGAAGACGTTGTTCGGGTCCGCGACGCCGTCGCCGTTACCGTCGGACGCGTACAGCGACCAGGTGCCGGGCAGGAATTGCATCGGACCGACCGCCCGCACGAAATTGCCGTCTGCGGCCTTGATGACCTCGTTACCCGGCAGTGTGCCGTCCAGCGAGGGTCCGTAGATGGTGCCGATGGTCGTGCCCGCGGCGTCGGTGCGGCCGTGCCCGGCGTGATTGGACTCGATCCGCCCGATCCCGGCGAGCAGGCTCCAGCTCAGACCGCAGTTCGGCTCCGAGGACTGCAGTGTCAGTTCGGCATTGCGATATGCGGCGAGCACGATCTCCGGAATGCCGAAGGCTCCGCTACCACCCGGCAACGCGATGTCCTGCAGCGGAAGGGTACCGCCGAACAACGGCGCCCCATCCGCGGGCGCCGTCATAGCTCTGAGTTTGCGAGGAGGTTCGGGAGCGGCGGGTACCAGCCCCACCGCCTCGGCGTCGGAGTTGCCGGCGTCGGTGGGGGAGCTCGCTGCCGCGAGGCGCGCCTCGGTCGTCTTCGGCGCACTGGTCCGCGCGGTCGTGTGCGCCGCCGAACCCGTAGCCATCAAACCCGCAACCACCAGCGCCGATACGGTAATCGGTCCAGATATTCGCATCGGCACAACCAATCCCCTCGTAGTCGTTGAGCGACCTGGTACGCGCGGGGCCGCCACGGACAACGTGATCCAGGTTACCTGCCAGTCAGCACGTTGCTATCGATAATTGCGGTCAGCCGCCATCTATTTGAGGCGAAATCGGTACTCGACCCCTCTTCCTATCGGTACTTTTCTTGGACTTCGCGGTCTCGACAGCATCTTCGTCGTCCAGCGGCGCGTGTAGTTGGAGCCGCGCCAGAGCGTCTTTGATGTCTTCGAGTTCGCGGCGCAGATAGTCGCGAGTGGCGACCTCGCCCACCGCGATCCGCAGCGCCGCCAGCTCGCGGGCCAGGAATTCGGTGTCGGCCTTGGTCTGTGCCGCGCGGCGGCGATCCTCCTCTAGAGATACCTTGTCGCGGTTGTCCTGCCGGTTCTGGGCCAGCAGGATCAGGGGTGCGGCATAGGCGGCCTGCGTGGAGAAGGCCAGGTTCAGCAGGATGAACGGATACGGATCCCACTGCAGGCTCACCGCGAAGACATTGAGCCCGATCCAGACCACGACCACGACGGACTGCAACAGCAGATATCGGCCGGTTCCCAGGAACCGGGCCACCGTCTCACTGCCCCGCGCCACCGCTTCGGCGTCGATCTCGAACCGGAACCGCGATTCGACCGGGGTCTCCAGGCGCTGTCGCGCGATCGGCTTGTCCGGACGGGCAGCGCGTTCGCTGCGCTCACTCATGCTTTCGCCTTTCCGGCCGCCGCTTGCCCTGCCTCCGCCGCGCGGCCCGCCGCCGCGATCGAATGAATGGTGCTCGCCGGCTCGGAGGCGTCCTCATCCTGTTCGCGCCAGTCCTCGGGCAGCAGATGATCCAGCACGTCGTCGACGCTCACCGCGCCGAGTAGGTGATTCTCCTCGTCCACCACCGGCCCGCAGACCAGGTTGTAGGTCGCGAAATAGCGGGTGACCGCGGTGAGCGCGGCATCGGGATGCAACTGGGTCAGATCGCTGTCGACCAGGCCGCCCACCAGCGTCGCGGGCGGCTCCCGTAGCAGCGCCTGAGTGTGCACGCAGCCCAGGTAGCGCCCGGTCGGCGTGGCCGTCGGCGGGCGCACGACGAACACCATCGAGGCCAGCGCCGGTGTCAGATCGGGATCGCGGATGCGGGCCAGCGCTTCCGCGACGGTCGCCGCGGGGGTGAGCACTACCGGGCGGGGCGTCATCATGCCGCCCGCGGTGTAGGGCGAATATTCGAGCAGGCGCCGCACCGGCTCGGATTCCTCGGGATCCATCAGTGCCAGCAGCGCCTCGGCCTCACCCGTCGGCAGTTCGCCGAGCAGGTCGGCGGCGTCGTCGGGGTCCATCGCCTCGAGCAGATCGGCCGCGCGTTCGACGCCCAGATTCTGCAGCACGTCGACCTGGTCGTTCTCCGGAAGTTCCTGCACCACGTCGGCGAGACGTTCGTCGTCGAGGGCCCGGGCCAATTCGATCCGGCGCTTCTCGGGTAGTTCGCGCAGCAGATGCGCCACATCGGCCGGGCGCAGGCCCTCGAACTGGCCGAGCAACTGGGTGACGTCCTGACCGGGCAGATTCAATTCGTGCTGGGTCAGCCCGCGCACATCCGACCACTCGACCACGTGCACCTCGCGGCGCCGGCCCAGACGCCGATGCCCGCGCACCGCCACCCGCGAGAGCACCCAGTCGCGGGTCCGGCTCTGTTCGATGCCCAGGTCGACGACGAAGACGTCCACCCCTTCGAGGTCGGGGAGTTCGGGATCGACCACGCGCACCTTGGAGTCGAGCACCTGCGCCAACGCCAGCATTTCGCCGGGCCGCTGTTCGAAGCGGCGCAGGCTCACGGTGCCGGTGTTGAGGTTGACCGAGTTCGGCTCGATCGCGTTGACCCGGAGCATCGGCACGAAAATACGTTTGCGCGTGGGTAATTCGACCAATAGTCCCAGCACCCGGGGTTGCTGGCGGTCGTAGCGGATGGAGATCACCACGTCCCGCAGACGGCCGATAGACTCGCCGTCCGGACCCAGTACCACCAGGCCCGCCAGCCTGGCGGCGAAAACTTTCGTTGCTGCCATAAGTGCAAGGCTATGTGGTGCAGCCCCGCGAGACGATTCAGGAGCCGCCCATGTCAACGCGTCGTTCGGTGCTCGCCGTACCCGGCAGTAATCTTCGGATGATCGACAAGGCCAAGGGTTTGCCCGCCGACGAGATCTTTCTCGACCTCGAGGACGCGGTCGCGCCGCCCGCCAAGGCCGCCGCACGCGCCAATATCGTCGCCGCGCTGAACTCGCCCGGCTGGGGCAAGCAGATCAAGGTCGTGCGGGTCAACGACTGGACGACGGAGTGGACCTACGCCGACGTCATCTCGGTGGTCGAGGGCGCCGGTCGGGATCTGGACGCGATTCTGCTGCCGAAGGTCCTCGACGGCGCCCAGGTGCGCGCGCTCGATCTGCTGCTGACCCAGCTGGAGAAGGCCAACGGCCTCGAGGTCGGGCGCATCGGCATCGAACCGCAGATCGAGAACGCGCAGGGGCTGCGCAATATCGACGAGATCGCCACCGCCAGTCCGCGCGTGCAGACCCTGGTCTTCGGCCCCGCCGACTTCATGGCCAGTATCAATATGCGCACCCTGGTGGTCGGGGAACAGCCCGAGGGCTACGAACCCGGCGACGCCTACCACCACATTCTGATGACCATCCTGCTCGCCGCCCGGGCGCACGGCCTGCAGGCCATCGACGGTCCCTATCTGCAGATCCGCGACCTCGACGGCTTCCGCCGCGCCGCATCCCGCACCGCGGCCCTCGGATTCGACGGCAAATGGGTGCTGCACCCCACCCAGGTCGAGGCGTGCAACGAGATCTTCAGCCCTCGCCAGGCCGACTACGACCGCGCCGAGGAGATCCTGGACGCCTACGCCTACCACACCTCGACCGCCGGCGGAGCCCGCGGCGCGGTGATGCTCGGCGACGAGATGATCGACGAGGCCAGCGCGAAGATGGCCCAGGTCGTCGCGGAGAAGGGGCGGGCCGCCGCCATGACGCGCACCACGAGTTTCGTACCGCCGCAGGCGTAACGACAACTCACAATCGACCGCCGCGTTACTCGTGAAACCTCTTGAACGGCGGGCGAATCCGGTGAGCGCCGGCTCCGGCGCGCTTAGGCTCTGCGCAGCCGAGCGTTGAGGAGTGTGGCTTGTCCGAGGCAACCGTGGACCAGGCAACCGTGGACCAGGCAACCGTGGACCAGGCGACCACAGGCGAGGCGAGCGCGGATGCGTCGGCATACACGCGGTCGCTGGTGGGATATGCCTACCGTGCCGAGGACTATTACGAGGTCGGGCGGGAGAAGATCCGCGAGTACGCCCGCGCCGTGCAGGATTACGGCGCGGTGCACTGGCGGGAGGCCGACGCGGCGGAGTACGGCTACGGCGCCGTGGTCGCGCCGCCCACCTTCCTGTCGATTCCCGCGATGCTGGCCAATCGCCGGTTGTTCGAACGCGTCATCACCGGCTACGACGTGTACGTGCAGACCGATCAGGTCTTCGAGTTCCATCGGCCGGTGGTCTCCGGCGACCGCCTGGTGAGCGATGTCGAGGTCAGCGCGGTGCGCACCATCGCCGGGAAGGATCTGATCACCGTCACCAACACCTTCACCGATCAGTTCGACGAGGTCGTCCATGTGATGCACACGACCGCGGTCGGTGTCACCGGGGAGGACATCGACTCGGGTATCGCGGGCGCGATCGAACGGGTGATCATGCACGGCGTCGGTGCGCCGTCGGCCGCGCCGGGGCTGTCCGAGGCGGAGTTGCTGGACGCCGCCGTCGCCCCGCACCGCGACCACCGCTTCTCGGAGGTGTCGCGAACACGAGTGCCGCACACCGCTGTCCGGTTCGACGACGTCGCCGTCGGCGACGAACTCCCGTCTCGCACCGCGCGAATCACACGCGGCGATCTGGTGAACTACGCGGGCGTCTCGGGTGACGCCAACCCCATCCACTGGCACGACGGCGTCGCCACGCTCGCGGGCCTGCCCGACGTCATCGCGCACGGCATGCTCACCATGGGGCTCGGTGCGGGCTTCGTCACCGGATGGCTCGGCGACCCCGGAGCGCTGATCAGGTACGCGGTGCGGTTGTCGAACTACACGATCGTGGATGCCCGGTCCGCCGGCGTCGTCGAATTCACCGGCCGGATCAAATCCCTCGATCCGCGCACGCGCACCGCCGTCGTGGTGGTCGTCGCGAAGTCGGCGGGCCGCAAGATATTCGGACTGGCGACCGCCGAGGTCCGCTTGGCGTGACGCGGGGTCGCTCGGCTCGGTCGAGACGACGAGTGCTGCCCACCTGCTGTGATCCTGGCAGTGTGATGTCCGATTTGCTGCTCTTCGGCGGTAAAATCGGACACGCGGGGCGGCCGCCGGGTCGCCGCATCCAGCCACAGCGGCGATATCGACCTAGGATCGTGGAGTTATGACCAATCCGTTGGGTAGTCCGAATCGCAATCGGCCCGGCTTGCCGACGCCGCCGTCGGGGTGGCCGGTCGCCTCCTATCCGACCTACGCCGAGGCACAGCGGGCGGTCGACTATCTGGCCGACAACCAGTTCCCGGTGGAGAACATGACCATCGTGGGTGTCGATCTGATGCAGGTCGAACGCGTGCTGGGCCGGCTCACCTGGGGCAAAGTCATTGGCGGCGGCATGGTTTCGGGCGCCTGGCTGGGCCTGTTCCTGGGGTTGCTGCTGAGCCTGTTCACCACCGGTGGCGTGATCGGGCCGCTGGTGGTCGGCCTGGTCGGCGGCGTCATCTTCGGGCTCATCTCGGCGGTGATCCCGTACGCCGCCACCCGCGGCACCCGCGACTTCGCCTCCACCATGCAGTTGG
>NZ_BAFQ01000155.1 GCF_000308375.1 Nocardia aobensis NBRC 100429 | reverse complement strand
TGCGACAAGTCGTGCGTGTCACCTCGAGACGCGAGACGAATACCGCTCGGACTCTGAGCATTCGGCCATGCTGCAGTTTCTGGACGGGGAGATCGACGATCCCGGCGGCGCCTGGTTCGATCCATGGGCCCGCACGGTCGCCGATCTGGTCGGCCGAGGTGTCGCCGTGCAACGTGCGCGCATCGTGTCCGTGCCGCTCACCGACTACACCCGCTACTTGATTGCGCTGACTCCGCACAACCTCGAGGCGGGTGAGGATGTGCGGTGGCTCGCCCGAGACCATGCAGATCGGGCCGACGCCGCAGCCGACGACTTTTGGCTGATCGACGACCACACTGTGGCCTACAGCGTGTTCGACGCGGACGGCTGGTGGTCCGGTGTCGCCGCAACGAGCGATGCCCAGATTGTGGGTTACGCCTGTGTTCTGTGGGATCGTGTGTGGCACAAATCTGTATCCCACGAGCATTTCCGGACGTGACTATGAGTGATGATGCCCGTCGAGCACTGGGGGCCCGCCTGCGCGAACTTCGCAAGCAGGCGGGCCTTACCGGTACAGCTCTGGCTCACGAGGCAGGATGGGCACAATCGAAGGTTCCCAAGATCGAGAACGGCCGTCAGCTTCCGTCCGACTCCGACCTGCGCACCTGGTGCCGGATTACTGGTGCCGACCTAGCGCTTCCGGATCTCATCGCGACGGCCGCCAACATTCACGCCGCCTACCTCGAGTGGAAGCGAATCACCGATACCGGCCACGCTCGCCGACAGCGAGCGAGTATCGAACACGAATCCGGCACCAGGCTCATCCGTGGATACGGTCCGCTGATCCCCTCCGGTCTGCTGCAGACCCGAGCGTACGCGGAGATCATTCTGCGACGCTGCATCGACTTCGTCGGCAGTCCCGATGATTTGAGCGAGGCGCTCGAGGCTCGCATGCAGCGGCAGAAGATTCTGACCGAGGGCGCACATCAATTCCACTATCTGATCGGTGAGGCCGCGCTGTACACCGGAGTCGGAGACGACGCGGTCCGACTCGGTCAGTTACGGCATCTTCTGGAGCTGATGGAGCTGTCCAGGCTCGTCGTGGGTATCGTTCCCACCGATGCCGAGTTCGTATATACGACAACAAACTTCGTGATTCACGACCGCCGGACGGTGTTGGTGGAAACGATTGCCGCGGAGCTCACCATCACGCAGCCACGAGAACTCGCCTACTACGAGAAGGCTTGGACGGCCCTGCAAACCCAGGCGGTCTACGGCGACCGAGCACGTGCCACCATCGCCCGCGCCGTGAACCGGGATTGAGCCGCGTGGCCGTCGCCCGACCGGGCTCACGAAGCAGTCTGTCCGCTGGTGCCGGAGTCCCGGGACGGTGACGTGCCGACGGACGGCGCCGGTACATCACCTACTCAACCCGAGCGGCCAGGGGTGTTTCGCGATGCCTCAGTTGGCGTGCAGGGCGGCGTTGAGTTCGATGCCGGTGCCCTTGCGGGCGACGACCTCGACGCTGCCGGTGAGCGAGTTGCGGCGGAACAGCAGGTTCGACTGCCCGGACAGTTCGGCAGCCTTGATCGTGCGGCCGTCCGGGAGGGCGACCTTGGTGCCCGCCGTGACGTAGAGGCCGGCCTCGACGACGCAATCGTCGCCCAGCGAGATGCCCAGGCCGGCGTTGGCGCCGAGCAGGCAGCGCTCGCCGATCGAGATGACCTGCTTACCGCCACCGGACAGGGTGCCCATGATGGACGCGCCACCGCCGACATCGGAGCCGTCGCCGACCACCACACCGGCCGAGATGCGGCCCTCGACCATGGACGCGCCGAGGGTACCGGCGTTGAAGTTCACGAAACCCTCGTGCATGACCGTGGTGCCCTCGGCCAGATGCGCGCCCAGCCGCACCCGGTCCGCGTCGGCGATGCGGACGCCGGCGGGCAGCACGTAGTCGACCATGCGGGGGAATTTGTCGACGCCGTAGACGGTGACCGGACCGCGGGCGCGCAACTTCGCGCGCACCAGCTCGAAGTCCTCGACCGCGCACGGGCCGTGATTGGTCCACACGACGTTGGCCAGTAGCCCGAACTGCCCCTCCAGGCTGAGCCCGTGCGGCCGGACCAGACGGTGGGAGAGCAGGTGCAGGCGCAGATATTCGTCGTGGGTGTCGATCGGCGGCGCCGACAGGTCCGCGATCGTGGTGCGCACCGCGACGACCTCGACCCGGCGGGCCTCGTCGGGGCCGACCAGATCGGCGAAGCGTGCGTACTCGGCGTCGGCCGGGCTCAGCCGCGTGGTCTCCGACGTCTCGAACGTGCCCAGTTCCGGATACGGGTACCAGGTGTCGAGGACCGTCCCGTTCGCGGTCACCGTCGCCAAGCCGACTGCGGATGCTCCCTGTGTGCTCACGGCACTTCAGCCTACTGGGTGCGGATCGCGAGGTGGTGGGCTACCTGTGCCGCCCGCCCCGACCGAGCCGCTCGGCCCGGTCGTGAGACGGGCGAAGACTTAGGCTGGTCCGGTGACCATCGATCTGCGCGCCGACCCGATCTCGATCACCGCGACCCTCGTCGACATTCCGAGCGTCTCCCGCGACGAGGCGGCGATCACCGACACCGTCGCCTGGGCGCTGCGCGAGCAGACCGAGGGTTTCGAGGTGCTGCGGCACGGCAACACCGTGCTGGCTCGCACCAATCGCGGGCTGCCGCACCGGGTGATCATGGCCGGTCACCTGGACACCGTGCCGATCGCCGACAATGTGCCGGGCCGGTTCGAGACGATCGACGGTGAGGAGGTGCTGTTCGGCTGCGGCAGCGTCGACATGAAGTCCGGCGACGCGGTGTTCCTGCATCTGGCCGCGACCGTCGCCGATCCGGTCTGCGATCTGACCCTGATCTTCTACGACTGCGAGGAGATCGCCGCCGAATACAACGGTCTCGGCCGCATCGAACGCGAACTGCCGGAATGGCTCGACGGTGATCTGGCCATCCTCGGCGAACCGTCGGGCGCGTGGATCGAGGCGGGCTGTCAGGGCACGCTGCGGGTCCGCCTCGGTCTCGGCGGCACCCGCGCCCACACCGCGCGAGCGTGGCTGGGCGACAACGCCATTCACAAACTCGCGCCCGTCCTGCAGCGGCTGCGCGACTATGTGCCGCGCGAGGTGGACATCGACGGCTGCGTGTATCGCGAGGGGCTTTCCGCGGTGAAGGTCGACGGCGGCGTGGCCGGCAATGTGGTGCCAGACGAGGCCGAGGTGCTGGTGAACTTCCGGTTCGCCCCCGATCGCACCCTCGACGAGGCGACCGAGCATGTGCGCGAGGTGTTCGACGGACTGGATGTGAGCTTCGAGCGGACCGACGGTGCGCCAGGCGCGCTGCCGGGCCTGTCGTCTCCGGCCGCGAAGAACCTCGTGGAGCGCGTTCATTCCCACGGCGGGGGCGGGGTGCGCGCGAAATACGGCTGGACCGATGTGTCGCGATTCGCCGCGCGCGGCGTTCCGGCGGTCAATTTCGGGCCCGGCGACCCCAATCTGGCGCACAAGGTGGACGAGCGCGTACCCACCCGCCAGATCACCGTCGTCACCGAGATCCTGCGCAACTACCTGACCGGTCACCAGGGCTGAACCGGTAGGTTCGGTCCCATGTCCACCGCGCCCGAGCCCGCATCGACCAGATCACCGAAGTCCACTCCCAAGTTCCGCGGCCCGATCATGTTGCGCCGGGCGCGCAAACAGGGCACCGGAACCACCGACCAGCATCTGCTCGACGGCCGCGGACCCACCGACTGGGTGCACACCGACCCCTGGCGGGTGCTCCGGATTCAGAGCGAATTCGTGGAGGGATTCGGCGCACTCGCCGAAATCCCCAGGGCCGTCGCGGTTTTCGGCTCCGCGCGCACGCTGGTGGACACGCCCGAATACGAGGCGGCGCGGGCCATCGGCGCCGCCCTGGCCGAGGCCGGTTTCGCAGTGATCACCGGTGGTGGTCCCGGAGTGATGGAGGCGGCCAACCGCGGCGCCTGTGAGGCGGGCGGCTACTCCGTGGGCCTCGGCATCGAACTGCCGATGGAACAGGGACTCAACGAGTGGGTCGACCTCGGCATCAACTTCCGCTACTTCTTCGCCCGCAAGACGATGTTCGTCAAGTACTCCCAGGCGTTCATCTGCCTGCCCGGCGGCTTCGGCACCCTGGACGAGCTGTTCGAGGCTCTCACACTGGTCCAGACTCACAAGATCACCCGCTTTCCGGTCATCCTGTTCGGCAGCCGGTACTGGGCAGGGCTGGTCGACTGGCTGCGCGATTCCCCGAGCGGCTCGGGCAAGATCTCGCCCGGTGATCTGGAACTGCTGCACGTGACCGACAGTGTGGAGGAACTGGTGGACATCGTGCTGCAGGCCGCCGCGCGTCGCGGCGAGGAATCCACCGGTACGGAGGATCGGTGGTGAGCGGGCAGTTCGCGGTGTGTGTCTACTGTTCGGCCAGTGCCGTGGATCCGGACGCGCTGCGCCTGGCCGCCGAGGTGGGCAGTGAAATCGCCCGGCGCGGTTGGCAACTGGTGTCCGGCGGCGGGCATGTGTCGATGATGGGGGCGGTGGCGGTGGCCGCGCGCGCGGGAGGCGCCCGCACCACGGGTGTGATCCCGAAACGCCTGGTGCATCAGGAAGTCGCCGATGTGGACAGCGACGAGCTGATCGTCACCGACACCATGCGCGAACGCAAACAGATCATGGAGGATCGCGCCGACGCCTTCCTGACGCTGCCGGGCGGAATCGGCACGCTGGAGGAATTCTTCGAGGCGTGGACCGGCGGATATCTGGGACTGCACGGCAAACCGCTGGTGGTGCTCGATCCGAACGGCCACTACAGCGGACTGTTCGCATGGCTGGACGAACTGAGCGCGGCCGGGTTCATCGGCCGCCCCGCACTGGATCGGATTACCGTGACCGCGGATGTGGCATCCGCATTCCGAGCCCTGACGGCGCCGCGCATCGACACCGCCTGAGCGCATCGACACCGCCTGACCGGAAATCGTTGGAGGAGAATGTGACCGCCGAGGCCCGCAACACGATCAGTCTCTGGGATCTGACACGCAGACTGCCCGCCATGGCGATGGAGACACCGGGCATGCTGCGCGGCGCCACCGGCATGCTGGTGCGCGCGGACGACAAATCCTCGGTGGGGCTGTACTTCCAGAAGGCGGCACGGCGGTATCCGAATCGGCCGTTCCTGCGCTTCGAGGGCCGCGAATACACCTACGGCGAGGCCAATACCGAGGTGAACTGCTTCGCCGAGGTGCTGGCACAGCGCGGTGTGCGCCGCGGCGATGTGGTGGGCGTGCTGATGACCAACCGCCCCGAGACGCTGTTCGTGGTGCTGGCGACGGTGAAGCTGGGTGCGACGGTCGGGCTGCTCAATCACAATCAGCGCGAACAGGTACTCGCCCACAGCTTCGGCCTGCTGAACAGCACGGTCAACGTGATCGGCGAGGAATGTGAGGAGGCACTGCGCTCACTGCCCGAGCCGCCGCCGAATCTGCTGTATACGCAGGAATTGCAGGAGCTGGCCCGCGCGTCCGATCCGGCGGATCCGGCGGTGTGCGCGGACGTCCGCGCCCGGGAGCGCGCCTTCCTGATCTTCACCTCCGGCACGACCGGACTGCCCAAGGCCAGCGTGATGACCCATCTGCGCTGGACGAAAAGTATGGCCGGGCTGGGTGGTCTGGGCATCCGGCTGCGCGGCGGCGACACCATGTACTGCTGTCTGCCGCTGTATCACAACAACGCGCTGACGGTCGCGCTCGGCGCGGTGCTCGGCTCGCGGGCGACGCTGGCACTGGGCCGCAAATTCTCGGTGTCGAATTTCTGGAACGAGGTCGTCGCGACCAGGTCGACGGCGTTCATCTACATCGGCGAGCTGTGCCGGTACCTGCTCAATCAGCCGGAATCGCCTCGCGAACACGAACATTCGGTGCGGCTGGCGGTCGGCAACGGCCTGCGCCCGGAGCTGTGGGACGAATTCCGGCGGCGCTTCGGCATCGGCCGGGTGGTGGAGTTCTACGGCGCCAGTGAGGGGAATATCGCCTTCATCAACGCCTTCGGCGTGGACCGCACCGCCGGATTCGGGCCGCTGCCCTACGCGGTGGTGGAATTCGACGAGGCGACCGGTAAGGCGCGGCGATACCCCGACGGGCGACTGCGCAAGGTCGCCTCCGGCGGTGTGGGCCTGCTGCTGGCGAAGGTCACCGACCGTTCCCCGTTCGACGGCTACACCGACAAATCCGCGACCGAATCGAAATTGGTGCGCAACGCATTCGACGACGGCGACTGCTGGTTCGACACCGGAGATCTTGTGCGCGACCAGCATTGGCGCCACATCGCCTTCGTCGACCGTCTCGGCGACACCTTCCGCTGGAAGGGTGAGAACGTCGCGACCACCGAGGTCGAGGGCGCCTTCGACGGCGCGCCCGGTATCACCGAGGCGGTGGTGTACGGCGTGGACGTGCCCGGAGCCGACGGTAAGGCGGGGATGGCCGCGGTAACCCTCGACGCCGATGCCGCCTTCGACGGCTCCGCGCTGGCCGCCCGGCTCTACGACCGCCTGCCCGGGTACGCGGTGCCGCTGTTCGTCCGCGTGGTGCCCGAACTGGAGACCACCTCGACCTTCAAGAGCCGCAAGGTGGATCTGCGCAAACAGGGCTTCGCGTCCGACGACTCCACCGCGGTCTATGTGCTGAAGGGCCGCGACCAGGGATATGTGCCGTTCTACCCGAGCTATCCGGACGAGGTGGCCGCCGGTACCGCGCCCCGGGGCTAGGTCGTGCCGGAGGGCGCCGAGACCCCGGCAATTAGACTCACCACCATGAGTTCTGCGTCACCGCTGTCCACCCTGTGCGGTAAGCCGGTGGCGACGGATCGGGCGCTGGTGATGGCGATCGTCAACCGAACCCCCGATTCCTTCTACGACCGGGGAGCCACCTTCTCCGACGACGCCGCGATGGCCGCGGTGGCCCGCGCGGTCTCCGAGGGGGCGGATCTGGTCGACATCGGCGGGGTGAAGGCCGGTCCGGGGGACGAGGTCGACGCCACGGAGGAAGCGCGGCGGGTGGTGCCGTTCGTGGCGGCCATCCGCGCGCGTTATCCCGGCCTGTTGATCAGTGTGGACACCTGGCGCAGCGAGGTCGCGCGAGCGGCGGTGGCCGAGGGCGCGGATCTGATCAACGACACCTGGGCCGGCGCGGATCCGCAGCTCGCGGGCGTGGCCGCCGAACTGGGGGTGGGGATCGTGTGCAGCCACACCGGCGGCGCTCAACCGCGCACCCGGCCGCATCGGGTCCGGTACGCCGATGTGGTGTCCGAGGTCACCGATACCCTGGTCCGGGCCGCCGAGGCGGCGCGCGCGGCGGGGGTCGCCGCGGACGCGATCCTCATCGATCCGACCCACGATTTCGGGAAAAACACCTACCACGGGCTCGAACTGTTGCGGGCCGTGGACATTCTTGTAAATACCGGATGGCCTGTCTTGATGGCGCTGAGCAATAAGGATTTCATCGGAGAGACTCTTGGTGTCGGACTTTCCGAGCGATTGGAGGGGACATTGGCGGCAACCGCGTGGGCGGCCGCGGCCGGCGCCCGGGTCTTCCGAGTTCACGAGGTCGCCGCAACCCGGCGAGTAGTGGACATGATCGCGGCGATTCAGGGCATCCGGCCCCCCGCACGAACCTTGCGAGGTCTGGTATGACGTTCGATTGGACTGCCACGCATACGTGGGATCGACCACAGTGGGCGATCGACGAGTTGGTCGACGCGAAGGACGGGCGCACCGTCTCGGTGGTGCTGCCGGCATTGAACGAGGAACGCACGGTCGCCGATGTGGTGGCCAGTATCCGGCCGCTGCTCGGCACGCTGGTCGACGAATTGGTGGTGCTGGATTCCGGCTCCGTGGACGCGACGGCCGAGCGGGCACGGGCGGCCGGGGCGCAGGTGGTCACCCGTGAGCAGGCCGTGCCCGAACTGGAGCCGGTTCCCGGTAAGGGGGAGGTGCTGTGGCGCTCACTGGCCGCGACCTCCGGCGATCTGGTGGCCTTCGTCGATTCGGATCTGATCGATCCCGATCCGATGTTCGTGCCGAAACTGCTGGGTCCGCTGCTGACCGTGGACGGTATGCATCTGGTGAAGGCCTACTACCGGCGTCCGCTGCGCCAGGGTGCGGCGGTGGAGCAGCACGGTGGCGGCCGGGTGACCGAACTGGTGGCGCGACCGCTGCTCGCCGCGCTGCGGCCGGATCTGTCGAAGGTGTTGCAGCCCTTGGGCGGTGAGTACGCGGGGACGCGGGAACTGCTGACCGCGGTGCCGTTCGCGCCGGGCTACGGTGTGGAGATCGGCCTGCTGCTGGACACTTTCGACATGCTCGGCCTCTCGGCGATCGGCCAGGTGAATCTGGGCGTGCGCACGCACCGCAATCGTCCGCTGTCGGACCTTGGCGTGATGAGCCGGCAGATTCTCGGAACCGTGCTGGGGCGCAGCGGAATTCGCGACTCCGGTGCGGCATTGACGCAATTCCCGCTCATCGGTGAGGAATTCACCGCGCTGAGCACGGATGTGCACCTGGCGGATCGGCCGCCGATGAACACCCTGCGTCCCACCGAGGTCGCCGCCTGATCACCGTTCGTGGCGGTAGATCGGCGTGAGGAGATCCACCTCGATCGGTTCGCCGGTGTGGCGGTCGTAGCGGACGCCGATCACCGCCGAGAAGGCCCGGGTGTCGGCGCGCTCGTGCAGGGTCGCCAGCCGGGTGCCGAGAAGCCGTATCGCGCCGAGTGATCCCGGCGGATGCAGTCCGTCGATGACGAGAATGGTCCCGTGCCCGTCCGGGCGGGGCAGACGCGCCAGATAGGCGATGTCGAAGGGTTCGGTGCCGCCCGGCCGGTAGATCCGCCGGGCGGCCCGGTCCTCGATCGCGCGGCGCACTCGCCCGGCCCGCGCGAGGGTCCGGCGCAGTCGCGGGTCGGCCGAGACCAGATAGCGCAGACTGGGCGACAATTCGGGCCCGCCGAGCACGATCAGGCCCTCACGGTCGAGATCCACCGGGCGCCCGGGGAGGAACCGTTCGACCGTGACGGTGAATCCCAGCTGTCGCAACAGTTCCGCCAACCGGTGCGGCGCGGCGGCATCCGGCGCGCCGATCAACGGCGTGGCACGGGTGACCGCGCGCAGATCAGGCGTCAGCACGGTGAGCGGTCCGTGCCCGAAGAACAACCCTTCCGGTACCGGCCCCTGGGTACTGACCTGGTGAATCCGGGCGCGTGAAAGTCCCGCTGCCGCACCGATCCTGGCGAAGGTCCAGCCCTCGGCATGCAGCTCTCTGATCACCGCTCGGCGGATGCGGGTGAGCTCGTTGATGGTCTGCTGGGCCGCCGCGACCCCTTCGGTGGCAGCCTTGAGACGTTCGACCTTGTCTTCGATCGCGAACACCCGTGCCACCTCGTCGGCTGACATGTGCGAAGTCTAGATAGCTCGACAGCCGGATGTGTCTAGTCCGGTTGACGAATCCGCCGTCTGCGGCGAATCAATCGAGCACACCGGGCATTTGGGCCGGACCGGGCGGTCCGTACGGGGACTATCAGTGTTTTCGATCAGGTGGCGTCGAAATCGATCGGCGGTTTCTCGTTGCGGTCGAGCGGTTTCGGCGGTTCGGGCACCGAATAATTGGGTGGGGTCACAGAATTCGGCGTGCCGGTCTGTGAGGTCGCGGAATTGCCGGACGAACCGTTACCCGGATTCGCGCCGCCGAAGGTGCCGGTGAACAGCGAATCGTCACCGTCGAAGAGATGTTTGGTGACCATCGACCGCGGCGTCATCCCGCGCAGACCTTCGAGTGGTTTGCGCAGTTCGTTGAGCTCTTCCAGAGGTTTGCGCAGTTCGTCGAGCTCGGGTCCGAGATCGTTGCGCAGCTGGCTGGTGGCGCCGGAGGCGTAGTCGCGGACCTGACGCAGACTCTGCGCGGTCCAGCGAATCGCCCCCGGAAGCCGCTCCGGGCCGAGAATCACCAGCGCGGCGACCACCAGGATCACCATCTCGGGCCAGCCGATATTGAACATAAGACCAGGCTACTGGGGTGCTTGCGGGGCGTTCTTATCGGATTCCAGCGTCACCGGCACATCGACCTGGCGGCCGTCGCGGATCAATTGGAAATTCACCGTCTCGCCGATCTGATGGGACTGCACGGCGACGGTGAGTTCGGCCGGTTCGGTGACCTGCCGATCGCCCACCTTGACGATCACGTCGCCCTCGGCGATACCCGCCTTGGCCGCCGGGCTGTTGCCGACCACATCCGCCACCGCGGCGCCGCTCATGACGTCGTTCTCGACCTGCTTGGTCTTCGCGCTGACCCCGAGCCACGGGTGATACATCACACCGTCGCGAATCAGGGTCTGCGACACCCGCTGCACGAGATCCACCGGAATCGCGAAGCCGAGGCCGACCGATCCGCCGCTCTCGCTGCGGATGGCGGTGTTGATGCCGATCAACCGGCCCTCGCCGTCGACCAGGGCGCCGCCGGAGTTGCCGTGGTTGATCGCGGCGTCGGTCTGCACGGCGTCGAAGGCGCCCGCGGTGTCGTCGCCGGCCTCGGGGCTCTCCTGGATCGCGCGGTGCAGCGCGCTGACGATGCCGGAGGTGACGGTCTTGCTCAGGCCCAGCGGCGATCCGATGGCCAGCACATCGTCACCGACCTGCACATCGCCCGACTTCCCGAGCCGGGCAACGGTGAGGTTCTTGACGTCGACCTTCAGCACCGCGAGGTCGGTCTTGGGGTCGCGGCCGACCAGCTGGGCCGGGGCCCTGGTGCCGTCGGAGAAGGTGGCCTGGATCTTGGCGCGCCCGGATTTGTCCTGCGCCGCCATCGAGATGACGTGATTGTTGGTGACGATGTAGCCGTTGCCGTCGATGACCACGCCGGAACCGAGGGCGCCGTTGTCGCCGACGGTCTCGCGGATCGAGACGACCGACGGCAGCACCGCGTCGGCCACCTTGGCGACCTGGCTGTGCGGTTTGTCGGTATTGCTCTCCTGCTGCAGCGCGATCTTGCGCGAAGTCAGCGCTCCGGTGTTCTCGGCGGTGAACCGGCCGACGAGGCCGCCGAGCACGCCGATGATCAATGCGGCCACACCCAGGATCGCCAGGGCCTTGGGCGCGACCTTGCCGCCGAACAGCACCTCGCGGGCGCCGAGTTTGACGCCCGGCGGCAGCGGCTGTGGGGCGGGGGTGTGGATGGCGGGATCGCCGAGCCGGGCCGCGGCCGCGGGATCGCGCCACGGATCGACCGGGGCGCTCGGATCGGGCGTGTCGGCCCCGGCCTCGGGATCGCGCTGGAGGAGCTCGTCGGAACCCGCCGGCCGTCCGAAGGCCTCGGCGAGCACCGCGTCCGGCGGGCGATTGACCAATTCGGGAGCGTCGTGGCGCGGCGCGGGCGCGGCCTGGGTATGCGAAGCGAAAGATCCGGCCTGCCCCTCGGGGCGGCGGAAAGCGCGGGCGGTGTGTTTATCGATATCCGGGCGGTACACCGGGCGCGGCCCCAGCACGGGCGCGTCCGACGGCCTCAGGTTCCCCCTGGCCGCCGAATCCGATGAAGCGGACGGCGTCGATTCGGTGGTCACGTTCGCAAACTCTACTTGCGCCACCATCCCGTCCACCGCCTGCTCTCGAATCCCATTTCTCGATTCGAGGAGGAGGCGAAACGGAACGAATCCGCCCGCAGGCCGAGGAAACTCGCGCCACGCGACATATCGTCGGTGCTACTACCGGTGAGGTCGGCCAACGGAATTCGGCTCAGCGTGTCCTGCAGGTCCGTCGGCGCGGAAATCTGCATCTGTGCCGCCCGGCGCAATGCCACCCGGGCCTGCTGCTGCGCCTCGACCTCGGCGGCGCATTCGGGGCAGCGGGACAGATGTTCGGCCGCGCGCAGATAGGCGTTCATTCTCAGCTCGCCGTCGACATACGCGACGACGGCCTCATTGGCCAGGTGTTCGGTGGGGGCGAATCGACCCTCGCCGGTCATACGGATGCACACCCTTCCGACGGACTGCAGCTTCGCCGGGCACGGCCGCGGCGCTGCACCGCTGTTTACCCGACTTTCTCCTCAGCGGCGAACCGCTGCTGAGAACCATTATGCGCAAGATATTCCCGCAACGCCTGACGGCCGCGGTGGATACGGCTGCGCACGGTACCCAACTTCACCCCGAGGGTAGCGCCGATCTCCTCGTAGGACAGACCCTCGATATCGCACAGCACGACGGCCGCGCGGAATTCCGGCGCCAGCGCGTCGAGCGCCCGCTGCAGGTCCGGATCCAGCCGGGCATCGTGATAGACCTGCTCGGGGCCGGGACCTTCGGACGGCACCCGGTCGTAGTCCTCGGGCAGCGCCTCCATCCGGATGCGGTTGCGCCGGCGAACCATGTCCAGGAACAGATTCGTGGTGATCCGGTGCAGCCAGCCCTCGAACGTGCCGGGCTGGTAGTTCTGCAACGAGCGGAAGACCCGGATGAACGTCTCCTGGGTGAGGTCCTCCGCGTCCTGCGGGTCACCCGTCAGGCGGTAGGCCAGCCGGTACACCCGGTCGGCGTGCTCGCGGACCAGTTCGTCCCAGGACGGCATCATGGTGCGGTCGCCGGTGGCGTCGAAGGCGGCGGTGCCACTCAGCGCATCGTCGTCCGCGGCATCGACCGCGACGGCTTCGGTATCGTCGAAGTCGGCGCCGTTCAGGACGTCGGCCCCGGCTTCGGTACGGGCATCGCTACGAGCGGCACCGGGCAACTCGTAGTCGGCCGAGACGCCGATCGGCAGACTCGACTCGGGCAGGGTGGCGTACTCGCGCGCCGCATCGACCTTGTGGATGGGGTGACCTCCTACTCGGGACCGTGACAGGCGCACGACGACTGGTGGTCGTCGCGTACCGGGTACAACCGCGAACCTGAGTCCGGTGTTCCCGGGCGCCGTCCGACGGTCGGCCGGCCCTTGCTTGGTCATTACTCTGGCGGTTCCCGATGTGCCGGTGGTATGGGGAGGCTGAGGGACACCTGAGAAAAACACCGGCCGTCGTCGCGCCCCCGAACTGCCCCGCCGTTAGCCTCATATTCGTGAGCCACATCCCAGCGGCATCGGCCCTGCAGCGCAACCTCGCCTACGTGGAGGAATCCGTGGTCGAGGACGAGATCCTCATCGCGGCGCGGGAGCGGGCCACCGAACTGGGCGCCGCGCCGGTGCCGCCGTCGGTGGGAGCGCTGCTCAGCATGTACGCCCAGTTGCTCGGCGCGCGGGCGGTGGTCGAGGTCGGCACCGGCGCCGGCATCAGCGGCCTGTGGCTGCTCGACGGCATGCGCGAGGACGGCACGCTGACCACGATCGACTCCGAGCCGGAACATCAGCGCGCGGCCAAGGACGCCTTCCGCGCGGCCGATATCGCCCCCGCGCGCACCCGGCTGATCAACGGCCGTGCTCTGGACGTGCTGCCCCGGCTCGCCGACGGCGCCTACGACCTGGTGTTCATCGATGCGGCCCCGCTCGAACATCCGCAGTACGTCGAGCAGGCCGTACGTTTGCTGCGCGAGGGTGGGGCGGTGCTGATGTACAACGCGCTGCTGGGTGGGCGGGTGCCAGATCCGGCGCAGCGCGACGCCGCGACCCAGGCGGTGCGGGCGGCGACGCGGGCCGTGGCCGAGGATCCGGACCTGACCAGCGTGCTGATCCCGGTCGGCGACGGCCTGCTCTGCGCCTCGCGCGGCTGATCACCGCTCGCGATCACCCGGCGGCTCGATTCCGCCGGCCCCGAAATTAACTCGCGGGACGCTGCCGACCTGCGCATTCGATCGCCGAAATTCAGTGTGTGCCGAGTCTTGCGTGCGGATTGAACGAGTGTTTAGTATATTGAACATGTGTTTAAGGGAGCAGCCGTACCGGAAGGATCCGCCTCGGATCTGAGCACGCCCGCCCGGATCCGGGACGCGGCGATCGTCGTCTTCGGAGAAGAGGGATTCGGGGTCGGGGTGCGGGCCATCGCCAAGGCGGCGGGGGTTTCGCCCGGACTCGTCAATCACCACTTCGGTTCCAAGGACGGCCTGCGCGAGGCGTGTGACGAGCACGTACGTGCCGTCATTCGGGCCGCGAAGACGGAATACGTCCAGCAGCCCTCGCCGACTTCGACCCTGAAGGCCCTCGCCGAGATCGAGGAGTTCGCGCCCTACACCGCATATCTGATGCGCAGCTTCCAGGCCGGCGGAACGCTGATGACCTCGCTGTTCGATCAGATGCGCGCGGATGTGGAGTCCTATCTCGAGGTCGGCATCGCGGCCGGCACGTTGCGCCGGCCCAGGGACGTATCGGCGACGGCGAATTATCTGGCGGTGCAGAACGGCGGGGGATTCTTCTTCTACCTGCAGCTCTACGCCGCCCGCCACGAAGGAAAGCTCGACTTTCGACAAGCGTTGCGCGAGTACGCCGACCAGATGGTGCTGCCGGCCATCGAGGCCAACACCCACGGCCTGTTCACCGATTCCTCGGTGCTCGACTCGTTGCTCGCCGAAATGTGAACCCATATCTCACAAGGAGATTCGATGTCATCGGCAATCGAGGTCCGGAAGCTGCACAAGCATTTCGGATCGGTACGCGCCCTGGACGGCCTCGACCTCGAGGTCGCCGAGGGCGAGGTGCACGGCTTCCTCGGGCCCAACGGGGCCGGCAAGTCGACCACCATCCGCATTCTGCTCGGCATCCTGGCACGCACCTCGGGGCAGGCGCGGGTGCTCGGGCGCGACCCGTGGACCGATGCGGTCGACCTGCACCGCGATATCGCCTACGTCCCCGGCGATGTCACGCTCTGGCCGTCGCTGTCGGGCGGGGAGACGATCGATCTGCTGGGGCGGATGCGCGGCGGAATCGATACCGGGCGCCGCGCCGAGATGATCGAGCGCTTCGAACTCGATCCGCGCAAGAAGGCCCGCACCTACTCCAAGGGCAACCGGCAGAAGGTCGCGCTCGTGTCCGCCTTCTCCTCGAACGCGCGCCTGCTGCTGCTCGACGAACCGACCTCGGGCCTGGATCCGTTGATGGAACAGGTTTTTCGCGACTGTGCCCGGGAGGCGGCCGAGCGTGGCGCCACCGTGCTGCTGTCGAGCCACATCCTCTCCGAGGTGGAGGCGCTGTGTGATCGGGTCACGATCATCCGCGCCGGCAAGACCGTGGAGAGCGGCACCCTGGCCGAGATGCGTCATCTCAGCCGCACGGCGATCACGGCCGAACTCGTCGGCGACCCGGGCGATATCGGCGCCATCGCGGGCGTCGAGGACGTCACGATCGAGGACCACACGCTGCGCTGCCAGGTCGACAGCGAACATCTCGGGGAACTGATCCGCGTGCTGGGCGACGCGGGCGTGCGCAGCCTGGTCAGTCAGCCGCCGACGCTGGAAGAGCTGTTCCTGCGCCACTATTCGCTCGACGGCGACGCGCCGGACGAAGCCCGCCGGTCCGCACACACTGCCGCGCGGGGCGGGCAGGCATTGAGCGAGGCGACGAAATGACCACCGCCACCCTCGACCGCCCGCACGGCGGTTTCACCAAATCCTTCGCTCGCGCTGCGGATTTCACCGGCACCGGCCGGCTGCTGCGGCTGTACCTGCGGCGGGACCGGATCGTCCTGCCGCTGTGGGTGCTGTTGTTCTCGGCGCCACTGGGCAGCGTCTACTTCTCCAGCGTGAAGAATCTGTACTCGTCACCGGCGGATCTGCAGAATTTCGCGCACACCATCCTGTCCAGCCCGGCGCAGCTGGCGCTGTACGGCCCGATCTACAACACCAGTCTCGGTGCGGCCGGAGCGTGGAAACCGGGAGCGTTCTACACCCTGATCGGCATCGCCACCATCCTCACCGTCATCCGGCACACCCGTGCCGAGGAGGAGACCGGACGCGAGGAGCTGCTCGCCTCGACCCGGATGGGCCGCTTCGCCGCCCTGACCGCCGCCCTGCTGCTGACCTGTGCCGCCTGCGTGACGGTCGGAATCGTCGCGACGTTGAGCATCGCCTCGTCGGGAGTGCCGTTCGACGGCTCGCTGGCCTTCGGCGCGGCGCTGGCCGCTTCGGGCATCGTCTTCGCAGCGGTGGCCGCGGTCGCCGCGCAGCTGAGCGCGAGCGCGCGCCTGGCCCGCGGGATCGCCCTGGCGGTACTCGCGGTGACCTTCACCCTGCGTGCCATCGGTGATGCGCGCGCCGGAGACGGTCCTGCCGACATCCTGACCTGGTTGTCCCCGCAGGGCTGGTCGCTGCAGGTCCGTCCCTTCGCGGGAGATCGCTGGTGGGTGCTGCTGCTGCACGCGATGACCACCGTGGTGTTGATCGCGGTCGCCTATACGCTGCTGCGGCGGCGCGACCTGGGGGCCGGACTGATCGCCGACCGGCCCGGTCCCCCGGCGGGATCGGCCCTGTTGAGCGGGCCGTTCGGGCTGGCCTGGCGGTTGCAGCGCGGCACCCTGGTGGCGTGGACGGTCGGGCTCGCGCTCTACGGTCTGATCATCGGCAGCGTGGTCCACGGCATCGGCGACGAGATCGGCTCCAGCCAGACCGTTCGCGACATCATCGCCCGGCTCGGCGGTTCGCAAGGGGTGGAACAGGCCTTCCTCAACACCGCCTTCTCGATGGTCGGATTGGGCGCGGCGGCCTTCTCGATCTCGGCCGCGCTGCGCATGTACGCGGAGGAGAGCGACGATCGCGCCGAAACCGTGCTCACCGGCGCGGTCGGCCGAATCCGCTGGGCCGCAAGTCATCTGATCTTCGCCTTCGGCGGTCCGGTGGTGGCGCTGTTCGTCTCCGGAGTGATCGGCGGCCTGGCCTACGGGATCGCCGCATCGGATGTGGGCGCCAAGTTCCCGGAGGCGCTCGGCGCGGCGATGATCCAGATTCCCGCGGTGTGGGTGTTCACCGCGATCACGGTGCTGCTGTTCGGGCTGCTGCCGCGCTGGACGCCGGTGGCGTGGGGAGTGTTCACCGCAGGCGTGGCGATCTATCTGCTCGGCTCGATCTCCGGTATGCCGCAATGGGTTCTGGACCTCAACCCCTACGGTCATCTGCCGAAACTGCCGGCGGAGGATTTCCGCGCGGTGCCGGTGATCGTGCTGCTGGTGCTCGCGGCGGTGATCACCGCGGTCGGACTCGTGGGCTGGCGCCGACGCGATCTGCGCTGATCCGCAGGGTATTTCGCCGCCCGGTCGCTCCCGTTCCGGAGCGCCGGGCGGCCTTTCCCGTGGCCGGGATCACCCGGCAGCCGATACCATTGGCACAGTGGGTAATTCGGCGGTACCGGGAGGCGGGGAGTGTACGAGCGCGGAATCCTGATCGAGGTCGCGCCGCGCGGGTGGCTGGTCCTGGCTCTCGTCAGCCTCGGCGCGGCGGTCTTCGTGGCACTGCTGGTGATGTTGCTGGTCAGTGACGACAAATTCGACGATCCGGCGAGATATCCCAGAGTGCCGCACGGCACCTGTGCACCGTTCTGCTACACGCCGGAGAGTCCGGGTGTCACCGAACCGGCTCCGCCGCCGCAGTATCCGATGCCGGGCCGCTGAGGCTCCGCAGCGTCGAAGTTCGCGGGTCAGACCCAGACGCCCTTGCCGACGGTGACCACGCCGCCGTTGCTCACCGCGAATCGCTCGCGGTCGCGGTCCAGATCGACGCCGATGATCTCGCCCTCGCCGACCATCACGTTCTTGTCGAGGATCGCGCGCCGCACGACCGCGCCGCGGCCGATCCGGACCCCGGGCATCAGCACACTGCCCTCCACGGTCGCCCCGTCCTCGATGAACACATTCGAGCTCAGCACCGAATTGCGCACCGTCGCCGCGGACAGGATGCTGCCCGCCCCCACGATCGACTCCTGGGCCAGCCCGCCCTGCGCGAATTTCGCCGGCGCCAGATTCTCCGCCGTGCCGCGGATGGGCCAGTGCTTGTTGTAGAGATTGAAGATCGGATGCACCGAGACCAGGTCCATATGCGCCGCGTAGAAGGCGTCGATGGTGCCGACGTCGCGCCAGTAGCCGCGGTCGCGGTCGGTGGAGCCTGGAACGTCGTTGCGCGCGAAGTCGTAGACACCGGCCTGCCCCTGGGAAACCAGCGCCGGAATGATGTCGCCACCCATGTCGTGATCGGAATCGACATCGTCGGCATCGGCGCGAATCGCGTCGACCAGCACCTTGGTGGTGAAGACGTAATTGCCCATCGAGGCGAAGGTCACATTCGGATCATCGGGGGTGCCGGGCGGATGGACCGGCTTCTCCAGAAATTGCGTGATGCGGCCCGATTCGTCGGAATCGATACAGCCGAAAGCACCCGCCTCACTGCGTGGCACCCGGATTCCGGCCACGGTCACCCCCGCACCGGAATCGATGTGGTGGGCCACCATCTGTTCGGGATCCATCCGATAGACGTGGTCGGCGCCGAACACCACGATGTAGTCGGGGTCCTCGTCGTAGATCAGATTCAGCGATTGCATGATCGCGTCGGCACTGCCGGTGTACCAGCGCGGTCCCAGCCGCTGCTGGGCCGGGACCGGAGTGATGTATTCGCCGCCGAACCCGGACAACCGCCAGGTCTGGGAGATGTGCCGGTCCAGAGAATGCGATTTGTACTGGGTCAGCACACAGATGCGCAGATAACCGGCGTTGACGAGATTGGAGAGGACGAAATCGATCAGGCGGTAGGCGCCCCCGAACGGGACCGCCGGCTTGGCGCGGTCCTTGGTGAGGGGAAAGAGTCGTTTGCCCTCACCACCGGCTAGCACTACTCCGAGTACGTGCGGCTGGCTCCTCACGGAATTCAACCTACCGTCCCAGGCCACGGCGTGTCCGATGCCGGTTCACTCCGGCGTGGCCGGGCAGGTGTGGTGAGGTGAAGGCGCACCGATTAGGTTGGACCGGTGAGTTTCGCGGATGGCGACCGCGAGCCGATATCGATTGCCGGCCCCGACCTGCTCCGGGTCGCGATGTTGACCCGCGAATATCCCCCCGAGGTGTACGGCGGGGCAGGCGTGCACGTGACCGAACTGGTCCCGCAGTTGCGCCGGCTGTGCGAGGTGACCGTGCACTGTATGGGCGCCGACCGCGCCGACGCGGTGGTGCACCAGCCCGACCCGATGCTGTACGCGGCCAATTCCGCCCTGCAGATGATGTCGGCGCAGCTCCGCATGGCAGATGCCGTCGGCGCCGTCGACGTGGTCCATTCCCACACCTGGTACACCGGACTGGGCGGGCATCTGGCGGCGAGCCTGTACGGCATCCCGCATGTGCTGACCGCGCATTCGCTGGAGCCGCGCCGGCCGTGGAAGGCCGAACAGCTGGGCGGCGGCTACCGGTTGTCATCGTGGTCGGAACGGACGGCGATGGAGAATGCCGATGCGGTGATCGCGGTCAGCGAGGGTATGCGCCGCGACGTCCTCGACGCCTACCCGACCGTCGACCCCGCGCGAGTACACGTCGTGCACAACGGGATCGACACCCGGGCCTGGTTTCCGGGCGGCCCGGTGCCCGAGGCCCGCGATGTGCTCGCCGAACTGGGAGTGCGCGACGATGCGCCGATCGCGGCGTTCGTCGGCCGCATCACCCGGCAGAAGGGAGTCGCTCACCTGCTCGCCGCGGCCCGCGACATCGATCCCGGGATTCAGCTGGTGCTCTGCGCCGGCGCCCCGGATACCCCGCAGTTGGAGGCCGAGGCGGCCGCGGCGGTGCGCGAACTCGCCGCGACGCGCGGCGGGGTGTTCTGGGTCCGCGATATGTTGCCGACCGAGCAGGTCCGCCAGATCCTTTCCGCCGCAAGCGTTTTCATCTGCCCCTCGGTGTACGAGCCGCTCGGGATCGTGAATCTGGAGGCGATGGCCTGCGGCACCGCGGTGGTCGCCTCGGATGTCGGCGGAATTCCGGAGGTGGTCGCCGACGGGCAGACCGGGCGGCTGGCCCATTACGATCCGCAGGCGCCCCGCGACTTCGAACGAGACCTCGCCGACCTGGTCAACGACCTCGCCGGTGACGCCGAGACCGCGGCGCGATTCGGGGCGGCCGGGCGGGCGCGCGCGACGGCCGAATTCAGCTGGGCGAAGGTCGCCGCCCGCACGACCGATCTCTACGACCGCATCCGCAAGGGCTGACGGCCGGGCAGGCACCGGTCGGCGGGCCGCAGTGCCCACGACGTGACGGTCAGCAGGGTCATGGCGCTCAGCACCGCGACTTCCGCGCGGGCGTAGCCGGTGATCAGATGCGACGCGATGGCACCCGTGTAGACGAAAAACGTTCCGGCATAAGCCCATTCCTTGCACAGCGGGAGCCGGGGAGCGGCCAGCACGATCGCGGCCGGGATCTTCCACGCGCCGAGCAACACCAGGAAATAGCGCGGATATCCGAGATGGGTGACCACATCGGTCACGAACGGGATGCGGGCGAGATCCCAGACGCCACCCACCCCGGCCTCGGCGACGATGGCGGCGGTCGCGACCCGATAGCCGACGGTGCGGTAACGGCCGACGGGCGCCGGTTCGCGGCGGAAGAAGCGTCCGGCGGGGCCGGTCGACGTGGCGGTATGAACCGGCTGAGAGCGGGAAAGACTGCGCATGGCTGCCTCCTGGCTGATTATGGTGAGTTGTCGCACCTGATACGGCGGCACTTGATACGGCGTAGCGCGTGGCGAGGATGTGACCGGCATGAGCGAGCGCGAACAGGCCCTGCAACGGC
The DNA here is from genome assembly GCF_000308375.1 of Nocardia aobensis NBRC 100429. Classification (GTDB taxonomy): domain Bacteria; phylum Actinomycetota; class Actinomycetes; order Mycobacteriales; family Mycobacteriaceae; genus Nocardia; species Nocardia aobensis. The sequence goes on along the minus strand of NZ_BAFQ01000155.1, from coordinate 7,271 downwards.
TGCACGACCAGCGGCCGCGACTGCGGGCGCTCGCACACCACATCCTCGGCTCGGCGGTCGATGCGGAGGACGCCGTTCAGGAGACCTGGCTGCGCGTGCATCGCAGCCCGCCCCGCGCGGTCGGCAATATCGATGCCTGGCTCACCACGGCCGTGGCGCACACCTGCCTGGATCTGTTGCGCGCCAGGCGGTCTCGGCCGGAGTATCCGAGCGGTACCCGGCTGCCGGATCCGCTGCTCGTCGCCGATCACCGCTCGGGACCGGAAGAGCAAGCGCTGCTGACGGATTCGGTGAGCCTGGCGATGCAGAGGGTGCTGTCACAGCTGGACCCGGCCGAACGTGTCGCCTTCGTCCTGCACGACATCTTCGCGGTGCCGTTCGATCCCATCGCCGCCCTGTTGGACCGAACCCCCGCCGCCGCACGGCAATCGGCGAGCCGCGCGCGGCGTCGGCTGCGCGCCGCGCCGATACCCGAAGGGGGCCTCGGGGACCAGCGCGCGGTGGTGGACGCGTTCTTCGCGGCCGCTCGTGGTGGCGACTTCGAGGCTCTGGTGGCGCAGTTGGCCCCGGAGATCGTGCTGCGCGCCGACGCCGGTGCGGGAGGCGGCTGGGAGATCCACGGCCCGCACGAGACGGCCGGTCGTGCACTGCTGTTCGCGCGGCCCTCCTCGGACGTACGGCCGGTGCTGGTGAACGGCGCCGCCGGCGCGGTGATCAGGTTCGACGGAAAGCCTGGGGTGCTGATCGCCTTCACGGTGACCGGCGGTCGTATCGCGGAGATCTACGTCTATGCCGACCGGGAGCGGGTGGCGGCTTTCTTCCGGTGAGGGCATGTGGGTCGCCGATGGGCCGCTGTGTCCGGAACTCAGCTCGTCCCGCGTTCACACCGGGGCGCTGACCATCGCGGCCAGGGTGGGCGGACGCCGACCATCCTGCCGAGCGGGCGGCGGCCTATCGTGCCGAGCGGGCGGGCAGCCGCTGACCACCGTCGCGAGCGGGTGGTCGATCACGCTGTCGGCCGACTGGCCGGACATCCGGTGGATCTCGTCGGCGAGAACGATCAGCGCTGGTAGACCGTGACCGTGACCGAGGCGGTGACCGACATCGTCTCCGGGAGGGCGGCGATCAGGTCGCTGCGGGATTCGGCGGCGTGGTGCGCGGACGGGCCCATACCGGCCACATTCGCGATCGACGCGTGGTCCAGGGGCATGTCGTACTCCACCGTGACGCTTCCGGTGCGACGGAAATCGGCGGACAGGGCGTCGGTCAGGCGCGCGTCCTTGTCCGTCTGCACGCCCACCATACCGAGCGGGGCGATGAGTTCACCCAGGTGGCGTGAGGTGGGGGTGACCACGACGAAAGTGCCGCCGGGGCGCAGCACCCGCGCGACCTCGGCCGGATTGCGCGGCGCGAATACGCACAGCACCCGGTCGAGCGCACGGTCCCGGATCGGCAGCCCCCGCCAGACGTCGGCGAGTATCGATGCCGCACGCGGGTGGGCGCGAGCGGCCCGGCGCGCCGCCGGTTTCGAGACGTCGAGTGCGATGCCGTGCGCGGCGGGGGCGGCCGTCAGCCCGGCCGCCAGGAAGAAACCGGTGCCGGCGCCGATTTCGAGAATCGTGCCGGTCGGCGCGCCGTCCGCCACGGCCTCGGCCGTCGCGCGCGCGATCGGGTCGAAATGGCCCGCGCTCTGGAACCGGGCCCGGGCGTCCAGCATGTCCGCGGTATCGCCGGTCATTTTGGTCGCGGCGCCGGTCAGCAGGCTGACGTAGCCCTGTTTGGCGAGATCGAAGCTGTGGCCGGACTCGCACACCAGGCGCCGATCCCGGAGCACGACGCCCGCCCGGCATTCGGGGCAGGCCACCGCGGATGCGATCGCCGCCAGGGGCGTGGCGTGGACTGTGGGCGTCCTCGGCGTGCGGCCGGGGATCGCTTCGCGCGCCTCGTGGTCCGGACCGTTCATGTGATCCAGCGGGCGGATACGGCCGCCCGGTCGGGGTAGCCGCCGCGACGGGCGCAGATCCGGCCGGTGACCCGGCCGGATCTGCGCGCGCGGGTTCGCGCCGGCAATTTCATCACCGGTGTATTTCGTTGGGTCGAGCGGCTAGCTGGTCACCGCGGTGAGCTCTTTACCGAGAGCTGCCGCTTCCTCCGGCGTGAGCTCGACGACCAAACGCCCGCCACCCTCGAGTGGAACCCGCATGACGATTCCACGCCCTTCCTTGGTTGCCTCGAGGGGACCGTCCCCGGTGCGGGGCTTCATGGCCGCCATCCTCTGCTCCCTCCAGATCCGCGCGGTCTGCTGCGCACTTCTCGGAACTAATGTGTTGTCACCAACAGGCAGCCGCCGGACACGACAGGCATGTCCGGTGGGCTGCACCACGCCTATTCTTCCTTATCAGCGAACCGGCCGGGTACCTGAGTTCGAAAACCGACCGGCGTGGCGCGCGATCAACGCCGCAGATCGACCCAGCAATCGGCCAGATGGTCATCGACCATTCCGGTCGCCTGCATCAATGCGTAGGCCGTGGTCGGCCCCACGAACCGGAACCCGCGCTTCTTGAGTTCTCTTGCGAGAGCTACGGATTCGGGTGTGACGGCGGGCACGTCGGACAGCGCGCGCGGACGCGGGCGAACCGGCGGCGCGAACGACCAGAGCAGCTCGTCCAGCCCCGGGCTCAGGTCCCGCGCAACCCGGGCATTGGCGACACACGCGAGGATTTTGGCGCGATTGCGCACGATGCCTGGATCGGCCAGCAGCCGTTCCACGTCGTCGTCCCCGAATTCGGCCACCCGGTCGATGGCGAATCCGGCAAACGCCGCCCGAAACGCCGGCCGCTTGCGCAGGATCGTGATCCACGACAGCCCCGACTGGAATGCCTCGAGGCACATCCGCTCGAACAGCGCGTCGTCCCCGTGCAGCGGCCGGCCCCACTCGGTGTCGTGATAATCCCGGTAGAGCTGCGACGACTGCGACCAGCCGCACCGCACCTTCCCGTCGTCCACTACCGCCGCGACGCTCATCGAAGTCCTCCGGCGGATGTGGGGGGATCGCCCGGCAACGGCGGTGGCGCCCACCCCGTCGCGGATGCCTCCGTCGCCGGGACGAATCCGGTGTTCTGTTCCGGTCCCGGGGCGGCGATGTAACCGGTGGTTCCGGCCGCTTTCGGTTCGGTCGTGGGCTCCGAGCCGGGCCGGTGTTCGGGCGCCGAACCGGTCGGCGCCACGGCGTCACCCCCTGCAGCAGTCTGCGGGGTGGTCCCGTGCTGGACCGATCCCGGAGCCGGTACCGCGGCCTGCGCGGTGGCATCGGTCGGTGAAGTGACGCCACCGGGCGGTGAAACGACACTGCCGAGAGTGTTGTGGGCCTGACCGATCCTGCCCGGCTCACCGACGGTGGACCCGGTGGGCGTGGCAGTGCCGGGGCCCGGGACGGTCGGGGTGGTGCCGGTGGCCGGTGCGTATCCGCTCGCCGAATAGCCGGCCACCGGGAAGGTGGTGCCGGTCGGCGTCCCCGGCCCGATGGGGAGGTTGCCGAAACCTCCGCTGATGGCGACGCCGGGCCCGGCGGTGAGGCCCGCTTCGGGAGTGAGGCTCGCCCCGGAAGCGAAGCCCGGCCCGGGACCGAAACCGGTGCCGAAGCCATCGACCGGACCGATGGACGTCGGACCGGTCGGTCCACCGAGGGCCGGGTTACCTGGATCGGCCAGACCGCCGAGAGCGGTGTTGTCCGGACCCGCCGGAGCGCCGAACGCGGGGCTACCCGGATCGGCCGACGCCGGCCCGCCCAGGCCGTTGAGAGTCGCGCCGGTGGGACCGCCCAAGGGAGCGCCGCCGACAGTCGGGGTGCTCGGTCCAGCCCAAGCCGGCCCACCGAGGCTGGTGGGACTCATGCCGCCGGGACCGCCGAAGGGGGCGCCGACAGCCGGGGTGCCCGGACCGGCCGAAGTCGGCCCGACTATGCCGTTGGGAGTCGCGCTGCCGGGACCGGCGAAGGGGGCGCCGCCGAAGAAGGTTCCGGTGCTGAAGTTGGTGGTCGTGCCGTTGGTGGCGGCCGGGGGAGTGTCCGTGGGCGGCAGCGTGCTTCCCGTATTCGGTTGCGCCGCTGAGGTTTCCGGTTCTCCGGCGGCGGACGGAGTGGCGACGCGGTTGCGCTCGAGCTGGAGTTCCAGCTCGTCGATCCGTGCGGCCAATCGGCTCAGCGCCCAGTCGACCTCGCCCGCCTTGTACCCCCGGAAGACCTGCTGGAATCGCAACGCACGCACATCCGAGCCGCGAATCCCCGCGGTGGGCAGCACCGTCACCGTCGTGCCCTCCGGCAGCGGACCCAATTCCTCCCCGCGCCCGAACACCGCACTGGCCACCAGGAACAGCAACGCGGCCACCAAGCCGACGATGAGCACGTACAACAGCAGCGTGAGCATAGGTCGAGCTTAGGTGGCGACACCGACAGCGAGCCCGGCAGCTGTGGCGAGTCGGTGTGATCAACTTCGAGGACCGGATCGCTGTTCGTCGCGCCGCACGTGGTCGGGCGCGGCCAGTGCGTCCGCGGCCGCCTCGATCGTCTCGACCTGCGCCGGATCGAGGTGAATCATCGCCGAGCGGACCGTTCCCGACCAGACGGTATCGATGGAATTCTGCTCGGCGAGCGCCTTCTCGGTCGGCATCAGCAGGCTCACCCGCCGATCCTCGGTACTCGGTACTCGGTTCGCGGATCACGAGCCCGCGGGCCGCCAGATCTCGCACCGCCGCGCTCACATTGCTGTGCCGCATACGCAGTCGGCGGGCCGATTCGGTCACCGTGGTGCCCGGGGTGGTGAGCACGTGCATTGGGTGAGGACACCGCCCGGCCGATGGCGGTGATGACGGTCCTCACCCGTGCTGGGTCAGCGCGGGGCGCGGCATCGGTGGTGTCCGGAACCCGCTGAGCGAGCGCGGTGGGATCCGCCTACAGGTGCCGGGTGGTGTCGATGCCCAGCGACATGCCCGCCAGCCCGCGGCGGCGCACCGCCAACTTGTCGGCGATGCCCTGAAGCGCTTGTGCCGCAGGGTTTTCCGGGTCGCTCAGGACGATCGGGGTGCCTTCGTCGCCGGCCTCGCGCAGTTCCTGGGTGATCGGGATCTGGCCGAGCATCGGCACCTCGGCGCCGACCGCGCGGGTGAGCCGGTCGGCAACGGCCTGGCCGCCGCCCGAACCGTAGAGCTCCATGCGGGAACCGTCGGGCAGATCCAGCCACGACATGTTCTCCACGACACCGGCGATGCGCTGCCGGGTCTGCAGGGCGATGGCACCGGCGCGTTCGGCGACCTCGGCGGCGGCCGGCTGCGGCGTGGTCACGACCAGGATCTCCGCGTTCGGAATGAGCTGCGCGATGGAGATCGCGACGTCACCGGTGCCGGGCGGCAGGTCCAGCAGCAGCACATCCAGGTCACCCCAGAACACGTCCGCCAGGAACTGCTGCAGCGCGCGGTGCAGCATCGGGCCGCGCCACACCACCGGGGTGTTGCCCTGGGTGAACATGGCGATCGAGATGACCTTCACGTCGTGCGCGACCGGCGGCATGATCATCCGCTCCACCTGGGTGGGCCGCTGGTCGGTGCCGAGCATGCGCGGTACGGAATGGCCGTAGATGTCGGCGTCCAGCACGCCGACCGACAGACCGCGCGCGGCGAGCGCGGCCGCGAGATTGACGGTGACGCTCGACTTTCCGACGCCGCCCTTACCGGAGGCGACCGCGTACACGCGGGTCAGCGACCCCGGCTGGGCGAACGGGATCACCGGGTCGGCGGAGTCGCCGCGCAGCTGCTTGCGCAGTTCGGTGCGCTGCTCGTCGCTCATCACATCGAGGTCGACGGTCACGGCACCGACGCCGGCCACATCGGCCACCGCCTTGGTGACCATCTCGGTGAGCTTGGTGCGCAGCGGGCAGGCCGCGGTCGTCAGGTAGATCTCGACGTGGACACTGCTGTCGTCGCGGACCGAGACGCTCTTGACCATGCCGAGTTCGGTGATCGGCTTGCGGATCTCCGGGTCGTCCACCTTCGCGAGCGCGCCCCGCACATCCGTTTCCGTAACCACTGGCATAGCGGTGAGTCTAGCGACCGTGGCGACGGGGCCGTTCGGGGCAGCCTGGCCGGCTACCGTCCGGCTCAGATTCGCGGCAGCTGGCTGGGCTTGGGCGCCACACCCGTCCGGTACGCGACCTCCCACGCCATCACGTTGGCGACGTAGGCCATCGAGTTGTTGTAGCGCATGATCGCCTTGGACTGCTGCGACAGATCCGACATATCCAGTCCGCCCGAGCAGAGGTAGTTGCCGGCGGTCAGGGCGGCGTCGAACAGGTTCTGCGGATCGGCGATGCCGTCGCCGTCGCCGTCCCCGGCGTATTTGCGCCACGTCTCGGGCAGGAACTGCATCGGGCCGACCGCGCGGGTGAAACCGTGCATACCGCCGTCGAGATCGTCACCGGTCGCGTGCACGACGTTGTTGCCCGCCAGGCTGCCGTCGAGGACGGGGCCGTAGATCGGATCGAGCGCGACGCCCTTGGAATCGGCCTTGCCGTAGGCGTGATGCGATTCGACCTGTCCGATACCGGCCAGCACCGACCACGGCATATGGCAATCCGGCTGCTCCTGGGCCAGAACGCGTTCCGCGTTCTGGTAGGCCGCGTAGGCGATGCCCGGCAGACCGTTGGGCCCCGGCGGCAGATCCGCGGCGACCCGGCCTTCCGGCTGCGCAACGGTTTTCACGATCGGCGGGCCGGGATGCTTTGCGGCGCGCATCATTTCGTCCGGCGCGGCCTGCTGGTCCACGGCTTGCTGAGCATCCGGAGTGTGTTGCGGCAGCGCCACAGCGGTGAATTCGCCGGTGTTGACCTCGGCGGCGGAGGCGCCGACAGCCACGAGTCCCGCGGGGACGAGGCCGGTCAGAGCGATAACGGATCCGCGCCGGACAGGGGTGGCCGGCTGCTTACGGTGACGTCCCACGATGTGGTGACCCTCCAATGCTCGCTGTGAGCTTTTCGTGACACAACGAGATCAGATTACCGCATCCGAGACCTTTTCGTTACTGCTTCGTGACCGCCTGTCCCGTTTACGCCGAAACCCCCGCCTCAGCGGGGGTTTCGGGTCGAACGAGGGTGTCGGGCGACTACTGCGGCGGCGCCGGCGGACCCGGCAGGACCGGCAGCGGGACGACGATTCCGAACGGCAGCGTGATCCCCGGCTGCTGTGTCGGGCTGGGCGGCGCGGCGGGTGCGGGCGCGGCCGCC
>NZ_BAFQ01000156.1 GCF_000308375.1 Nocardia aobensis NBRC 100429 | reverse complement strand
CCGTGATCACCGGGTTGTGCTCGGGAAGGAGGACGACGCCGGTGGCCAGGTGGATGGTCGAGGTGACCGCGGCGGCGTAGGTCAGGCAGGTGAACGGATCGAGCCAGTCGGCGGTGGCCGGGACGGCGATGCGGCCGTCGTCGGAATAGGGGTAGGTGGACGACGAATCGTCGACCATCACGACGTGCTCGCCGCACCACAGCGTGCCGAAGCCGCGGCGTTCGGCCTGCCGCGCGGTCGCGTCGATGATCTCCGGCCGGGATCCGGAGCCGATTCCCAGACCGTGCAACCCGAATCGCATGGCATCGCCGCCTCGTCTGTTTCCGGTGGGACCGGAATTTTAGCCGGTAGCGCTCTCACCAGCACAGTCGTGGACGCTGTATTCCCGGAGGCAAACTGGTCGCCGGAAGCAGGAATAACCCGCGAAGGCCCCCGGGTTGTCTCACGTCACAGGGCACCGAAGGGAGAACACTCGGATGGTTGGCGCATGATCGACGGCGTGAACGAACAACCGCACACTGGGCTACCGACTCCTGGTGTACCGCCCGTTCCGCCGAGTTCTTCGGCCATGCGCAGAGCCTTGCGGCGTGCGCGCGACGGGGCGACGCTCAATCTCGACGAGGCCGTGGTGCTCCTGCACGCACGCGGTGCGGATCTCGAGGATCTGTCCGCGTCCGCGGTGCGGGTGCGGGACGCGGGATTGCGGGAGACGTATTCCGGGGACACCCTGCCCATCACCTATTCGCGCAAGGTGTTCATTCCGCTCACCCGCCTGTGCCGCGACAAATGTCATTACTGCACGTTCGTGACGGTGCCCGGCAAGCTGCGCGCCGAAGGTCACGGCATGTATCTGGAACCCGACGAGGTGCTCGAGATCGCCCGCAAGGGTGCCGAATTGGGTTGTAAGGAAGCGCTTTTCACGCTGGGCGACCGTCCGGAGGATCGCTGGCCGGAGGCGCGGCAGTGGCTGGACGAGCGTGGCTACGATTCCACGCTCGACTATGTGCGCGCCATGTCGATCCGGGTGCTCGAGGAAACCGGTCTGCTGCCGCATCTGAACCCGGGGGTGATGAGCTGGGCGGAGATGTCGCGGCTCAAGCCGGTCGCCCCGTCGATGGGCATGATGCTGGAAACCACCTCCGAGCGCCTGTTCACCGAGCGTGGTCAGGCGCATTACGGCAGCCCGGACAAGGATCCGCAGGTGCGGCTGCGTGCCCTCACCGATGCGGGGCGGCTGAGCATTCCGTTCACCACCGGCATCCTCGTCGGCATCGGTGAGACCTACGCCGAGCGCGTCGACTCGATCCTCGCGATCCGCAAGTCGCACAAGGCGTTCGGACATGTGCAGGAGGTGATCGTGCAGAACTTCCTGGCCAAGTCCGATACCGCCATGCGCGACACCCCCGACGCCGATCTGGCGGAGTTCCGCGCCACGATCGCGGTGACCCGGCTGCTGCTCGGGCCCAAGATGCGGATTCAGGCCCCGCCGAATCTGGTGTCGCTCGACGAGTGCCGGGCCCTGATCGACGCCGGTATCGACGACTGGGGCGGGGTGTCGCCACTGACTCCGGATCATGTGAATCCGGAGCGGCCGTGGCCGAATCTCGAGGTGCTCGCCGAGGTGACCGCACAGGCCGGTTACACGCTGACCGAGCGATTGACGGCGCATCCGAAATATGTGCTCGCCGGCAATCCCTGGATCGACCCGCGCGTGCTGGGACATGTTGCCGCACTGGCCGATCCGCGCACCGGGCTGGCTCGCGATGTGAATCCGTCCGGGCACCCGTGGCAGGAACCCGACCAGTCCTGGGAGTCGCTGGGCCGGGTGGATCTCAACACCGCCATCGACACCGAGGGCCGCAACACCGAGTCCCGCAGCGATTCCGGGCTGGACAGCGACGGCTTCGGCGCCTTCGGCGACTGGGAAACCGTTCGGGAACAAGTACTTTCGCTCAGCGCACCGGTGAAGCTCGATACCGACGTGCTGAGCGCGCTGCGTGCCGCGGAGAAGGATCCGGCCGGGCTCACCGACGACCAATACCTGGCGCTGGCCACCGCCGACGGCGCGGAACTCGACGCCATCGCCGCCCTGGCCGATCAACTGCGCCGCGACACCGTCGGCGACGACGTCACCTACGTGGTGAACCGGAATATCAACTTCACCAACATCTGCTACACCGGCTGCCGATTCTGCGCGTTCGCGCAGCGCAAGGGCGATGCCGACGCGTTCACCCTGTCCGCCGACGAGGTGGCCGAACGCGCCTGGGAAGCGTATGTGGAGGGCGCCACCGAGGTGTGTATGCAGGGCGGCATCGACCCCGACCTGCCGGTCACCGGGTATGCCGATCTGGTGCGGGCGGTCAAGAAGCGGGTGCCGTCGATGCATGTGCACGCGTTCAGTCCGATGGAGATCGTCAACGGCGCCTCGCGCGGCGGGCAGAGCGTGCACGATTGGCTCTCGGCGCTGAAAGAGGCCGGGCTGGATACGATTCCGGGCACCGCCGCGGAAATCCTCGACGACGAGGTGCGCTGGGTGCTCACCAAGGGCAAGCTGCCCACCTCGGCGTGGATCGACGTCATCACCACCGCGCACAAACTCGGCATTCGGTCGAGTTCGACGATGATGTACGGCCACGTCGACAATCCGAAGCACTGGGTCGGCCACCTGCGGGTGCTGCGCGGCATTCAGGACGAGACCGGTGGGTTCACCGAATTCGTGTTGTTGCCGTTCGTGCACCAGAGCGCGCCGCTGTATCTGGCGGGCGCGTCGCGGCCGGGGCCGACGATCCGGGACAACCGCGCGGCGCACGCACTGGCGCGCATCATGCTGCACGGGCGTATCGCCAATATCCAGACCAGCTGGGTGAAACTGGGTATCACCGGCACCCAGGTGATGCTCAACGGCGGCGCCAACGATCTGGGCGGTACGTTGATGGAGGAGACTATTTCCCGGATGGCCGGATCGGAGCACGGCTCGGCGAAGTCGGTGGCCGAACTGGTCGAGATCGGCGCCGGGATCGGTCGCCCGGTGCGGGAGCGCACCACCACTTACGGAATACCGAAACACCAGGTGTCGGCCCTGCCGCTGACGGTCGGCTGATCGCGGCGCGGCGCCGCTTCCGGCACCGGAGTCGCGGAACTCCGGAGGCGGCGTCGCGCACACCGGCCGCCCCGGCGAACCGGTCTGGAGAACACCGTCGGACACGGTGTGTCGCATCCCGCCGGGATCGACAAGTTAGGCAAGGCTGACCAGTTGTAATGTGAGTCGCCGGGATACTGTTGCGCGGGCGGAAGTGTCCCGCAGGCAAGGACAGACTAGGAGAACGGCAGTGCCGTACATCATCGCTGAACCGTGCGTTGACGTGAAGGACAAGGCGTGCATCGAGGAATGCCCCGTGGACTGCATCTACGAGGGCAATCGCATGCTGTACATCCAACCCGACGAGTGCGTGGACTGTGGTGCATGTGAGCCGGTGTGCCCGGTGGAAGCGATCTTCTACGAGGACGACACCCCGGATCAGTGGAGCGGGTACATCAACGCCAACGTCGACTTCTTCGACGACCTCGGCTCGCCCGGCGGCGCGACCAAGGTCGGCAAGACCGACTACGACGTGCCGTTCATCGCCGCGCTGCCGCCGATGGCGAACGAGTAGGTAGCGTTTCGGTGATCCGCGATCGTGTGCGGGTCAGCAGTCTGCTGCCCGATTTTCCCTGGGACACCATCGCCGGGGCCAAGGCTCGCGCCGCGGCGCATCCCGACGGCATCGTCGACCTGTCGGTGGGTACGCCGGTCGACCCGGTCGACCCGCTGATCCGCGCGGCGCTGGACTCGGCCGCGGACGTACCCGGATATCCCGCCACCTACGGCACCCCCGAACTGCGGGAGGCCGCCGTGGCGGCGGTGGCGCGCCGCTTCGGCATGTCCGGTATCGGCTCCGATGCGGTGCTGCCGGTTATCGGCACCAAGGAACTGATCGCCGGATTGCCGCGACTGCTCGGCCTCGGCCCCGCGGATCTGGTGGTGATTCCGGAGGTGGCGTATCCGACCTACGAGGTGGGTGCGCTGCTGTCGGGTTCGCGAATTCTGCGCGCCGACGGCATGACCCGGCTGGGCCCGGAATCACCGGCGCTGATCTACCTGAACTCGCCGTCCAACCCCACCGGCCGGGTGCTCGGCATCGATCATCTGCGCAAGGTGGTGGCCTTCGCGCGCGAACGCGGAGCGATCGTCGCCTCCGACGAGTGCTACCTGGGCCTGACCTGGGACGCCGAGGCGGTGTCCATCCTCGACCCGCGCGTCAGCGACGGCGACCACACCGGTCTGCTGGCCATCCACTCGCTGTCGAAGACGTCGAATCTGGCCAGCTACCGGGCCGGTTTCGTGACCGGCGACATCGAGCTGATCCGGGAGCTGCTGGAGGTGCGCAAGCATTCCGGCATGATGGTCCCGTATCCGATCCAGGCCGCGATGACCGCGGCACTGGCCGACGACCGGCACGAGGCGCAGCAGCGCGAACGTTACCGCGCCCGCCGCGAGGTGCTGCGAAAGGCATTGGTGGAGGCGGGTTTCCGCATCGACCACTCCGAGGCCGGCCTGTACCTGTGGTCCACGCGCGGCGAGAACTGCCGCACCACCCTGGACTGGCTCGCCGAACGCGGCATCCTCGCCGCACCCGGTGACTTCTACGGCCCGACCGGCACCGAGCACGTGCGCATCGCCCTGACCGCGACCGACGAGCGCATCGCGGCCGCGGCGGTCCGGCTGTCCGCCTGAGACGGCGGCCGGGCCGCGCCCAGGCTCGGTCAGCTATCGACCGGCGACGCGACGCGCGTCGTACTCGCCGGTTTATCGCTGCATCGGGGCATGACCGGACTAGCCTGGCGTTATGGACGCTGTCACGGTTGTCCCGACTCCGGCGAACGAGCCGGTTCACTCGTATGCGCCGGGGAGCCGGGAACGAGAACTACTGATCGGCAAACTTGCCGAAATTTCCGGGCAAACGGTCGATGTGCCGCTGGTGATCGGCGGCAAGCATCGGCCGGGGACCGGGCCCCGCTCCGAGATCGTGATGCCGCATCGGCACGCGCACGCGTTGGGCACCTACGCCGATGTGACTCAGGAGGAAGGCCGGGCCGCGATCGAGGCCGCGACGGCCGCGGCGCCGCAGTGGCGGGCGCTGCCGTTCACCGAACGCGCCGCGGTGCTGCTGCGGGCCGCCGATCTGCTGGCCGGCCCGTGGCGGGAGACGGTGGCCGCCGCGACCATGCTGGGCCAGTCGAAATCGGTGTATCAGGCCGAAATCGACGCGCCCTGCGAGCTGGTGGACTTCTGGCGGTTCAACGTCGCCTTCGCGAGCCACATCCTGGCACAGCAGCCGGAATCGTCTGCGGGCGTGTGGAATCGGATGGATTACCGTCCGCTCGAGGGGTTCGTCTACGCGATCACCCCGTTCAACTTCAGCGCGATCGCCGGGAATCTGCCGACCGCGCCGGCCCTGATGGGCAATACCGTGGTGTGGAAGCCCTCGCCCACCCAGACACTGGCGGCCTATTACACGATGCGAGTGCTCGAGGAGGCCGGGCTGCCGCCGGGTGTGATCAATCTGGTCACCGGTGACGGCATCGAACTGTCGGAGGCCGCGCTGACCGATCCGCGCCTGGCCGGTATCCACTTCACCGGCTCGACCCGCACCTTCCAGCACCTGTGGCAGCGGGTGAGCTCGAATATCGGTCACTACCACGGATATCCGCGGCTGGTGGGCGAGACGGGCGGGAAGGATTTCGTGCTCGCGCACCGCTCGGCCGATCCGGATGCCTTGCGTACCGCGCTGATTCGCGGTGCCTACGAATATCAGGGACAGAAATGTTCTGCTGCCTCCCGCGCCTATATTCCGCGCTCGCTGTGGCGGGAGATGGGCGACGATTTCCTCACCCAGGTCGACGAACTGAGCTACGGCGACGTGGCCGATCTGACGAATTTCGGTGGAGCCGTGATCGATCGGCGCGCCTACGACAAGAACGTCGCCGCGATCGAGCGGGCCCGCGCGGCCGGTCTGGGCATACCCGCCGGCGGCACCTACGACGACAGCGAGGGCTTCTTCGTCCAGCCGACCGTGCTCCTCGCCGATACCCCGCGTGACGAGGCGTTCACCACCGAATACTTCGGCCCGATCCTGGCGGTGTACGTCTACGACGACGATCACCCCGAGGCATTCGATGCGATGCTCGCGGAAGTGGATTCGGCGGCGCCCTATGCGCTGACCGGCGCGGTCTTCGCCCGCGATCGAGCCGCGATCGACCGGGCCGCCACCGCGCTGCGCTTCACCGCGGGCAATTTCTACGTCAACGACAAGCCGACCGGCGCGGTGGTCGGTCAGCAGCCGTTCGGCGGCGCGCGCGCATCCGGCACCGACGACAAGGCCGGGTCGTATCTGAATCTGCTGCGCTGGGTCGCGCCCCGCACACTGAAGGAAACCTTCGTGCCACCGACCGATTACCGGTATCCGCACATGGAGTCGGAATGAACGGCGAACCGGTGGCCCTACCCGGCAGGCGACGATGAACCCGCTGCGCCCCGCGATCCTCGCCGCCGCCGGTTCGGTGCGAATGAAGCGGGCGATCACCGGGTTTCCGGTCACCGCCGAGGTTGTGCATCGATTCGTGGCCGGTGAGACGCGCACCGACCTCGCTCCGGTCGTCGCCGCGCTACTCGACAGCGGCCGGATGGTGAGCGTCGACTTTCTCGGTGAGTACACGACCGAGCGGTTGATGGCCGACGACGCGGTCGCCGAATATCTGGCATTGATCGACGACCTGGCCCGATGGAATCTCCAGGCCCGGTGGAACCGATCGTGGTCGGTGCAATCCGTTGCACCGGTGGAGGTTTCGGTGAAACTGTCCGCGCTGGGGCAGTCGCTGGGGCTCGACGGCCCCGAGATCGCCACCGCGAATCTGCATACGCTGTGCGAGCGGGCGCAGCAGGCGGGGGTCTGGATCACCGTCGACGCGGAGGACCACACCACCACCGAAACCACCGAGTCGACCGTGCGCATGGTGCGTGCCGATTATCCCTGGTTAGCGGTCGCCACCCAGACCTATCTGCGCCGTGCCGAGGATCGCTGTCGCGTCGCCGCGGCCGAGGGCGCGCGAATCCGGTTGTGCAAGGGCGCGTATCGCGAGCCGGAGTCCGTCGCCTACCAGCGCACCGCCGATGTGGACGAGTCGTATCTGCGCTGCCTGGAATTGCTCATGGCCGGGTCCGGATATCCGATGGCCGCCACCCACGATCCGGTCATGATCGCCGCCGCGCACGACATGGCCGCTCGGAACGGGCGCGCGCCGGGCGATTTCGAATTCCAGATGCTCTACGGCATTCGCTCCATCGAACAGCAGCGCCTCGCCGAGGCCGGTCACGCGGTGCGGGTCTACGTGCCCTACGGCAACCAGTGGTACGGCTATCTGATGCGGCGGCTGGCCGAACGCCCGGCCAACCTCGGCTTCTTCTTCCGCGCCCTCGCCGAGCGCTGAATCAGACCAGCGGCCGGCCGAAGCGCCGGCGCAACCGCATATCCGCGAGATAGAAGTTGAACGGGAAGACCCGGATCACCGTGGGCATCCGCGTCCACACCGCTGAGATCGAGCGCAGGATGAACCGGAACCGGCGTTCGTCGCGTGCGGTCCAGCGCATACCCATCTCGTCGCGCAGGTGCTGCGGAAGCAGGGCGGTGACGGTGAACCGGTGGAAACGCCCGGCCAGCAACTGAATCAAGCGCGGCTGCATCTTCAGATCGATCAGATCGTTGAAGTAGCGGCGCACCGGCTCGTCGATGGTCTTCGTCGCGAGGTTCTCCTCCCAGAACGCGTAGAACGCGTCCCGGTCGGCCGGCCACATCTCCGGACGCATCTGCAGACCGGTACCGAGCCGGACGCTGTAGCGGTAGAAACGTTCGGCGAGTTCGGGATCCATCGGTCCGCGCATGCGCTGGTACAGATCGTCGACGCCCCAGTACAGGCAGGCCGCCACCCACAACTGCAACTTCGGATCGAAGGCGTTGTACTTGACCGGGCTGTTCGGACCCGAATGCACGGGACGGTGCGAGGCATTGACCGCCTCCCGATAGCTCTGCACGTCCTCGTCGTTGCCCAGCCACGCCACGGCCAGATAGGTCAGCGTGGTGCGCAGGCGCTTGATCGGATGCAGGGTCACCTTGCCGCTGTCGACCGTGCTCTCCAGGACGCCGTAGCCGACCGGCGGGTGGCTGAGCTGCATGATCACGTTCGCGGCGCCGCCGAGGAAGGCGGCCACGCCGTCGATGTGTTCGCGCACCGTCTCCCGGGTGAGTTCGTCGCCCGGAACCTCGGGCTCGTAGTCGGTCGCGCGCAGGGGGGCGGTCATCGTCGACTCGTCTCCTGTTCCTCCCCGCCGGATCGGCGAGAGAATATGAGAAGCTTTCGTGTAAACCTTCTCATCGGTGTGGCATCATGTCAACCAGGGCCGCTGACCATGTGGGATGATGAGAGCGTCACCGTGTCCGCGACCCGGGTGAAGGAGAGGAACGACCATGACCGGCTCGACCAAACTGTCGACTCGGCTCCTGCCACTGGTGCGTGGCGCGGGTCCGGAGGACCGCAATCAGACCACGGTACTCGACGCGGCGCTGCTGGCTTTCCTGGATTTCGGCATCAAACGCACCAGCATGGTCGAGGTCGCGCGGCGTGGGCGGCTGTCGCTGGCGACGTTGTACCGGCGCTTCGCGGGTAAGTCCGATCTGATCCAGGCCGTCGGGCTGTGGCAGGCGCGCCAGTTCGTGGAACAGGTCGACGCCGCGGTGCAGCGCCAGATCGATCGAGACGCCAGCGCCGAGGATCAGATCGTCGAACTGTTCGTCGCCTTCCTGGACGGGTTGCGTGGCAACAAACTGCTGGACCGGCTGCTGACCACCGAACCGGAGGTCGTCTTGCCCTATCTCACCGTGCAGGGCGCGCCGGTGATCGAGCTGGGGCGCGACTACGTCGCCGAATTCATCACCCGCCTGCAGACGGAAGGCAAACTGCCGCAGTACGATCCGCTGCCGCTGGCCGAATTGGTCGCCCGCAACGCGCTCTCGCTCGCGCTGACTCCGCAGACGCTGATCCCGGTCGACGACGAGGCCGCCTGCCGGCGGTTCGCCCGCGACCACGTGGTTCCCGGTTTCCGGATCCCCTAGTCCTACCGGTTCTCCAGTCGCCCGGGGCGCCGCCACGCCTTCCGGATCGCGCCCACGAGCCGGGGCACTCACACAAGTCGCAGCCCCAGGCGGCGCCGGACTCGCATGTCGAACATATACGCGTTGACCGGAAACATCTTGAGCTGCTTGGGGACTCGATCCTCCACCACGCCGACCGCGTGCAGGAGCTGGGCCAGGCGGCGGTCGTCGGACGCCGTCCACGGCATCTCCATCTGCGCGCGCAGATTCGGCGGCAGCAATCCGGCGACCACCCAGCGGTGAAATCGCCCGAATGCCAAGCGAATCGGGGGCGGGAACATCTTCAGATCCACCAGATCGTCGAAGTACGCGCGGATCACCGGATCGATGCGGACCTCGGCGAGCTGCCGGTTCCAGTAGGCGTCGAAGGCGGCGCGATCGGCCGGCCACATCGCCTGCGGCATCTGCAGTGTGGTCCCGAACCGGGCGGCATGGCGGTAGAAGGCCTCGGCCTCCTGCTCCGGCATCGGGCCGTGCATCCGCTCGTAGAGGTCGCGTGAACCCCAATACAGGCAGGCTGCCACCCACAGCTGCAGCTTCGGATCGAAGGCGTTGTACTTGACCGGGCTCTGCGCGGTCGAGCGGACCTGGCGATGCTGCCAGTTCACCGCCGCGCGGTAGACGGCGCGCTCGTCGTCGCTGCCCAGCATGGCCACGGCGAGGTAGGTCAGCGTGGTGCGGGTGCGTTTGACCGGATGGAGCATCACCTTGCCGCTGTCGACGGTGCTCTCCACCACGCCGTAGCCGACGGGCGGGAGTGACAGCTGCATGATGACGTTGACCGCGGCACCGAAGAAGGCGGCCGAACCGTCCAGGTGCGCCGCGACATCGTATTCGGCGACCGGTTGCCCGGGCGACGTGCGAATGGACGTGGTCATCGTCGACCCCCATCTCCGCGTGAGAAGACTGCACTTCGACAGTCTCACCACCTCACTGCGCTGTCAACGGCCGCGCGACGACGAGACGAATTCGCAACAGGCCGCCCGGCAGGGAAGAGTGCCGACGGTGCCGATGCGATGGGCCCGATTGATAGGTTGGCCCGATGTCCTACGGTTCGCTGCCGCTGTTGCCCTCGCTGAATCCGGCCGCCGTGGCCGCCGGCTACGACATTCCCGATGCGGTCACCATCGACGGTGAGACGCTCTCGCGCAGCGATCTGGTCGGCGCCGCGACCTCGGTGGCCGAACGGATCGCCGGGGCCGGCCGCGTCGCTATCCTCGCCCGCCCGACCGCCACCACCATGCTGGGCATCCTCGGCTGCCTGATCGCCGGGGTCGCCGCCGTGCCGGTGCCGCCGGACGCCGGATCGGCCGAACTGGACCACATCCTCGCCGATTCCGGGGCGCGGGCCTGGCTCGGTGCGGCGCCGGGAAACTCCACGCTGCCGGTGATCCCGGTGCGCAAGCACGCCCGTTCGTGGCACAGCCATCCCGAACCCGCCGCTAACACAACGGCTTTCATCCTCTACACCTCGGGGACCACCGGGGCGCCCAAGGGGGTGGTGCTCAGTCGCGGCGCCATCGCGGCCGGTCTCGACGCCCTGTTCGAGGCGTGGTCGTGGACCTCGAAAGATGTTCTGGTACATGGTCTTCCGCTGTTCCACGTGCACGGTTTGATCCTCGGTGTGCTGGGGCCGCTGCGGATCGGCAGCCCGCTCGTGCACACCGGTAAACCGACTCCGGCCGCCTATGCCGCGGCAGGCGGAACCATGTACTTCGGTGTGCCGACGGTCTGGTCACGCATCGCCGAAGATCCGGACGCTGCAAAGGAATTGGCGAATGCCCGGCTCCTGGTCTCCGGTAGTGCGCCGCTGCCGGTTCCGGTCTTCGAACGGCTGCGCGAACTGACCGGGCAGGCGCCGGTGGAGCGTTACGGTATGAGCGAAACCATGATCACCCTGTCCACCCGGGCCGACGGCGAGCGCCGGCCGGGGTGGGTCGGCCTGCCGGTGACGGGTGTGCAGACCCGGTTGCGCGACGAGGCGGGGGCGCCGGTTCCGCACGACGGCGAGAGTATCGGCGGACTGCAGGTGCGCGGGCCCATGCTGTTCGACGGCTATCTCGGCCGGCCGGAGGCCACCGCCGAGAGCTGGACCGAGGACGGCTGGTTCGTCACCGGCGACGTGGCGGCGATCGACGCCGAGGGATTCCATCGCATCGTCGGGCGCGAATCGGTGGATCTGATCAAATCCGGCGGGTATCGCGTCGGGGCCGGCGAGGTCGAAACCTGTCTGCTCGGCCACCCGAGTGTGGCCGAGGTCGCCGTGGTCGGGATCGAGGACGCGGATCTGGGGCAGCGCATCCGGGCCTACGTCGTGCCGCGACCCGACACCGCGATCTCCGAGCGCGAACTCGTCGACTTCGTCGTCCAGCAGCTCTCGGCGCACAAACGCCCGCGTGAGGTGCTGATGGTGACCGAATTGCCGCGCAACGCGATGGGCAAGGTCCAGAAGAAGCTGCTGCGCTGACGTATCGATCCGGTGCCGGGAACGTGCCGGGTTGACCTGTACCGCACTCGAGGTTCTAAGGTCGGCGCATGATCGCAACGCTGTCTGCAGCCCAGATCGAGTATCTGGCGGGCCAACGCCTGGGTCGGCTGGCCACCATCCGCCCGGACGGATCGCCGCAGAACAACCCGGTGGGTTTCCGCTACAACGAAGCCCTCGGCACCATCGACATCGCGGGCCACAACATGGGCGCCTCGCAGAAGTTCCGCAACCTCGGCAAGGAGGAGCGGGTCGCCTTCGTCGTGGACGATATCGCCTCGGTGAATCCATGGCAGGTGCGCTGCCTCGAAATCCGCGGCGTGGCACAGGCTTTGCGAGATGTGGACACCTACCTCGACGGCGACTCGCGCGAGTTGATCCGCATCACCCCGCAACGCGTGCTGGCCTTCGGAATCGAATAGGAGCGCTGATGCGGAACGCCCCACCCGGGCCGGGTGGGGCGTTGGTACAAAGTCGGCTATACCCCAAACTTTGCCGCGTAGTAGTCCGCCGCGGCATCGCGATCACGCACCGAGCGCACCTTGTCGACTGGAGGAGTGATCCATCGCAGCGACCGCCACCCCGACACCGGCCGCAACACCCACGCACCGAATTCCCGGTGCATCGTGTATCCGCCGCCTTCGTCACGGGGGTCGCGCCGCAGCGACCGCAGCACTTGGCCGGCGTTGTGGCGTAACCAGAACAAGCGGTGGTGTTCGGTGCTGTCGCCGTATCGCCCCTGGGTCATCGGCATGTCAGTTCCCTCTCGCGCATTCCTCGGCGGTGACGATCCGCTCGATGCTGGAGTCGACGAAGTCGAACCTGATCAGTGCTTGTCCTTGCCAGCCGTCGCGAGTCCGAAGCTGCAGGGCGAGCCGCAATTCATGACGTTCAGGCGGGACATCGCAGGCCGCCCAGGCGTTCCCGATGATCGAGCCGACCCCGACGGTCGGCTTCGTGGGCATGAACCCGAGATTGCACGACTTCGCCGCGGCGTGCACAGGCGAGGCCGTGATCACGGTCCCCGCCAATGCCGCCAGAGCAGCACTGATGATGGTGATTGCTCCGATGCGCATCGTTCCCCCTGTCTTGTCTATCGGTCTGTTGTCATGCCCGCGGAGCGGACTGGAGTTGTGGTTCGGCACCTTCGTTCCGAGAGCTGCCAGCACGGCAATGTCCTGCTCGGTGGGGGCAGCGGGCGGCAGCTGGGAGGGCTGCCATGCCTGCAGGGCAGCGAGCAAGCTGTCCAGCAGTGCGATGCTCGCTGACCAGCTCGTCTGGGTTTCATCCGACGGGCGACTTTGTGGCAGTGCAGGTTTCATGACGGTGCCGCCAACGGGTTCGGCCGATGCCCCTCGTCGGGTGCGTACGCACCCTCCCGCTCGTAGGTGTGGCCGGTTGCCAGATCGTGGATGTCGGTGACCTCGGCAAGCTCGGGCGGGACTTTGCCGCGCAGGTGCGCCATGTCGGGCACGATCAGCAACTCGACCACGTGCGTCCTGATGTGTTCGGGCAATACTCCGGGATCGATCATGCTGCTGCTTTTCGTCATCCCGAGGTAGACATATCCGAGCCGTGCCGCGACCTGCCGTGCGGCCCGATCGACATCGGACATGGTCGCGATCAGGTCGACGCAGACGTAAGCCATCGCGCGCGGCTCAGTCTCGTCGTCTGCAGCGCAAGTTCGCCTACACGTCATCGCACTGGACCTCTGATGCGCATCGAACCCCCTGCGGATTACGAACTTTCGGGATTCGCTGCGGCCAGCAGACGATCGCTGTGTAGATCGCGATCGAAAGAAGAATGCTGCCGACCAGGAGCCAGATCACGAGCATCGCTCCCATACGCCAGTAGGGGCCCAGGTGACAGCGATGGGTTGGTGTGTTTGTCCGATCGAGTTTCGGTGTGCACTCGATTCCTCGGTTCTCACGGTGGCATCCCTCCGGGAATAGTCGATTGCCATCACCCGGCGCCGGGGCTGAGACCATCGGTGTCGGCCGTTCGAGCACCGATGCGCCGGATCGGCGACCACCCGGCGCCGGGGTGAACCGACCGTAAGAATCAGGAGCACCCAACCGCAAGGAATATTCTAGAATATTCTTATTCAATTTCTGGAACGTCGCGTTGACATGCACTAACCTCGCATGCATACCGATCCTTCAAGAATGATTGGACCTCACATGCGAGTAACGTTCATTGGCGGCGGTAGCGGCGATGGCGGGTCACCCCGGTTGTGGCAGCCCGACGATCAGCAGCGCATCGTGATCCAGGGGTACCGAACTGGAGAGGACGCGTGTGTCGAGATTCCGCACGAGCTGTTAGGCCTCGCCGTTCCGGGCACCCGGTTTCCGGTCTTCGAAGACACAGGTCACGGCACTTACCTCGTCCGAGGTGATCTTGTCGATGACGCGGAAGCGTTGGAGATCATGAATATTCCGGATCATGAGGCCGCCGTCGAGATTGCGCTCGTCCAGGGGGTTCGGTAGATGCGTCTGTACAGCCGTACCGAGCTTCCACAACTGCTTGGGCTTGCGACAAGGG
>NZ_BAFQ01000157.1 GCF_000308375.1 Nocardia aobensis NBRC 100429 | reverse complement strand
AAACAGGCCCGCCTGCTGAATCGAATAACCGATCTGCCGCCGCAGCCGGTCCGGGTTCACCGCGGTCACGTCACGTCCGGCGATGGTGATGGTGCCCGAGGTCGGCTCGATCAGGCGGTTGATCATCCGCATCGTGGTCGTCTTACCGCAGCCCGAGGGGCCGACGAACACCACGATGTCACCCGCCGGAATCGTCAGCGAAATCCGGTCCACCGCCGGATCACGTTGGCCCGGATAGTGTTTGGTCACCGCGTCGAGCACGATCTCCGCGGGCTCGTGGTCGGTGCGGTCGGCGGTCGCGGTATCAGTCACGGATTCCCCTCGAGGTGGTGAGCCGGCCGACGCCCACGAGAACGGCATCGAGCAGCAACGCCAGCACGATGATCAGCACCGTGCCGGACAGCGCCTGCGGGACGGCGGTCGGACTGCCCAGCCGGGCCAGGCCGGTGAAGATCAGATTGCCCAGCCCCGGACCCTTCGCATAGGCCGCCATCGCCAGAATGCCCATACTCATCTGGGTACTGATCCGCATTCCGGCCAGAATCGACGGCCAGGCCAGCGGCATTTCGATCCGGGCCAGGATGCGGGCGCGGTTCATGCCGACCCCGCGCGCGGCATCCGAGACGGCCGGATCGACCGATGCCAGCCCGAGGATGGTGTTGCGCAGAATCGGCAGCAGCGCGTACAGCACCAGCGCGGTGACCGTCGGCCGCACGCCGAGGCCCAGCACGGGGATGAGCAGTCCCAGCAGCGCGAACGACGGCACGGTGAGGATGATGCTCGCCGCCGCGGTGGCCGCCGCCGAACCCCACGGGCTGCGATACACGACAATGCCCAGGCACACCGCCACCGCGGTCGCGATCAGCACGGACTGCACGACGGCCGAGACGTGCAGATAGGAATCGGTGAGCAGTTGTCTGCGATGGTCCACCAGAAAGGTCCACAGAGTATCCAGGGCGATGTCCTCCCAGAGCTCGGCGGCGTTCGAGCAGTCTATCGATCCCGCGGCGCGGGCGCAGGCAACGAGCGGAACCGGCGAGTGCGCATCGGCGGAACCATGGCGGTCCCTCGCACGTCCTACATCTCAGGAGGCCGATTTCCGGTCGGGGACGGAGGGATTCATGAGCACCACGCAGGCCCGGGGGTTCGGGCGCACGCGCTGGACAGTGCTGTCGGCGCTGGTGGTGATCGGCGTGCTGGCAGCGGGTGTCGTGGTGGCTCTGCCCTGGTGGCACGATCGCACGGCCGCCATCGTGGGGCAGCGGCTGGACGATTTCCCGGATGTCGATGTGACCGCGCTGGATTCGAATCGGAGCAGCATCGTCACGGTGCTGCGCACGGAATACTCGCATCCTGGGGACGGGCCCAAATACGCACAGGGCGTGGATGAGCCATGGTGTGCCGATTTCGTCAGCTGGACCATGCGTCAGGCCGGGCAGCCGCTGTCCAATCCGAATTCCGGATCGTGGCGGATTCCCGGTGTGGCGACCCTGCAGGAGTATTTCGAAGCGAACGGCCGATTTTCGGCGGTGGGTTCCGGATATTCGCCGCGCCCGGGCGATGTCGTGATCTATGCCCCCGGCAGTCCGTTCGGGCAGCATACGAATATCGTGCTGGCCGCCGGTGATCACACCATGACCACGATCGGCGGTAACGAGCGTGGCTCGGTGCGCATTCACCGTTACGACCCGGCGGGAATTGCCGGTATCGTCGGGTTCGGCCATATGTGAAACGTTTTCGTCCAGTGGCGTGCGATCTCGATCGGTGGGGATCTGTGTGTAGGTGATCGGTGGAGGAGTGGGAGCAGATGGCAGAGCCGGGCGCGCACGACGAGGCCGAATGGCTGGACTACGCCGAGTTCGGCGAGCGTTTCGTCGTCCACGCGGTCAATCGGGACCGGATCGAGGCCGCGGTGTCCGGGATGGCGGGAAGGGGAATGAGTATCGGGCCGTTCTCGATCGGCCCCGCGGGACTGGCCGGGCTGGTGGCGGAGGGCAAGGTCGGCAAGCCGGTGATCGCCCGCAGTGAACCGCACGTCACCTTCGAGGTCCGGGTGCCGGTGTCGATGCACCTCACGGTCACCCTCGGCGGGCAGCAGTTCCGGATCGAGGCCACCGTCGAGATCGACCTCACCCTGCACGCGCGGACCGCCGCTCCGCTGCTGATCGTCATCGACATTCCGCGGGTGCGTGCGCGCGATGTGAGTTTCGCCGTCCGGGCGGAGGCGGTCGGCGCCGCCGTCGACGTCCTGCTCGATCCGATCGCGACCCTGGTCCAGCGTGAGGTCGCGAGCCGGCTCAACGCCATGCTCGCCGATCCGGCGGCCCGGCGCGGGCGGGTGTTCGATATCGAGGCGATCATGAACGGCACCCGTTCGGAGCATGTGCTGCGCACGGACTTCGAATGGATCGAATACGCGGAGTTCGGGCGACGTTTCTTCCCGCTGATCGTCACCCCGGATCGGGTGCGCGACGTGGTGGAGGGGCTGGCCGGCCGCGCGGTCGAGGTGGGCCCGCTGCGTACCGGGCCCGGTGACGCGGCGACGGTCGAGGTGCGGGGGGCCGTGCGGATGCCCCGGCTGACTCGGCGGGAGGGCGACGATCCGGTGTCGTTCGATCTGACCATTCCGGTCGGGCTCGACATCACCGTCGACGTGCTCAAGGCGAATCGCTATCGCGCGGAGGTGGAGGTCGGGTTGCTGCTGGTCGGGCGGGCCGCCGAACCGCTGCTCATCGTGATAGATGTGACGCCGCCGCACAGCGCCGACGTCGCCGTCGAACTGCAGGCCGAAGGATGGCGGGCGAAGGTGCTGGGCTCGGTCGGCAAGATCCGCCGCCAGATCGCCGCGCAGGTCGCGCAGGTCATTCGCGCCGAACTGGCCGACCCCCGGGGTCGCACCATCGACGTCGCCGGCCGCATCGATGCGGCCACCTCCTGACACCTGTTACTTGTGGTGTTGATGTGACCGGATTGGCCTAGCGGTTCATATGTGCATGTGGTGAAATGAGTCCACGTTCGAGGCTTCCGGCGCGTGGATGACAGCACTGTTGTCGTCGGGGAAGGCGCGCCGGACACGCTTGCATTCCACCGGTCCGCGGGGTGGCCGGCATCTGGTGAGATCTCTATATCGCTGCAGCGCGAAGGAGTTTTCGATGCGTTCCGTTCCGATGACCCGCCGCACCCTCTTCGGATATGCCGGTGCCGCCGCGACCGCCGCCGGTCTGGCCGCGCTCACACCCGCTGTTCTCGCGCCGCCCGCCGCCGCCGGCAACGTCCTCGGCACCCTGCTCGACTATGCCGGTGGCGTGCCCGACGCGGCGGCCATCCGCGCCGCCGGGCATGCCGGTGCGATTCGCTATGTCTCCGACCGGCGCCCGGGCGCGGAGTGGATGACCGGAAAGCCGTTGCGCGCGAGCGAGGTCGACGCGCTGCACGCGGCGGGGCTCACCGTCGTGTCGTGCTACCAATTCGGCAAGGGCGCCACCGCGGATTGGAAGGGCGGGCTCGAGGCCGGCAAACGCCACGCCGACCGCGGTCTGCAACTGCACCGCGAGGCGGGTGGGCCGGACGGGGTGCCGATCTACGCCTCCATCGACGACAATCCGACGCCGGTCGATTTCGCGACCCTCATCGCGCCCTACCTCGCGGGCTGGGAATCGGTGCTCGGCAACGAGAACGTCGGCGTCTACGCCAATGCGCCGACCATCGAACTGGCCAAGGTCGCCGGCCTCGGTTCCTGGTACTGGCAACACAATTGGGGCACGCCGAAGGGCTTCGTGCATCCGGCGGCGAACCTGCACCAGATCGAAATCGACGATCGCACGGTCGACGGCGTGGGGGTGGATGTGAACAACATCCTCACCGCTCAGTACGGGCAGTGGTGAATCCGCAGTTACCTACGTCTGGCAGTGGCAGGTGGGGTCGGCGACGAGATCGGGTTCGTCCGCGACGACCGTGAGCGTCGGCCGCGCCTCGGGTGCGTCGCGCACGCCCATCCACGACAGCAGCGACCAACGCGACAGGCCCGAGAACGCCGAGCCGAGGCTGAAGAACGAGCCGACGGAACCGACCGACAGCACCGATCCGACGCTGCCGATCGAGAGGACGGAGTAGGCAGAGCCGATCGAGAGGATCGACCGTTCGGACCGGAACGACAGGATCGAGCGATGCGATCGGGTGGACAACACCGATCGGTAGGACCGTCGCGACATCACCGAATGCCCGGCTTTACCGCGCCGGACGCGGGGCGCCGCGCCGGTGTCCGAGGTGGTGGGTGCAGACCGTTCGAGCTGATCGACAGTCGACATATCTAGCGGTCTACCACAGTCCGCGGCATCCCATGGCGCATTGACAGCAAACGGCCCGGAGTGTCGTCTCAGCGACATCTCCGGGCCGTCGAGAGCCTGAAATTCAGTGCTGCGGGCGTACCGCGTCGGGCTGCTGCACCACGTGTGCGGCGGGCACGGTGCCGGCCGGATTCACCGGAGCCGCGGCCTGGGAGGGGCCCGAGGCGACGGTGAACAGACCCAGCGTGGGCAGGAACGAGCAGGTGATCGGCGCCTGATCGGCAGCCGGCTGGGTGGTCAGGGAACCCGCGACCACGGAGATCACGCGACCCGGGCCGGTGTCCACGATGGCCGACAGGGTGGCCGGACCGTCCGGATTGATATGCGCCTCGTCGGTCAGCGCCACGGTGCCGCCGCGGTGGTTGTCCAGGTTGTACCACTGGACGGTCATCGGCGGATTCTGCTGCGGCGTCAGGCCTTTGGTGCCCAGCGCGGTGAAGACGAAGCCGGCCTGGCCGGCAGCCGGTCCGGGCGGGGGCAGTTCGGCCGGCCCCGGAACAGCGAGCGCGGTGCCGACGGAGTCGGAACCGGGGCCGATGCAGTTCTTACCGATGGTCGGATACAGGAACTGCGCGATGGCCGGACCGTTCTTCGGGATGTCCGGGCCGCCGCCACCGCTGCCGTCGAGGAAGGCGACGATGGCCTCCAGCGTCTGCTTGACCTGCGGCGGCAGGCCGGCCCTATCGAGCAGCTGGATCGCCTGATCGAGGATGGTCTGAGCGCCCGGCGAGGCGATGTTGCCCGCCTGGGCGGCGGCGCCGACGATGGCCGGAGCCAGCGACGCGATCGCATCGACCGGAACGCCCTCCGGGACCAGCGGAACATCGGCGGCCTGGGGCTTGGGTGCCGGTTCGGCAACCGCGATCGTCGACGCGGCGAGTGTCGCGCCGGCTGTCAGGGCCAGCACGGACAATGCGAACCGCGTTCCTCTGGTGCGAAGCACTGGTGTTGCCGTCCTTAACCTCGGGGTTACCTCGTCATGCGATGCGAGAACATCGCGCGATGGGGGCATCGCTTCGCGACACTCTAAAGACAGTGCCGCCGTGTTGTACAGCCATGGGTGTGATCTTGCCTGCACCGCTCGGCAATTCCGATCACCCGCCCCGGCGCGTTATCAGACCATAATCCCAATGCAGTGTTACGCAAGTGAACAGTGATGCCCTTGTTACCTAAGGCGAGTCGGCAAAGAGGACGCGTACACGGGCGGGGCATACGGTCGGTTTCGGCCCGCCTCGATTTGGGACTGAGCGGAGAGGGAAAAATCGAGGCCCAGGGGGCCGAAACCCCGCCGGAGCGAAGCGAAGGCAGAATTACAGCCCGTGACCCGACACCTCCGTTTGGCCGACATCCGCGTGGCCGGGGCTGTTCTGGCCGTTTCGGTCGTGGCCCGTCTGGTGCTGATGTTCGTGCTCCCGCACGGCCTCGATGTGGTCGATCTGCGCGTATACGTCGAGGGCGCGGCCAATTTGGGCAGTGGGCATCTCTACGACTTCGTCTATGCCGACAAGACTCCCGATTTCCCACTGCCGTTCACCTATCCGCCGTTTGCCGCGGTGGTGTTCTATCCGCTGCATTTCCTGCCGTTCGGGCTGGTGACGCTGCTGTGGTTCGGGTTGATCGTGGTCGCGCTCTACGCCTCCGTGCGGATTGCCTTCGCGCTGTTGCCCGGTGCGGTGGCGGAGCCGAATCGGCGGGCGCCGGCGATGCTGTGGACCGCGCTGGGCCTGTGGTTGGAGCCGACGCGGACGACGCTCGATTACGGGCAGGTGAATGTATTCCTGCTGCTGGCGGGGCTGGCGGCGGCGTATTCCACGCGTTGGTGGCTGTCGGGGCTGCTGGTGGGTGTGGGGGCGGGGGTCAAACTGACCCCGGGGGTGACCGGCCTGTATTTCCTGGCGCAGCGGCGGTGGGCGGCCGCGGTGTGGTCGGCGGTGGTGTTCGCGGCGACGATCGGACTGAGTTTTCTGATTTCGTCGTCGGAGACCCGTACCTATTTCGGGCCGCTGATCGGTGACGCGAATCGCATCGGCCCCGTGGGTTCGGTGGTCAACCAGTCGCTGCGCGGGGCGTTGAGCCGCATTCTCGGCCACGACGCGGGGGCGCCCTGGTATCTGGCGGGGCATCGCGTCCCGTTCGGGCCGTGGTGGTTGGGCGCGGTGCTGCTGACCGCCGTACTGGCCTGGTTCGCTTGGCGCGCGGTCGCTTTCGACGACCGGCTCGGCGTGCTACTGGTGGTGCAGCTGTTCGGTTTGATGGTGTCGCCGATCTCGTGGTCGCACCACTGGGTGTGGCTGCTGCCGCTGATGATGTGGCTAATGCACGGTCCGCTGCGTTCGATCGCGGGGGCGCGGGTGGTGGCCGGGTTCTGGTTGGTGACCACGCTGGCCGGGATTCCGTGGATCCTGACCTTCTTCCAGCCGACGATCTGGGAGATCTCCCGCCCGGCCGTTCTCGCCTGGCTGGGGGCGATCTACGTCTTCGGCGTGGTGGCGACCTACCTCTGGATCATCTGGGCCGGTGCACAGCGCGGCCGGCCGGGCACACCGGTGTCGGCGCCCGCGGTCGCGGCGGGTTCGGTCCGGGCGGGTTAGGCCGTTCAGCTCTGGTCGGCGAGACGGTCGATCTGGCCGGCCAGCGCGAGGTCCTTGCGGGTGATGCCGCCCTCGGAATGGGTGGAGAGGGTGAAGGTGACTCGCCGCCACCGGATATCGATGTCGGGGTGGTGGTTGACCTTCTCGGCGGAGTCGGCCACCCGTCGCACCAGTTCGATGCCGGCCAGGAACGACGGAGCCTCGACGGTTCGAGAGATGCTGCTGCCGGTGTGGGTCCAGGCGGGTAGTTCGCGCAACCCAGTGGCGATCTCGCTGTCGGAGAGCAATGGGGTACTCATACTCTCGGTTCTACCCCAGCGGTCGCGGCTCAGGCCGCACGCGCGAGTTTGAGAGCCTTTTTGAGATCTTTGCCCTTGACCCCCGCGGCCTGACACTTCTTCATTTTCGAGACCACGACAGGGCATTTCAGACAGCGCTTCTTCTTACGGCAGCACTTCTTCTTCGCTTTGAGGTGTGCGACCTCCTTGGCCTTCACCTTGCCCATGCGGCCCAGGGTAACCAACCATGATGCCGGAAACGGCGGCCGAGGCGTGTTTCGGTACTGTGTACCTGGCCGCATGTCCGGTGAGCCTTCAGGCGCCTGCCTTGTTCGGACCCGCTACGGCGCGGGTCGGCCGCAACCCATTCATTCAGCAGGAGGATTCAACGTGTCGTCTGTCGAGTTCCGCAATGTCGCCATTGTGGCTCATGTCGACCACGGCAAGACGACGCTGGTCGATGCCATGTTGCGGCAGTCCGGTGCCTTCGCCGAGCGTGCCGAGCCGGTCGACCGGGTGATGGACTCCGGTGATCTGGAGCGCGAGAAGGGCATCACCATTCTCGCCAAGAACACCGCGGTGCATCGTCATCACGGCGACGGCAGCGTCACTGTGATCAACGTCATCGACACCCCCGGCCACGCCGATTTCGGTGGTGAGGTCGAGCGCGGTCTGTCCATGGTCGACGGTGTCGTGCTGCTGGTCGACGCCTCCGAGGGCCCGCTGCCGCAGACCCGGTTCGTGCTGCGCAAGGCGCTGGCCGCGTCGCTGCCGGTGATCCTGGTCGTGAACAAGACCGACCGCCCCGACGCCCGGATCGAGGAGGTCGTCGAGGAGAGCCACGACCTGCTGCTGGATCTGGCCTCCGACCTCGACGACGAAGCGTCCGAGGCGGCCGAGCTGGCGCTGGACCTGCCGGTGCTCTACGCCTCCGGCCGCGAGGGCAAGGCGTCCACCCAGCGTCCCGAGAACGGCAGCGCGCCCGACGCGGAGAACCTCGACGAGCTCTTCGAGGTGCTGCTGAAGTACGTGCCCGCGCCGAAGGGTGACCCGTCCGCGCCGCTGCAGGCGCACGTCACCAACCTGGACGCCTCCCCGTTCCTCGGCCGGATCGGCTTGGTCCGCATTCACAACGGCACCCTGCACAAGGGCCAGAACGTCGCGTGGATGCACGGCGACGGCGTCAAGACCGTGAAGATCACCGAGCTGCTGCAGACGATCGGCGTCGAGCGCAAGCCGGGTGAGGAGGCCGTGGCCGGCGATATCGTCGCCGTCGCCGGCATTCCGGAGATCATGATCGGCGACACGCTCGCCGATGTGGACAACCCGGTGGCGCTGCCGCGGATCACCGTCGACGAGCCGGCCATCTCGGTGACGATCGGCACCAACACCTCGCCGCTGGTCGGCCGGGTGCAGGGCCACAAGCTGACCGCCCGCATGGTGAAGTCGCGCCTGGATCAGGAACTGGTCGGCAACGTGTCGCTGCGGGTGCTCGACATCGGCCGCCCGGATGCCTGGGAGGTTCAGGGCCGTGGTGAGCTGGCGCTGGCGATCCTGGTCGAGCAGATGCGACGCGAAGGTTTCGAGCTGACCGTCGGCAAGCCGCAGGTGGTCACCAAGCAGGTCGACGGCAAGGTGCACGAGCCGTTCGAAGAGCTGACCATCGACTGCCCGGACGAGTACCTGGGTGCGGTGACGCAGCTGCTGGCCGCCCGCAAGGGCAAGATGGTTCAGATGAGCAACCACTCCGCCGGGTGGGTGCGCATGGAGTTCATCGTCCCCTCGCGCGGTCTGATCGGTTTCCGCACCGACTTCCTCACCGAGACGCGCGGCACGGGTATCGCCAACGCGGTCTTCGACGGTTACGCGCCCTGGGCCGGTGAGATTCGCGCCCGCCACACCGGTTCGCTGGTGTCCGACCGTGCCGGCACGGTGACCCCGTTCGCGATGATTCAGCTCGCCGACCGGGGCCAGTTCTTCGTGGAGCCGGGCGCCGACACCTACGAGGGCCACGTGGTGGGCATCAATCCGCGCGCCGAGGACCTCGACATCAACGTCACCCGCGAGAAGAAGCTGACCAATATGCGTTCGGCCACCGGCGACGTGCTCGAAACGCTGGCCAAGCCGCTGCAGCTGGATCTCGAAGGCGCGATGGAGTTCTGTGCCGCCGACGAGTGCGTCGAGGTGACCCCCGAGATCGTGCGCGTGCGCAAGGTGATTCTCGGTGCCACCGAGCGCGGCCGCGAGGCGTCCCGCCGCAAGGCCCGCGACCGCGCCGCCCAGAACGCGTAGGGCACACACCGCTGAGAAACTCGGAGGCTCACGTCCGGAAGACGTGAGCCTCTGTCGTTCCGCGGGGGAGCTCTTCCGAGATGCGCACCTCTGTGAAATGCGCAGGCCCGCGATCACCAGTAGACCGACCAGGCATACATCTACGAGCCGTACACCATGGTGGGTCTCGGCCCGCCTCGATTGTGGACTGACGGAGCGGGGGAGCGAAGCGGAGGAGCGGAGGAGGGAAAAATCGAGGCCCAAGGGGCCGAAACCCCGCCGAAGCGAAGCGGAGGCCAAGAACATTAGAGTACGAGCCGTGATGTCGGGAGTTCGAATGCGTGCAGGGCGGCGCGTGGTCTTGGTGCTGATGCTGGCGCTCGGGGTGCTCACCGCGTGCACCGCCAATCCGCCGCCGCCGATCGAGAGCACCGACAGTCCGAAGACGACTCCGGCGACGCCGACGAAGTCCACGGTGGTGGTGGCGGTGGACGATATCGGGATCGGATTCAATCCGCATCTGCGGTCGAATCAGTCGCCGGCGACGAATGCCGTTGCCTCGCTGGTGTTTCCGAGTCCGTTTCGTCCGGTCCCGTCGCCGACGGTGCCGGGGGGTACGGATTGGCTTCCGGATGCGGCGTTGATGGTGTCGGCGGATGTGACGCCGTCCGATCCGTCGCAGCCGGATCTGTTCACGCTGACCTACAAGATTCAGAATCAGGCGTCGTGGTCGGACGGTGCGCCGATCGCGGCCGAGGATTTCCGGTATCTGTGGCAGCAGATGATCAGCCAGCCCGGGGTGGTGGATCCGGCGGGTTACCGGTTGATCAACGATGTGAAGTCCTCGGAGGGCGGCAAGACGGTCACGGTGACGATGAGTCAGCCGTATCCGGCTTGGCGGCAACTGTTTTCGGATCTGCTGCCGTCGCATCTGCTGAAGGACGCGCCCGGTGGATTTCAGCGGGCGCTCGCCGTGGAGCGTGGCCTGATCGATCAGAATCCGATTTCCGGCGGGCAGTTCCGGGTGAAGCAGGCCGATGCGGGCCGCGAGGAGATCCTGCTCGAACGCAACGACCGCTACTGGGGTACTCCGGCGGTGCCGGATCAGATTCTGTTGCGGCGTGGCGGCACTCCGGCGCAGCTGGCCGAATCGCTGCGCGCGGGTGACGCGCAGATGGCGCTGGTGCATGGCGGTGTCGCGACGCAGGCGCAGCTGGCGGCGATCCCGCAGGTGCGGACCGCGATCATGCCGCAGGCGCGGGAAATGCAGCTGGTGCTGAACGGGCGGAACGGGGATCTGTCCGATCCGCGCGTGCGCCACGCGGTGCTGGGTCTGCTCGATCCGGCGTTGCTGGCCTCGGTCGGCGCCGAGACGGGTGCGTGGGTGGATCCGGTGCGGGCGCAGATCCTGGCCCCCTCGGATCCGGGGTATGCGCCGACGGCGCCGCCGCGGCCGTCTCCCGATCAGGCGTTCGGGCTGCTGGCCGAGGCCGGATTCGGCCGTGCGCCCGAGACTCCCGCATCGGGCAATCCGACGACGTCGCCGGCGCCGCAGCCGCGCCCGGTCGCCAAGAACGGCCGGACCCTGACGATCCGGATCGGCGCGGTGGACAAGGATCCGACCACGCTGGCGGTCGCGAATACCGCCGCCGACCAGCTGCGCAGCGCCGGAATCGATGCGTCGGTGCGCAGCCTGCCCGCCGACGAGCTCTACGGCAAGGATCTGGCGGACGGCACCGTCGACGCGGTGGTCGGCTGGGAGCGGGCCGGAGAGGATCCGGCGACGATCCTGTCCTCGCGCTACGGCTGCCCACCGGTGGCCGCGCCCGGTCAGCAGGACACGTCGCAGATCGATGCCATCCGCAAGGCGCCGAGCAATGTGTCGGGGATCTGCGATCCGTCGCTGCAACCGCAGATCGATGCGGCGCTGCGCGGTGTGGATGTGCCCAAGGCGATCGGTGACGCGGAGCCGAGGCTGTGGGATCTGGCCACGGTGTTGCCGATCGTGCAGGACACCGGTGTCGCCGCGGCGAGTTCGCGGATGGACGGGGTCTCGCTGAGCGGTTCGATCCAGGTCGGGATCTTCGGCGGTGCGAGTACCTGGCGGCGGCTGTCGTGACCGGAACCGGCGGTCTGGTTCTGGTACACGCCCATCCCGACGACGAGTCGATCACCACCGGCGGCACCATCGCGCACTACCGGGCCCGCGGGGTTCCGGTGACCGTGGTGACCTGCACGCTCGGTGAGGAGGGCGAGGTCATCGGGGAGCAGTGGCAGCAGCTGACCAGCGCCCACGCCGATCAGCTGGGCGGGTTTCGCATCCACGAGCTGACCGCCGCACTGGCCGCCCTCGGTGTCGACGCGCCGCATTTTCTCGGCGGGGCGGGCCGCTGGCGCGATTCCGGGATGAGCGGGACGACCGCGGATCCCCAGCCCATGGTGCCGACGCATCCGCGTGCCTTCGTCGATTCCGGCCCCGCCGCGGTGGCGGAGTTGAGCGAGGTGCTGCTGCGGCTGCGCCCGCGCGTGGTGGTCGGCTACGACCCGCGCGGCGGCTACGGCCATCCGGACCATGTGCGCGCCCATCGGGTCACCATGGACGCGGTGGCCGCGGCGGCCGAAAAGGGTTGGGACACACCGAAGGTGTACTGGACGGTGACCGATGCCGACGTACTGCGTCGGCATACCGAGGCCTTGGCCCGCCGCACCGTCGACCGCCTGCCCGGGGCGCTGCCGAGCGGTTGGCGGCTGCCGGCGGTCGGCGAGCTGGCGTGTGTGGCGAGTGAGACGGTGACCACCACGATCGACGTCTCGGCCGTGCTGGCGGCCAAACGCGCCGCCCTGCGCGCACATGCCACCCAGGTCACCGTCGCGCCGTCGGGCCGCGAATTCGCGCTGTCGAACAACATCGCCCAGCCGGTACTGCCGGAGGAGCATTACGTGCTGGTGCGCGGGCGTACCGGGCCGGTGGGCCCGGACGGACACGAGGACGATCTGTTCGCCGGACTCGATTGACCGCGGCAGCCGGCACTCGGGCTGGTCGAATCATGGGTGGGTCGGCTTAGACTGCTGGGCATGTACAACTGGAGCCTGCAGGACGCCATCGTCGCGTTCGTCGAGAGCCAGAAGCCGAACTGGCAGGCGCAGCACGATCTGTACCTGTCGGTGCTCTACGGATTCGTCGATATGCAGAGTCATCTGTTGACCCTGCTCGGCTTCCCGCCGGTACCGTGACGGCCGCGACGACCAGCCGGACCGCCTATGTGCCCGGCGGGTCGAAGTATGCCTGGCCGGTGCTCGGCGGCGTGCTGGCCGCGGTCCTGGTGTTCGACGGGCTGCTCTCGGTGGTGCTCGAGGTGCTGTATCTGCCGCTCTACATCGGCGCCACGCCCTTCCCGATCGCAGCCCTCGTCGCCGCGGTGGTGAACGTGCTGCTGGTGCGCGGGATGGGTGTGGTCGTGTCGCGCCCGGCCGCGATGGGCCTGCCGGTGATCGCGTGGCTGTTCGGCTTCCTGATCTGCTCCACCACCGGGCCCGGCGGCGATGTGCTGCTGACCGACTCCTGGACCTCGCCGCTGCTGCTGGCCTGCGGCATCGTGCCGGTGGGTTTGTATCTGTTCCGGCGGGCGTTCCTGCGTCCGAAAGTCACTCCCGCCACACTCTGAACCGGTGCCGGTCGTCCGGAAGGTCTTGCCGGAAAGAGATATCGGCGAACGGCTGTAGCGGGCCGGAGGGTCGGTTAGTCTCTCAGGCGTTATCTGTGGTTCTGCCGCCCGGCGGGTGGTGTGGTTAGGAAGTGGGGGCCGGTTGCTCAGCTGGCCGGTTGGCTCGGGTGCGCCGAGATCCGAATGCGCGCGGACGTCGCCCGACAACAGGAAGATCACCCGTGGTTGAGTGGTCGAAGCTTCCTGGATTGCCTGTGAACACGAAGGATTCGCGCTGGCTCGGCCTGATGAGCCGGGGTGTGCGCGGGCGGGTCAGCGTGCGTGTGCGCCTGCTCGCCATCGTGCTGATCTCCAGCGTGACGCTGCTCGCCATCGGTGTGGGCGCGGCGTCGTATCTGGTGCGGTCGGGCCGCGATGCCCGGCAGTGGGCCGAATTGGCCAGCAGCACCGCCGCTCCCGCGGTCGCCATCATGGAGACCTTCGGTGAGGAGCGCCGGCTCTCGATGCTGCAACTGGCGGGCGATCCCGGCGCCGCAGCACAATTGGCGGCCGCGCGGCAGCGCTCGGATGCGGCGCTGGCCGCCCTCACCGCCAAGGGCGACGAGGCGCAGAAGATGAATCCGGACAACTCCGCAGCCGATATCGCCGCCTACGGTCAGCTGCTCGCGCAGTTGCCGCTGGTGCGGCGCGGCATCGATTCCGGCCAGGCGCCGGCCGATCAGGTCTTCGGGCTGTTCAGCCGTTTCACCGCGGCGATCATCGATGCCTCGATGCTGGCTGCCCGGGTCGCGCCGGATGCCGGCATCGCCGTCCAGCTCGGCTACGCCGTCGAGGTGATGCGCGCCGCGGAGGCGCTGTCCGAAGCCACCGCACTCGGTGAATTATTCCTGGTGACAGGTACTTCGACGCCCGCGCAGTGGACCCAGTACACCAACTTCCTGGGTGAATTCCGCGGCCAGATCGCCTATTCGCGGTCGGTGCTGAAGGGAGAACGCGCGGATCAGCTCCAGGCGATCGTGGACAGCCCGGCGTGGGCCCAGATGAACGAGATGGCCGACGCGGTAGCCGCGCGCGGTCCGATGGCGGCCACCGACGATTCCGAGCCGACCACGCGGACCGGCGATACCACGCGGTCGCGCTCGAGCCGGCAATCCGCGAAACCGCTGCCGATGACCGTGCAGGCCTGGCAGGACAGCTCGGACCAGCTCGGCTCCGGACTGCTGACGCTGTGGCAGGACAAGAGCCGGGACGCGCACGCCGAGGCGCGGGATCAGGGTGACCGCACCGCCATCGGATCGCTGGCCGGCGGTGGTGCGGTGTTGCTGGTGTCGATTCTGGCCTTCCTCGCCTCGCTGGTGCTGGCGAACCGGTTCATCGGCCGGATGCGCCGATTGCGCCGCGACACACTGGAATTGGCCGATGAGCGGCTGCCCGACATCATGCGCCGGGTATCGGCCGGTGAGACGGTGGATGCCCCGACGGAGGTGTCGCGGCTGGACTTCGGTTCCGACGAACTCGGCCAGGTCGCGCAGGCGTTCAACCGGGCGCAGGTGGCGGCGGTGTCGGCCGCGGTCGCGGAATCGAATACCCGCGCCGGTATCAACACGATCTTCCTGGATATCGCCCATCGCAGCCAGGCGCTGGTACATCGCCAGCTGGCTCTGCTGGACCAGGCCGAGCGGCGTGAGGAGAACGCCGACCAGCTCGAATTGCTGTTCCAGCTCGACCATTTGGCGACCCGCGCCCGCCGCAACGCCGAGAACCTGATCATCCTCGGCGGCAAACAGCCGGGCCGGCGCTGGCGCAATCCGGTTCCGCTGATCGAGGTGATTCGCGGTGCGGTCGCGGAAAGTCTGGACTACACCAGGATTCGCATCGGCCGTATTCCGCGCACCCGGGTGATGGGCACCGCGGTCGCCGACCTGATCCACCTGCTGGCCGAGCTGATGGACAACGCCACCTCGTATTCGCCGCCGCAGGCGCGGGTGGAGGTGCACGCCGCCGTAGTGGGACGCGGTGTCGCGGTGGAGATCGTCGACCAGGGTCTTGGTATGACCGCCGACGAACTCGACCGGCGCAACGAAATGCTGTCGCACCCACCGGAATTCAGTGTGGCGGCACTGTCCACCGACACCCGGCTCGGCCTGTTCGTGGTCGCGAAACTGGCCAACCGGCACGGTATTTCGGTGAAGTTGCGCGAATCGGTGTACGGCGGCGTGCGCGCGGTGGTGCTCATCGGCACGCCGGTGCTGGAAGCCGGTGAGGTGAACGGTACGGACTTCGAGGATCCGGGACCCGCCACCGGGGAGTTCGCCGTGCTGGGGCCGGTGACCGATGCGTCCGCCGCCCGTGCGGAAGTGATTGTCGCCGAGGATGTTCCGCCGGCGACCGACGTCGAGACGCCCCCCGCCGCGGATCCGGACCTCGGCTCACGCCGCTCGGCCTGGTTCACCTCGGCCTCGGAGCGTATCGAGTCCGCCCCCGCGACCGGAGTGTTCGGCGCGCCGGTGACCAGCCCGGGCGTGGTCCGGGCCGGGGAGGGCCGCCCGCCGCTGCCGCGCCGGGTGCGCTCGGCCGATCGCGACGAGACGCCCGCGGCCGGTACGAATACCGTTCGGCGACGCACCGCCGACCAAGCTCGCAACCTGATCAGCGCCGTCGAGCAGGGCACCCGGCAGGGCCGCCGACCCGCTGCCGAAACCGGCTCCACGGCATCCCATTTCGACACAGACGAGGGTGAAGATGGCTAATCCCAACCGAAGTGACGTCGGCTGGCTGCTCGACGATCTGGTGAAGGGTCTCACCGGGGTCCGCTACGCGGTATTGCTGTCCACCGACGGACTGCTGCTGGGCAACTCCTCGGAGCTGGAGAACTCCGATGCCGAGCGGTTCTGCGCGATGGCTTCCGCGCTGCACAGCCTGGCCCGCAGCGCCGGACATCATTTCGACGCGGGCGGTGTCTGCCAGACCATGGTGGAACTCGACCGGGCGGTGCTGTTCATCACCGCCGCGGGTGACAACGCGTGCTTGGGCCTGCTGGCCGCGGACAACGCCGACCTGGGCATGGTCGCGTACGCGATGAACCAGACCGTGCAGCGGGTCGGTTCACATCTCGCCGTCGACCGACGATGAGTCACCGTGAACGACGGTGACGCCTGGTTCGACGACGAGGCCGGACCACTGGTCCGGTTGTACGCGGTCACGCAGGGGCGTGGCCGCAGCAACCGGCCGGAACTGGATATGCTGACCCTGATCGTCGATATCGGCCGGGGCGCGGCGCTGCGCCGCCACGAACCCGAGTACGCCGCCATCGTTGAGCTGTGCCGCACACCGCAGTCGGTCGCGGAAGTCGCCGCGCGGCTGGAACTTCCGCTGACCATGACGAAGGTGCTCGTCGGCGATCTGATCGACGACGGCCGCCTCGAATACCGCCAGCCCCGTCAGGACGAGGCATCCGACGTCGGGCTGCTGCAGGCGCTGCTGGACGGCATTCGAGGGCTCTGACCACGCTCAGTGCAGCCGCGCCGCAAGGCGTTTCGCGTTCATGTAGGCGATCGCCTCGATCGAGACCATCGGATTCACTCCGGAGGCGGTGGGGAAGCAGGACGCGTCGGCGACGACGATGTTCTGCACATCCCAGGTGGCGCCGTCGGGGTCGACCGCCGACATGTCCGGTGCACCGCCCATCCGCGCCGAACCCATGATGTGCAGCGCGCCCATCGCGCACTGTCCGGGCTCGTAACCGGCGGCGGCGCAGGCGGCGGCGAATTCGGCGTGCGATCCGGTGCGGCCGGGCTCGTAGGCGGGGCCGGCCTGCTGTCCGGAATAGATGCGGCGTGCCCCGGCGGCCTCGAGAATCTGCGCGGCGCCGGTGATTCCGGTGTGCAGATGGCCGCGATCGTGCTCCGAGAGCCGGTAGGAAACCACCGGTTCGCCGTTCTTGTCGACGCCGACACTGCCGTGGTCGCGGTCGCGGGTGATCACTCCCAGCGCCACCGACCTGTTCAACTCCAGCAGATTCGCCCGGTAGGCCGCGGCGCCGCGCCAGTTCATGAAGCCGACGCCCATACCGGGATGGATGGGACCGGTCTCGTAGATGACGCCGTAACCGTTGCCGTCCAGATCGCGGTGCTGACGGCTGATCCGCGCCTGCATACCGCCCTCCCACGGCCGGATCGGGTCGTCGAAGACGCCGAAGACCGCCGCGGCGGGATGCAGTCGCAGATAGTTGCCGATGTTCTTGTTGCGCAGGCCCGATCGCTTCAGCAGCGCCGGGGTCTGCACCGCGCCCGCGGCCACGACCACCGCGCGGGCCCGCACCTCGATCGGGGCGCCGTTCGAGCCGACGGCCGAAACGCCTTCGGCGCGACCGTTGTTCACGAGGATGCGCCGCACATTCGCGTCGACCACGAACCGCGCGCCGTGTGCCGCGGCATCGGCGAGCCAGGTCTTGGTGACCGACTGTTTGGCGCCGACGCGGCAGCCGTAGGGGCAGCGGCCGCATTCGACGCCGGCATCGCAGGCGTCGCCGACATTGCGGGGCAGGGTGTCGATATGCCAGCCCAGAGCGGTGGCGCCGCGTTCCAGCACGCTGTCGCGCGCCGAGAGCGGGGAGTGGCGATCGTTGACGCCGAGACGCCCGGTCACCGCGTCGAGGGCGGCGGTGTATTCGTCCTGCGCGAACTGGGTCGCACCGAGTCCGGCCCATTCGGCGCGCACCTCGTCCGGGGTGCGCAGCGATGTGCTCCAGTTGACCACCGTGCCGCCGCCCAGGCAGGTGCCCGCGACGAGGGTGATCTGACCTTCACTGGTGGCGGGCGGGCCGGGGGCGTAGAGGTTGAGCAGGGCGTCGAGTTCGCCGGCGCCGAAATCCCGGTCGTCGTAATAGTTTCCGCGTTCGAGCACGATCACGTCGAGACCCGCCTCGGCGAGTACGGCGGCGGCGGTGCCACCGCCCGCCCCGGAGCCGACGATGACCACATCGCAAGTCAACGCGGTCGGTTCGGTCGGACGCAGCACGGACAAGGCGGGGGCCGAAGCCGAGGCGAGGACGCCGGGCGGGCCCGGATAGTCGATGGCCTTCCACAGCGGGTGGCTGCCGGTGGGGCCGGGGGTGACGTTGTAGGACAGCAGAGCGGCCTGCTTGAGCGCCTGGAACACGGTGCGCTTCACCGCGATTCGGGAATCGCCGAGGCGCAGGAGGGTGCGCTCGCGCTCGTCGGCGGTCAGCGACGAGAAGCGCCGGCCACGGTTGCCGAGCAGCAACCCCGCCAATCGGGAATCCCACAGATCGAGCAGGGTGGCGAGCTGTTTGCTCTCGGCGGGGCGAGGGTTGCGGCTCAGGATGTCGAAGACCGTCGCCACGGAGCCGAGCTCTGTCGCCGACGGCAGACTCAGCCCGTCGCCCGGAGTGAACGTATCGCAGATCAGGCCCAAAGCTGCGCGCTGCTTCACTGTCGGATCCATAAAAGCTCACCTTTCACACCACTGGGTGAGTTGTATCACGGTGAGCGAATCTGTGCTCACTTATGCGAAACATACTTGCAGATATGGGCCCGATTCCGGGGTCAGATCAGCGTTCGCATCGGAGAACTGTCGGTTACATGCAGGATCCCGGGCGTCACCTGGTCGATCAGCGCCCATGCCCGTTCGATGGGCAGATCCACGATGCTGTATTTCTTCTTCCCCGCCGCACTGGCCGCGATCACTGTCGCCAGCCCCGCCCGCCGCTGGAAAAAGGTCTGCCGGACGGTCCACCCGATCACGCCCGGCGCCTCCAGGCAGTCACGGTCGCGGTCGAGCGCCCCGCGCCGCGTGATCAGCCAGACCGGACGCTCACCGTCCGACGGGATCACCGCATGCCCCAATCCGCGATATCGATCGTGTGCGAGGGCTGCCGCCGTGAGCGCGGCGATCGCCGGAACGATCCATGCCCACGGTGGAACATCCAGTCCGGCAAGGAGTATCGCGGCCAAGGCGGCGAGAAGAATCCACACCGGAATGAAGGCGCGGGTGTATCGCCGTCGTCGCGCCCGCGGGCCGTGCTGTTCGAGTGCTACCGAGGCGGGAGCAGCGGCGGTTGCGGGGTCGTCCCAGAGTTGTTGTGGCGCAGCGTGGTTGATCGCAGCGGTTCTGCGGCGAGAACGGCTGGTGAGAAGCTGGGCCAGGGTGCGGTCGACGGCGGCGCGCGGGGCCTGGGGGAGCAACTTCTGGCGCGGGCTGGTGCCGGTCATGATCGCTTCGAGTTCGGCGCCGCCGGCCAGCCGGAGGAGCAGAGGTTCCTTGACGGTCGCACCGCGCAGTCGCGAGAGATCGAGCGTGGTCTGGCGGGTGGTGAACAGGCCGCTGCGGATATGCAGCGCTGTGCCGTCGTCGAGCACCCGCAGACCGAAATACGTTGTGAGATATCGGATGCACGCGGCAATGGCCGCGATCACCAGCAGCACCACGACCGCACCCGTCACGGCGAGGGCGATGAACACCGCACTGTGCTCGGTGAGGTCCTGCACGGCTTCGGAATGCACCAGCACATCGGCGACGCCGACCTTCGCGGCCAGGCCGATCACGGGTCCGACGATGGCCAGGCCGGTCAGCGACAGCGGAGCGTAGCGGACCCAGCGCGGCCGCCAATGGCCGATCTCGATCGCGTCGTCCGCGAGCGCGCCGGATTCGCCGCCGTTCAAGGCTCGCTGCAGTGCGGCCCGTCCGGAACCGATCCCGTTGTGGACCTGGTCGGTTCGCGTCGGATGGCCTGGGTCGGGCTGCGTGTTCTCGGCCGGCCGCAACAGCAATGCCCGCAGCTCGGGCACCTGCCGCGCATCCACCCCGTCGAGATGAAAACGCTTCTCCCGATCGGCATGCTGTCCGGTACCGATGACCAGCACCACCAACCCGAGCAGCCGATGCATCAGGTCCGCATGCACGTCCACCGACCGAATCCGCGACCGCGGCACCGTCAAGGTCCGCCGCTGCAGCAGGCCCCGGCGCAGCTCCACGGTATCGGCGCCGACCCGGTAACTGGTGGTGAACCACCGCGTCAACGCGAACGCCACGATCACCGTCGCCACCGCCACCGGACTCCACGCCGGCCCGCCGCTCTGGGTTCCCACGATCACCGCGCCCAGCAGCACCGGAATGTATTTGAACAATTCCCGCACCGGATGCACGAGCAGCATCCGCATATCCAGCCGTCGCCAATCGTCGGCCGCCACGCCCACCGGCGAATCGCTCACGTCGCATCCTCCCGATGAATCGCCGCGATATCGGTCAGCCGATTCACCGTCCG
Organism: Nocardia aobensis NBRC 100429; assembly: GCF_000308375.1. Taxonomy (GTDB): domain Bacteria; phylum Actinomycetota; class Actinomycetes; order Mycobacteriales; family Mycobacteriaceae; genus Nocardia; species Nocardia aobensis. The sequence continues at coordinate 1,089 of NZ_BAFQ01000157.1, read as the reverse complement.
CTCGGCCACCTCCAGATCCAGCGCCGCGATCCGCACCGCGCCCGCCGACGACGCCGTGGTCACCGTGACCGTCGCCAACCCGAACATCCGCTCCAACGGCCCGCGATGCGTATCCACCGTCTGCACCCGCGTAATCGGCGCGACCCGGCTCTCCTGGTTGAACCAGCCCGTCCGCGTATACACCGCGCTCTCGGTCACCTCCCACCGATGCACGGCATACCGCCACATCGGCACGACCACCACGCTGAAGCCCGCCGAAACCACCGTCGCCGCCACCAGAGCCAGCGCCCACCCCCGATGCGAACCGTCCAGCACCACCCACACGAGCCCGCCCACCAGCACGAACGCCCAGAAAATCGCCGGCCCGGCCGCCCACAACAGCGGAGCCCGCCGACTGGGCCGCCACGCCGGCGCCGCCAAGATCGTGCGCGCGGGCGAATCTTCCGGCGACCGGGTCATACCAGCCATCGTGACATGGATCCGGGCGCGGCCGGTGAAGCCGTTTGCCGGGTTCGGTGATCCGGCGCGATCAGGTGATCCAGCGGTCCGCGAGCCCGTCTACCCAATCGATGCACTCGTCCGGGCTCTCCGGCGGGGTATCCACCAGAACGAGTTCGGCGACGCCGAGGTCGCCCAGTTCGGCGACGTCCGCGCGGGTCGGGTCGCGTAGTGCCACGGCCAGGTGCAGTTCGGCGATGTCGCGGCCGACGTCGACGCAGAACCGGGTCAGGAGGCGGAGGCGGTCGCGGACTGTCGACACGGTGTCGAGATTGAAGCCGTACCAGCCGTCTCCCCAGGCGGCCACTCGCCGCAGTGCGCGGTCGCTGTTTCCGCCGACGAGGATCGGCAGGTGGGTTTGCGTGGGTTTCGGGTTGACGCGGATGGTGCGGAAGGAGACGTGTTCGGAGGTGTAGGTCGCCGGGTCGTCGCGCCACAGGGTTCGGATGGCGTGGACGTAGTCGGCGGTGCGTGCGGCTCGCCCCGCGAAGGGGATGCCCAGCGCGTCGAACTCGTCCTCGGACCAGCCGATTCCGATGCCGAGGCGGAATCGGCCCGCGCTGAGCCGGTCCAGGGACGCGGCCTGTTTCG
>NZ_BAFQ01000158.1 GCF_000308375.1 Nocardia aobensis NBRC 100429 | reverse complement strand
CGCGCCCGGCGGGCGACAACCCGCGCCCGGCGGGCGACAACCCGCGCGCAGCGGGCGACAACCCGCGCGCAGCGGACGACACTGTGCACACCACGACTCCGCGCGGTATCGACGCCGCCGTCCAAAGGTGGTCGGCACATATCGGCTCCCTGGAAGAGGTCCGCGCCGACGCGGAGAACGCCGTCCGCCTGACCACCGAATTGGCCGGTCTACGAACGGAATACGCCGCCGCCGCGCGCGAACTGGAACAGCTGGCGCGGCGCAGGGAACAGTTGCCGCAGGCCATTCGCTCGGCCGAGGTGGCGCTGCGGGAGGCGGCGGATGCGCGGGCAGCCCTGCCGGGCTTGGAACGCGAATGCGAGCGCACGCGTGCCGCGGCGGAGGCGGCGGTCGAGCTGGTGGGCGCACGGAAGGAATTGTCCACGGCCACCGAGGCATTCGAGCGGGCCCGCGCCGCGCACGCCGATGCGCGCGAGCGCACCCTCGATATTCGCGAACGCCGTCTCGCCGGTATGGCGGCCGAGCTGGCGGGTGCGCTCGTCGAGGGCCAACCGTGCAGCGTCTGCGGTTCCGGCGATCATCCGGCCCCCGCCCGGCCCACCGCCGTCACCGTCGCGAAATCCGACGAGGACGCTGCGGTACAGGCGGAACGCGACGCCGAACAGCTCCGCGACCGCGCCCTCACCCGCCGCACGGAACTGGAACGGCGGATCGAACTGCTCGTGGAGCGCGGCGGCGACGGCGACCACACGGAACTGGCCGCCGCCGTGAACGCGGCGACCGAGGAGTTCCGGTCCGCGCAACAGCAGGCGAGCGCCGCCGCCGAACGCACCGCGGAGGTGGAGCGGCTGCGCACCGCCGAAACCGAACTACACACGCGCCTGCGGGAACTCGAAAGCCGAGGCAGCGCCGTCCAGGAACGCATTCTGTCCGCCGATCGGCGGCTGGCCGAACTCACCGAGCGAGTCCGGGTCGCCGCCGGCGCCGACGGCACGGTGGAGCGCCGCCGCGCCCGCCTGGAAGCGCTCATCGCCGACGCCACGGATCTGCTCACCGCCCGCACCGACGCCTCCGTCGCCGGCGATCAGTTCGCCGACCTCGCCCGCCGCGTCGACCACACGGCCCGCGCCGCCGACCTGCAGGTCGCCACCGAGCCGCAGCCGGAACGCTCGGCGTCCGACGCGCCCGACCACACGGTGCTCGCGGCCTACGCGAAGGTCGTCGCGGCCGCGACCCGGACCCCGCAGCAGCAGACCGAGATGGAGGCCGAGCTCGTCGCCGCCGACCGCCGCCGCGCCCACGCCGAAGCGGTTCTCGCCGAACCCGAGGTCCGGGCCGCGGCCGACGCCGAAGCGGTGAACCTCACCGAGGTCGAGGCGGCCGTGGCCGAGGCGCGCCGCGCGCTGGACGCGGCGGTCGCCACGCACGCCGAAAGCACCCGCCGCGTAGCCCAACTCGAGGAACTCGGCAGTCAGCTGTGGGCCGCGGCCGACCGCATCGCCCCGCTACAGCAGGCGCACACCGAACTCGAGGGGCTCGCCGATGTGGTCGCGGGACGCGGCGCCAACAACCGCCGTATGTCCCTGCGCTCCTATGTGCTCGCCGCGCGGCTGGAAGAGGTCGCGATCGCCGGTTCGGCACGCCTGCGGCGGATGTCGGGCGGTCGCTACGAATTCGTCCATTCCGACGCGGCCGGCCCGCGCGGCCGCCGCGGTGGTCTCGGCCTGGACATCCGCGACGACTACACCGGCGCCGTCCGTCCCGCGAAAACACTGTCCGGTGGTGAAACCTTCATGGCCTCGCTGTCACTGGCTCTCGGCCTCGCCGACGTGGTCGCGGCGGAATCCGGTGGCCTGGTCCTGGACACCCTGTTCATCGACGAGGGATTCGGCAGCCTCGACGCCGACACCCTCGACGCCGTGATGGGTGTGCTGGACGAATTGCGTTCGGGCGGAAGGGTGGTCGGGGTGGTCAGCCACGTCGACGAGATGCGCCAGCGCATCCCCAGCCGCCTCCATGTCATCCGGGAACCGACCGGCTCCCGGCTGCGTACGATCGTCGCCTGATCACTCGCGGCGCAACCGGCTGCCCGATTCGCGCAGTGCCCGCAGCTCCGCGGCGTGCGGATCCGGCACGGTGGTCGAGCTCGGGAAGTCGAATCTCCGCACCTGCCGGTCCGTTCCGAACGGCGCCCAACCCGGATCGCCGTGCGTCGCGAAATCGACCCAGGCCCGGTGGATTTCGTCGGCCAGAGGCTGCGGCGGGTTCGGTCCGGTCAGCGGATGTGCCTCGGTGAGTTTGTCGAAGACGAACGGAATCTCCAGCACATGGCAGGCACCGAGGTCGGGAACTCCACTGCGCCAGCCGAATTCGTACACGTGCGTCCGCGCACCGGCGGCGGTGTTGGCGGCCGCGATGCGCATCGAATCGTCGCGGAAGACCATATCGGTGATCACGGCCGCGAAGAGGTCGGCGGGTGTGGCCTGCGGCCGCTGCCCGGCATACACCTCCACCACGGCGGGGTCGACGCCGTAGCGCGCCAGCACCGGCCCCAGCGACTCGTCGGTGACCGTGGCCGCGATGCCGGTCGGAAAGGTGAAGAATCGGAATTCCTCGGCCGTCCAGCCGATGATCAACGGAACCGCGTGGCCGGTGGTGGCTTCCAGTACGTCGACGGGCCGGTCCTCGATGAGTTCGCCGTCGATCACCGGGAAGAAACTCAGAAGTCCGAGACCGTTGTCGATGATCGTGCGGCCCCATCGGTTCGGATCCGGATTGGTGATCAACTCCAGCGCCACCGCGTCCTGCGCGGTCCGCAGCCGGTCCGGCCCGAGTTCGCCGAAGGCCGCGGCCGTCGGCTCGATTCCCAAGGTGCGAGCGAGGTTTTCGGCGACCTTCACCGCGTCGCCGGCCTGGGCCACCGCGGAACCGTTGCCGCTCTGCACGATCGCGCGGTGGAACAGTCCGCGCGCCGGCGCGGCGGTCAGCAGGTCGACCACACTCATCCCGCCGGCCGATTCGCCGAAGACGGTCACTGTGTCGGGGTCGCCGCCGAACGCCGCGATATTGTCGCGCACCCAGCGCAACGCGAAGATCTGATCGTGCAGGCCGCGATTGAGCGGTGCGCCGGGTACGGCGGCGAAGCCGGAGATCCCGAGCCGATAGTTGATCGACACCACCACGACCCCGTCGCGGGCGAAGGTGCTGCCGTCGTACATGGTGCGGGCGTTGGAGCCGCGGGTGAAGGCACCGCCGTGAATCCACACCATGACCGGCAGACCGGATCCGCCGGCCTCGGGCGTCCACACGTTCAGATTCAGGTATTCGTCACCGGGCAATCCGTCGCTGCCGATCAGCGCGTGGATCGGCGCGGGATAGGGCGATTGCACACAGGTCGCGCCGTAGGTCAGCGCATCGCGCACGCCGTCCCAATCCGGGACCGGCCGCGGCAGATCGAATCGGGCCGGACCGACGGGCGCGGCCGCGTAGGGGATGCCGAGGAATGTGCTCACCCCGTTCTCGGTGATGCCGCGGACCTTGCCACCTGTGACCGACACGATCGTTTCCATGCAGAACTCCTTCGTCGTTCCGCATTCTGCCCGCCGGACCGACTGTTCGGCACGGGTTCGGTGCGCCGGATCGGGGCTAGGCGCGAGCTCAGCGCGTGAGCTGGGCCTTGTCCTCCGCCGCCCGCTCGTGGGCGAGCAGCCAGCGTTTACAGCCCAGTCCCCAGCGGAAACCGCCGAGCGATCCGTCCGTACGCAGGATCCGGTGGCACGGAACGAACAGCGCGGCCGCATTGCGCGCGCACGCGTTGGCGGCGGCGCGAATGGCCTCCGGGCGGCCGGACCGCAGCGCGAACGCGGTGTAGGTGATCGGCGCGCCGGCCGGTACCGCCCGCAGCACCGACCAGGCGTGTTCGAGGAACGGACCGGACACCTGCCGCACGGCCACTCCGTCGATGGCGTCCAGCTCGCCCTGGTGGTATCGCTCGACGGTGTCGGTGAGCTCGTCGAGGGCGTCGTAGCGGCGCAATGCGGCCGGCCTCAGTTGCGGATGGACGAGTCCGCGCAGACCCTCGGCATCGGAGGTCCAGCCGGAGGCGAGGACCGCGCCGTCGGCGTCGGCGATCACCGTGAACGGCCCGATCGGGGTCGGGACCGTCGCGTAATCCGCGGTGGTCATCGCCGCGCGCCCAGATAGGCCGTGCGACGGCCGGCATCGGCGGCAGCGGCTCCGGGACGGGCGACGTCGCCACGACGGTCGAGTGGTGCTCGGGCGGGCGCGGGCCGGGTGGCGTCGTCACGCCCGGCGGGGTATCCGCCGTTGCGTGCCGATGCCGCTCGCGCCGCCCCGGCCCCGGCCACCGCGGTGCGTTCGGAGAGCGCGCGCTTCCACAGATGCATCGACAGATACGACCGCCACGGTGCCCATCGCGACGTGTCGGTGAGATCGATCCCGTACTGGGCCGCGCCCTGCCGGACCACGAGATCGGTATGCAGCAGGATGTCCGGGTCGGCGAGCAGGCGCATTGTCACGTAGTCGGCCGTCCACGGGCCGACCCCGTCGATGGCGAGCAGATCGCGGCGTACGTCGGCGGCGGTACGGCCGGCGTGCAGTCGCAGGTCACCCGAGGCGAGCGCACGGGCGGCGCCCACGATCGAGGCGGTCCGCCGGGCCGGTCCGGTCAGCACGTCGGCGCCGCGTTCGGCGATGGCCTCGGCGGTGGGGAAGAGCCGCGGCATGGGGCCGTTGACGTTCTCACCCAGCGCGTCGACGAGGCGGGCGGTGTGCGTGGTCGCCGCCGACACCGAGATCTGCTGTCCGATCATGGTGCGCAGCAACAACTCCGAGCCGTCCAGGCAGCCGGGCACGCGGATGCCCGCGCCGATCGCCGGCGCGCCGGGCCCGAAACCCTCGGTGAGTGCGGCGTCGATTCCGACCGGATCGGCGTCCAGGTCGAGCAGATGCCGGATCCGCGCGACCGTCGGCGCCAGATCGCGCATATCGTGCAGCGCCAGGCTCGCGCGTACATGGCCGGGGTGGATGCTCGCGCGCACCGTGGCATGTCCGTGCGGGGTGCGCAGGCTGCGCGTGTAGACGCCGTCCTCCCAGCTCTCCAGACCGGGGACCGCATGTGCGGACAGGAACCATTCGAGCCAGCTCGCGTCGAGCGGTTCGCGATAGGGCAGGCGCAGGGTGAGGGCGCCGTTGGTGGCGGGCAGTGTGTCGCCGCGCAACCGACGCGCCTCCTCACGCAAGACGGTCGGGCTCACCACGAACACCTCGCGCACGGTGTCGTTGAACTGCCGGATGCTGGCGAAACCGGCCGCGAAGGCGATGTCGGACATGGGCATTCGCGTGGTCTGAATGAGCAGCCGGGCGGTGTGAGCGCGATGGGCGCGAGCCAGGGCGAGCGGACCGGCGCCGAGTTCGGCGGTGAGTACCCGGGTCAGTTGCCGCTGTGAATAGCCGAGTTTGTCGGCCAGGCCCGGGACGCCGCTGCGTTCGATCACTCCGTCGGCGATCAGCCGCATCGCCCGCGCGGCCAGATCGGCGCGGGTGTTCCACAGCGGTGAGCCGGGCGCGGCATCGGGCAGGCACCGGCGGCAGGCGCGAAATCCGCTCTGCTGCGCGGCGGCCGCGGTGGGGAGGAACGTGACATTCGTACGCTTCGGAGTGATAGCAGGACACGATGGCCGACAGTAGATTCCGGTGGTGCGCACCGCCGTGACGAATTGCCCGTCGAAACGGGCATCGCGGGTGGCCACCGCTCGATAACAGCGCTCGAAGTCCAGACCGTTCACACTCACGCAGTCCACCTTGTCAGCCCGAGGCCGCCTGCGCTAGCGGGAATCAGACAACTACCCCCGAGGGACAACGTTTCAGCGACATAGCTGTGTGCTATCAATAGTCGGGCGACTGAGAGCAGCTGCGTATAACCGCCGCAAAGGGCCTATTCCGCAGCGTCGCAAGGATTTCGGGTCGGCCGGAGTCGCCGGATGAGTTGTGCGGAGTTGGTCGCAGATCACACGCGAACGTTGCGGCCGGCGAATCCGCGGGCACTCGCGCGAACGGACCGGAACCGGCCCGCTTCGCTATCGGGCTCGACAGCCCGACGAGCCGGATGCGCGGGACCGCTCTCGGCTGCCACATCGATCGGCCAGGCCGCCACCGATCAGTGCCGCGGCGAGTTCAGCAACACCGGGTTCCGGGATTGCGATCGGCTGCGGCATGCCGCTCTCGCCAGTACTCCCGCTCGCTCGGAATCGGCCGATCGGGGTGCCGGCGGCGCAGATGTTCCACATATCGCCGATAGTCCTGGCCGCCGAGCACCGCGTTCAGATAGCGGGCTCCCGCCCTGACCGTACGCAGCAGCGCCCGGAGAACCGTGACGGTCCGCCGGTGTGTTCTCGCCGCGTCCGTAGCGGCGGACAGGGCCGACGCGGCCCCTGCCGCCGCGCCGGAACCCTCGAATTCGCTTGCTAGGAAGCCGGTTCCGGAGTCGACGCGTGGGCTGCTCCGGGGACCTTCACCGCTCCCGCGCGTTCCATTTCCTCCCATTCGCGCTGCACCTCCTTCTCGGCCTTGGTGGTGAGGAAGCCCGACGGCCCGAAGATCTTCGACGGCACTTCCGGAGTCTCGGTGGTGGCTCCACCACCGCGGCGCACCGCCTGAACGCACACGATCACACCGACCACGGCCACGATCAACACCAGCACCGCGAAGATGATCGACAGCGAGCCCTGGATGAACGTGTTGCGTACGACCTTGTCCATATCGGCCATGCTCTTGGCCGGCGCGAGCACCTTCCCGGCGTCCCGCGCGTCGCTGTAGATGCGGTGCTGGGTCCAGTAGCCGATGTTCTTGTCGCCGGAGAAGATCTTCTGCCACGAGGCCGTCATGGTGACGATGAGATCCCAGATCAGCGGCAGCGCCGGAATCCAGGCCCACTTCCACAACCCCTTCTTCATCACGATCACCAGCACCACCGTCAGCGCGACCGCGGCCAGCAGTTGGTTGGCGATGCCGAACAGCGGATACAGCGTGTAGATACCGCCGAGCGGATCGGTCACGCCCATCAGCAGCACCGAACCCCAGGCGGCGACCACGACGAAGGTGCACAGCCAGGCTCCGGGCCGCCAGGACGGATCCTTGAACTTGCGGGCCGGTCCGCCGAGGTTGCCGAGCGTGTCCGACAGCATGAAGCGTGCGACGCGGGTGCCGGCATCGATGGTGGTCAGAATGAACAGCGCCTCGAACATGATCGCGAAGTGGTACCAGAACGACTTCATCGCGGCGCCGCCGATGAAGTTGTGCATCACCTCGGCCATCCCGACGGCCAGGGTGGGCGCGCCGCCGGTGCGCGAGTAGATCGCCTGTTCACCCACATCGTGGGCGGCCTGGTTCAACTCGTTCGCGGTGATCGGTGTCCCGCCGAGTCCGAGGGCGTTCACCTTGTCCGCGGCGGCCTGCGCGCTGGTGAGGCCACCGGTGTTCATCGCGAAGTACAGATGCTGGTCGAGAATGCTGGCCGCGATGATCGCCATCACCGCGACGAACGACTCCATCAGCATGCCGCCGTAGCCGATCATCCGTGCCTGCGACTGCTTTTCGAGCAGTTTCGGCGTGGTGCCCGAGGACACCAGGGCGTGGAATCCGGAGAGCGCACCGCAGGCGATGGTGATGAACAGGAACGGGAAGAGGCTGCCCGCGAAAGCCGGACCCTTGGAGTTCCCGGCGAACTGGGAGACCGCGGGTGCGTGCAGCACCGGCATGGTGATCACCACGCCCAGCGCCAGTAGCACGATGGTGCCGACCTTCATGAACGTCGACAGATAGTCGCGCGGCGCCAGCAGCAGCCAGACCGGCAGCACCGACGCGATGAAGCCGTAGATGATCAGCATCCACGCGATGGTGGTGCCCGAGAGGGTGAACAGATCACGGCCCCAGCCGGATTCCGACACCCAGCGCCCGGAGACGATGGCCAGCAGCAACAGTACGAATCCGACGACGGAGATCTCGCCGACCTTGCCCGGCCGCACGTAGCGCAGGTACAGACCCATCAACAGCGCGATCGGAATCGTCATCGAAATCGAGAACACACCCCACGGACTGCCGCCGTGCAGTTGCCCGTCGGCGCCCTTGGTCGCGGCGAGCGCGTTGACCACCACGATGCCCAGCACGGCCAGCAGAATCACCATGATCACCAGCACCGCGATCAGCGCGGCGATACCGCCCACCACACCGAGTTCGTCGCGGGCCATCTGCCCGAGACTGCGGCCGCGGCGCTTCACCGAAGCCCACAGCACCAGATAGTCCTGGACGGCGCCCGCGAGCACGACACCGATCACGATCCACAGCGTGCCCGGCAGATACCCCATCTGCGCCGCGAGTACCGGCCCGACCAGAGGTCCGGCGCCGGCGATGGCGGCGAAATGATGGCCGAACAGGACCCGCCGGTCCATCGGCATGTAATCGGTGCCGTTCTCCAGTTCCTCTGCCGGAGTGGCGGTGTCGTCGCGCGGCTTGGTGATCTTCCATTCGATCAGCCGGGCGTAGAACTGGTAGGCGATGATGTAGGTGCACACCGCCGCGATGACGATCCATACCGCGTTGACGTTCTCGCCGCGGGCGACGGCGAGGATCGCCCAGGCGACCGCACCGAAGACGGCGACGGCCGCGAAGATCGCCTTCTTGGCGGGCGTGATCGGCCGGCGGTCGACGATCCCGACGGGAGGCAGCTCCGGCTCGGTTCGGAGGTATTCGATGGTCGCCATGCGAGCTACTCTCCCGTGCTGGTCTAGGTCCGATCGAAGAGGAGCTTCCGGCCGGACATCAGGTGGAACTGACTCAAGGTAGCGGAATCCCGCCGAATCGGGCGAGCCCTCCCTGGTATCCGCACCCCGTTCAGGAACTGTTCATCGGACCGGATCCCGGCCTCGAGGGTCGAACCGCAGGTGGTCGCGTGTCGGGCGGCCCGGCCATCATTCGGGCGGAACAGCCGACGAATAGCGCCGGCCCAGGGTCCGGATATGGTCCACGAGTTCCGGCGGTCCGTCGACGCGGAAGTCCATCATGAGCATGCTCAGGTAGATCGCGATCGTCTCCAGAGTGTCCGCGCCGGTGTACAACACACACGACTGTGCGTCGACGGGTTCCACCACGCCGACGGCCGGGTTGATGCGGGCGATCACCGTTTCGGCGGGCGCCAGTACCGTGATCCGGGCGTGGACACGCCAACCGGCCGTGGCGATTTCCCGCAGCACGAACGCCACGAGATCGTCGTCGGGCAGCGTACGGGCCGCGAAGTGCCGGGATCCGCTCGCGACGCGGTCGACGGAGGCCACGGGAAGCGCACGCCAGCAATGGGTTTCGAGATCGTAGGCGACGAGATACCACCGGCGTTGCCAGTTGATCAGCCGATACGGCTCGAGCAGTCCGCCGTCGACGGTCAGGACCCTGGTGCCGCGAATCGCTGACGCGATGGTGGCGAGAGTCTGTGCCGGCACGGGCGCATCGGGTTCGCGTGAGCCGGTCGTCGCGGGACCGATCTCGGTGGCGGTGCGCAACGCTGTCACCTTGCGCTGCAATCGAACCGGCAGAATCCGCTCCAATTTGGCGAGTGCCCGCGCCACGTTCTCGTCGATATCCGCGATCCCGGTGGACCCGTCCTCCGCGAGGCCGATCGCCACGGCCACCGCGACCGCCTCGTCATCGTCGAGCAGCAGCGGCGGCATCGTCTTGCCCTGGCCGATCCGATAGCCGCCGACCGCTCCGCGCTCGGCATGGACCGGATAGCCCAGTTCCCGCAGCCGGGCGATGTCCTGGCGCAGAGTCCGGTCGCTCACATCGAGGCGTTGCGCCAGCTCGCGCCCGGTATATGTGCGGTCCTGCAACAGCGACAGCAGGCGCAGCACCCGAGTTGTGGTGGACGTCACATCGAAGCCCTTTTCGGCGGCGGATTATTAGGAAGGAATCAAGCCTAATTGGTACATAGTCTGAGTTCAACGCCGAAAACGAAGAACGAAAGGCCATCCGATGAACGCCACCACCCTTGCCCCTGCCGCCGTCCTCGCCCCCGTCTGGCGTGAGGTCGTCGCCGACTCCTACCGTGCCCTCGCCGACGTGGTCGCCGGAATCGGCGCCGCTCAATGGGACCTGCCCACCCCGTGCTCGCAGTGGACCGTCACCCAGGTCGTCCAGCACGCCGCCGGTGATCAGCTCGCCTTCGCCGCCGCCCTCGGCGTGGGCGCCGGCCCCACCTACGACCCCTTCGCCCCCTCCGGCTCGCTCGACGGCACCGGCGTGGAGCTGATCTCCGCCGCCCTCGACCAGACCGCCACCGCCTGGGCCACCGTCACCGACGACGCCGAAACCGTCCCCACCCCGCTCCCGCACGGCGCCCTCCCGACCCCCGTCGCCGCCGTCATGGCCGCCCTCGACGCCGCCGTCCACGCCTGGGACATCGCGATCGCCACCGGCCGCCCCTCCCCGCTCACCGACACCCTGGCCACCCATCTCCTCACTGCCGCAACCGATCTGATCGAACCGCTGCGCCAGTGGGGTGCCTACGCGGCGGTGCTGAATGCCGAGCCCGGCGACACCCCCGCCGACACCCTCCTGCGCTACCTCGGCCGCAACCCGCGCCCCTGAGTCTGCTGGTTGTCCTCCGCGAGAACGGGTTTCGTGCCGACATGCGATGGCCGGCACGCCCCGTTCGGGCACTCTGTAAGGGATGCGGAAGGCGGATTCAGAAGGCGAGGGCAGACCAGGGCATCGTGGTATCGAAGGGGTGTCCGAAGGCAATTCCCGCCTCGTCGTCGTGGGTCCATTCGCCGACCAGCAGATAGTTGGCCGGTCGTAACGGCGTCACACCGTCCGGCCCTTCCCAGAGTTCGATCTGATCCGCCACGTCCGCCGGAAGCCGTTCCAGTTCCTCCCACGTCATGTATTCGGGGAGGTCGGGGCGGTCGATTCCGGGCAGGACCATGGCGCAATGGTAACTCGCAGACGGGAGGGACTGCCCTTGGTCGCCTTGCCTGCTCGGCCGGTTCTGCTAGCCGTTCCCGTGCCGGTCCAGCACGCGGGTCAGTAGGCGGACCAGGCGGTCGCGCTCTGCGGTTGTCAGTCCGTCGAATATCTCGTCCTGGGCGGTAGTCAATGCGGCGTCCAGATCGTGCAGTCGTCGTTCGCCGGCTGCGGTGAGGGTGATCAGGTTGCGGCGGCGGTCGTCCGGATCCGGTTTTCGCGCAACGTATTTCTGCGCCTCGAGCTCGGTCAGCATAGCGTGCATATCGCTGCGGTCGATGCGGCACCGCTGGCCGATCGCCACCTGGCTGGCGGCCCCGAACTCGTCGAGCGCGGCCAGAATCGCGAAGTGGTAGCCGCGGGCGCCGAACGCCGACAGGGCTTCTCCGATATGCCGCTGGGCGAGTGCCGCGGTCTTGCTGACCAGCCAGCTCGGTTTGCCGCGCAGGCGTGCGGGTGTGTCGTCCATGCGTGAAGTCTAGTGGATTCGTTGGACGGGCCAACGAATGTGGCGTAGCGTCGCCTGAGTGAACCGTTGGATCGCCCAACGATTATCGGAGGTGGAGAAGATGTGGCTCACGCTGGATGAAGCGCACGCCATCAGTGCTCGGATACGCTCTCGCGCTGCGGAATTGGATGTCAGGGTGACCGTGGCCGTCGTGGACGAGGGTGGGCACGTGCGAGTGCTGGATCGGATGGACGGTGCACCACCGCTCTCGGCCCGGATCGCTCCCGCGAAGGCGGCCGGCGTCGCCCTGTTCCATCGCGACGGCGGTGAACTGCAGCAGCTCCAGAATGCCTGGCCCGCCCTCTTCGACCGCATTGATCAGCTGGCGCCGACACCGATCGTGGCGGGCGCGGGCTCGCGGCTGATTCGTCGCGACGGTGTCGTACTCGGCGCGGTCGCGGTCAGTGGCGGGCGGCCCGAACAGGACGACGAATGCGCCGAGTTCGGGCTGGGTGTGCCGACTCGCCCGGCGCCCGGCCCGGTATAGCCGAGCGCCGTCTTTCGATCGCATCGTCCGATCTCCATGCTTCCGCGGCTACGAGAGCATGTCCGTGTGCCCGATCAGGCTGCGTGCGAACGGTTTTCGTGCCACCGCTGCACGGCGGCCTGCACGGCCTCCTCGTCCTGTGTCGCGTGCGCACCCGAGGCCCCGGCGGCCCCGAGAATCACACCGTTCTCGGTGACGAGCACCCCACCCGCGAAGGGGATGTAGTCGCCGTCGTAGAGATGCTGAATGCTGTCGACGATCTCGCCCGGCAACGGGAGTTGTCCCGACGGATGCAGCGTCAGGAGTGCGGTGCGCGCCTTGGCCACTGCGAGGCGACTCGTCATCGGCATCCCGCCGTCTGCCCGCCGCAGCGCGATCACCGCGCCGCTCACATCGGTCACCGCCACCGCCAGCGGCGGAAATCGGTGTTCGGAGGCGACCGTCAGGGCCGCGGTCACCAGCCAATCGGCATCGGCCAAGCCCAATCCGGGAAGTCGAGGGATCTGCGCCATGGGTCGACCTTAGCCGGGTGTCGTCGCGGTGTGCGGGCGGCGGTGTGGGACGCCTAATCCTTTGCGGCAGTGTATGTTTGTGCGCCGCGTCGCGGGGCCGTCCCGCCTTCCGGAGCAGGCCGAGACGTTGTTGTGGTCGGGAGTCTTCACCTCCGCACGAACGGTGCCGAGAGGCGCGCTCCTACCGCGATCCGCTCGCACGCCGCCGTGACACTCTCGCGTTTCTGGATGCGGCGATCGACAGCGCGGTCGCGTTGCCCGCCACCCGCGCACAGGTGGCAGAACGTCCGGGTATGGACGGGTGCGCACGGGCGTGGTGGCCGCGGCTTCGCCATCTGCGAGGCGCTCGGGTCCGCGGGTTCGGGTACTCCAAGCACTGGTCGCGACCTGGGCAGATTCGGTCGCCGAAGGTGCGCCGCGTAGACTCTTGCACTCGTGAGTCTCACCCTCGGTATCGTCGGCCTGCCCAACGTCGGAAAGTCGACGCTGTTCAACGCGCTGACCCGCAACGACGTGCTCGCGGCGAACTACCCCTTCGCCACCATCGAGCCGAACGTCGGCGTGGTGCCGCTGCCCGACCCGAGGCTGGACAAGCTCGCCGAGATCTTCGGCTCCGAGCGCATCGTCCCCGCGACGGTCTCCTTCGTCGACATCGCCGGCATCGTCAAGGGCGCCTCCGAGGGTGCGGGCCTGGGCAACAAGTTCCTCGCCAACATCCGCGAAGCCGACGCCATCTGCCAGGTGGTCCGCGTCTTCGCCGACGACGACGTGGTCCACGTCGACGGCAAGGTCGACCCCCTCAGCGATATCGAGGTCATCGAAACCGAGCTCATCCTCGCCGACCTGCAGACCCTGGAGAAGGCGGTCGTCCGCCTCGACAAGGAAGCCAAGGTCAAGAAGGACCGCAAGCCGGTAGCCGACGCCGCCAAGCAGGCCCAGGAATTCCTCAATGAGGGCAAGACCCTCTACGCGGTCCGCGACAAGATCGACGCCGACCTGCTGCGCGAACTGTCGCTGCTCACCACCAAGCCGTTCCTCTACGTCTTCAACGCCGACGAGTCGGTCCTCACCGACGAGGCCCGCGTCGCCGAACTGAAAGCCGCTGTCGCCCCGGCCGATGCGGTCTTCCTCGACGCCAAGGTAGAAGCTGAACTCCTGGAGCTGGACGCCGAATCCGCGCTGGAGCTCCTGGAATCCATCGGCCAAACCGAACCGGGCCTCCACGCCCTGGCCCGAGCCGGCTTCCACACCCTCGGCCTGCAGACCTACCTCACCGCCGGCCCGAAAGAAGCCCGCGCGTGGACCATCCACCAGGGCGACACCGCGCCCAAGGCGGCAGGCGTCATCCACACCGACTTCGAACGCGGCTTCATCAAGGCCGAAATCGTGGCCTACGACGATCTCGTCGAGGCCGGTTCCATGGCCGCCGCCAAATCCGCGGGCAAGGTGCGGATGGAAGGCAAGGACTACGTCATGCACGACGGGGATGTAGTCGAGTTCAGATTCAACGTATAGCGGATCAGCGTCTGCGAAGAAGTAGGCATCGAGGCAGTGACCTTGCTGGTCGGAGACTCTGACCGAGCTCCCTTCGGAGACCGGGAGGGAGCTCGGTTGTTCGGTCGAACTGTGTGGGCATCGCCCCGCGTAGTCCCGACCGCGCGCTAAGCACCACCGAGCGACATGGACGGCACCGTGCGGATCGAACAACCATCCGGCGCAGGCTGCCCCGCCAGACGGTCATCGATCCAACGCATGGCCGCGGGGATCGCAGCGACCTCGAGACTGGCGTGTTCGCTCATTTCGTCCCGTGTGTAGGTGATCGGCGCCCCCGTCGCGCACCAATTCGCCACCGTATGGTCGACCGGTGCGATGTTGACGATCTCGTCGTGCACGGCGTGATAGAGGAACAGCGGCACGGTCGGTGCCGTGATGCCGTCGATCTCGTCGAACGATGCCTGGAGTTGCTCGAGCACTTGCGAATACGGGATCGTCAGGTAGTCGTCCATGTGCAGGAACGCATGCTGTTCCACGTCCGGCACCGAGCATTCGTCGCCACCCGCAGCCATCAACGCTTTCCCGGCGGGCGTCAGATACATGTCGAAAACCGCCGCGATCCGCGGGTCGGCGCGCATCATGCCCGGCAGGAGCGACAGCAGGAAACCGGAGAACGGACCGCCGTCGAGCGACTGCAGGTACATGCTCATGGGCTCTGCCGCGCCGCCCGCCCCGCCGCCCCGGGCAACACCGACCAGTCGTAGTTCGGGAGCGTAGGTCGGTTGAACCTGCGCGATCCAAGCGCTGCCGTACGAGCCGCCGGAGTAGCCGACCGCGGCAACCGGAGTATCGGTGCCGGACAGGCCGAGTGGCGCGAAAGCCTCGGCTGCGCGCACTCCGTCGAGCGCGGTATAGCCCGGCTGGTTCGGGGTGAGCAGCGCCCCGTTCGCTCCCTCCCAATCGGGTACGGAAATCGCATGACCGGACGACAACATCTGGCCGATCTGAATGAAATCGAGCGAGGCGTCGTACTTGTGGTCCATCGGGACCGCTCCTTGCCGGAGCGCGAACGAGGGAGCGCACTCCGGGGCCGAGGCGTCTTCGGCAGCCTGATAGCTGATCAAGCCTTTGACCTGCCCCGTTCGTGGCCGCAGCACCGTTGTCACGGTCGTGATGGGCTGACCGGTGTTATCGGTCGTTCGATACAGCAACTGCCAGGCATCGGCGTCCTGCGCCTGCGGACCCATCGAGGCCACCTCGACGGGCCGCGAATTCAGCACGGTGCCCGGCGCCTGCGATTCCCAGCCCGACGGCGGGGTGTAGAACGGGTCGTTCTGCGGAATCGGGATCGGATCCGCACTACCGACCGCCACGGAAGTACCGGTAATGCACAACACGGCCGAAACCGCGATCAGAACCGAGCGCAGCTGACCGCGCTTGACCACTGAACACGCTGCGCCACAGGCTGATACGACACTGCCCGTCATTCGAACTTCCCTCCCCTGGAGGGAGCCGACTCCGGCGAATCCCCCTGAGGGCAGTCAGATTACATCCCCCGACCGGGCCGGATACCCGAACCGACGACGAAATCGCGCCGGTCGCGGCTGCCGCCCGATGCGCGGTCCCACCGTTTCCACCAGTGCCTGAACCTCTCGGGGCACACCAGTCGAACCGATCCGGGCGCCGTGGATGCACAACACTGAAGGTATGCGCTACGTAGGGCGGGTCCTCACCCCACCGCTGAGCCGGTTCATCGACGACATCTACTGTCTGTCCGGAGTGCCGCGCCATCGCCGCGTGCTCGTTCCCCCGATGCCTTCGGCGCATTTGTTCATCAACCTCGGCGATCCGGTCCGGCTGTCGGTGTGCGACCCTGCGGTGCCGCCCGCGACCTTGGTCGACGGATGGTTCATGGGCTTGTGGACCGAGCGCGTCCTGTTGGAGTATCCGGCCCATGTGCGACTGGTCGGAGTACATTTCAAGCCCTGGGGGCTCTCGGCCTTCACTGATGTTCCGGCGATCGAGCTGCGGGATCGCTATGTGCCCGTCGACGCGGTGTGGCAGCGCGCACTGGACCGCATCCGCAATCGGCTCGGCGAGACCGCCTCTCCTGTCGAGGCGCTCGACCTCGTCGAGCAGGAGCTGCGATCGCGCCTCGCGGAGAAACCGACGCAAACCCTCGACTTGGTCGCGCACGCGGGGGCGCGGCTGGAGCGGTCCTACGGTTCGGTGCCGGTCACCGCGCTCAGCGACGCTGCCGGGGTGAGCGGCAATCACCTGGCCGCGCAGTTCAAATCTCATGTCGGCGTCACACCGAAGCGAGTGGCGCGCATCTACAGATTCGCCCGGCTGATCCTGTCCGTCAATACGCGGGGCCCAATCGGCTGGACCGAATTCGCGCACGCTGCAGGCTATTTCGATCAGGCGCATGCGAGCAAGGAGTTCAAGGCCTTCACCGGCCACACCCCCACCGACTACTTGGCTCTGCGGCGCAGATTTCCCGCCCAGGACCGATTCCCACCGGATGCCGGACCCATGCCGGCCGAGTGATTTTTTACAAGCGTGCGCGCACGGGGTGCAGCAGAATCGGAAACCATTACCCGAGCGACCCGAGGAGACACCGTGAGCGCGGTGATCATGCACAATGTGATGTCGGTGGACGGCTTCATCGCCGATAAAAACGATGACGTCGGCCCGCTGCACGAGTGGTATTTCAGCGGTGACACCTTGATCACCGAACCTGCCGGCGATCAGGGTTTCGACCATTCCGGCACCGGAGCCGGATTCAAGGTCTCGCGCGCCTCCGCGGACTATGTCCGCGACATGTGGGCGTCCATCGGGACGATCGTCATGGGCCGCACACTGTTCGACCTGGTGAACGGCTGGGAAGGGCAGCCACCCGCCGGAGAGCACGTGGTCGTCGTCTCGCACCGCCCCAAACCGCAGGGCTGGCATCCGGAGGCCTCGTACCACTTCGCCGACAACGTCGCTTCCGCGATCGCCACCGCGCGCGAGCTCGCCGGTGACCGCACCGTCGCCGTCAACGCCGGACGGGTCGGCGGCGAGATCCTCGCCGCGGGCCTGGTCGACGAAGTCGCCATGGACGTGGTCCCCGTGGTCTTCGGATCCGGTAAACGCTTCTTCGGCGACATCGACGGCCAGCATCTGCTGGAGGACCCCCATGTGGTCATCCAGGGCGAGCGCGTGCTGCACCTGCGGTTCAAAGTCAGGAAATGACTTGTACGCCTTCCCGTTTGTCGGCGGTCCTCCGCATCGAGCCCAGCGAGCGGCTACAGATTCCGCGCAACCGGATCGTCGACCTCGAGGCTCGTACGCCCGCGGGGCCGTCTTGTGACGTCTGAACCGTGCTCTCGCCAGGGTGACACGAGCCGTCGGCCGGGCTGAATGGCAGCGGCTTCGTAATCGGCTGTGGAAGAAGGAGGGCAGCGCTTGCATCGCTGCTGGTAGCGCCTCTACTGAGGACCCCATCCGGTATTCGGGTGGGGCTCGGTCGTTTCGCCGGCGCGGTGCGATGGCCGACCTCGACGGCGGTGAAGATTCTTTCGACCGCGGCGATGAGTTTTCCGGACCGCCCCCGTCCCTACTGCTGAACGCGCCACCAACCCGGCGCGACCGACCCAGAAGGAACAAGAGATGACCGCCATCACCGCCACCCAGACCACCGCCGCCGTCCGCCCCGGCAAGATCCGCAACCGCGTCCTGTGGACCCTGCAGATCGTGCTCGGTCTGTTCTTCATCATCGCCTCCGGCGGCCCGAAGCTCGTCATCCCGCAGACCCTGGTGGAAAACAACGCCACCGCCTTCTCGATCCCGTTGGCGCTGCTGGTCTTCATCGGTCTCGCGGAGGTCGCGGGCGGGATCGGACTCATGGTGCCCCGCCTGACCGCGGCCGCCGCGATCGGCCTGGCGATCGTCACCTTCCTCGCCGCGGGCTTCAACGCGTTCCTGGCCGGCACCCCGGAATTGGCTCCCTTCCCCTTGGTGCTCACCGCGATCTTCGCCTGGATCGCCTACGAACGCCGGGCCTCGATCACCGCCCTGCGCGCGTTGATCAAGCGATGACCCACGCATAACGCCCGGCTACCGGCGGCACCCAGCCGCCGGTAGCCGCGTTGTGCGTTACGGGGACGGTCCGGTCGGGTTGGTCGGGCTGTCCCATCGCCGGTCGCGGGCGGACGTCCCCGGATCGGGCCGCCCACCCCACGACCCTCCGAATCACGTTCTGACAGCTGTTGTTTCGCGGCGGTCGGTGTGTGCCTCCGCCCGAGGGGCGAGCCTGTGCCGTGCACGGGCGAGTCCTCTTATCGATTTCAGTTCGGTGGCAATCTGGCGGCGTGGGTGAGCGCGAACAGGTCGGGCGTGGAGGCGGAACCAAAGCGATTCTCGAGAGGATTGCGGCCGGCTAATGTGCCGCGACAACGGGCGGCCAATCCTGCGGTTCGATATTGGTGGGCTTTCGACTGTGGTCCTGGCTCCAGTCGAATGCAGGTGTCGGAGGTCCCCACTGCCTCGGTTCATCGAACGAGATGGTGTCGCTACCGAAGTCGGCCTCGTCGAATCGGGTGTTGGCGGCGAAGGTCACACGGTCGAACCGCGCCTTGCCGGCGAAGGTCGCGCTGCCGAACCATGTATTGCCGGCGAAGGTCGCACGGTCGAATCGGGCGTCGCCGGCGAAGGTGGCGCCGCCGAATCCCGTGTCGCCGGAGAAGGTGGTGCCGCGAAATCCTGCGCCGCCGGCGAAGGTCGCGTCACCGAACTCGGCATTGCCGGAGAAGCTCGCCTCGCCGAACTCCGCGTCACCGGAAAAGGTCACGCTGTCGAATCCTGTGTTGCCGGAGAAGGTGGCGCCGCCGAATGCTGCGTCGCCGGCGAAGGACGCGTCGCCGAACCGGGCATTGCCGGACACGGTCACACCGTCGAACCGGGCGTCGCGGGCGAAGGTGGCGTTGCCGAACCGCGCGTTGCCGGAAAATGTTGCGCCGTCGAAATGGCCGTTGCCGGAGAAGATTACGCCATCGAACCGGGCGTTGCCGGCGAAGGTCGTCCCACCGAAATGGGCGTCGCCGGCGAAGGTCGCGCCGCCGAACCGGGAGTCGGCGGAGAAGTTCGCACCGGCGAACGAGGCGTTCTCGGCGAAGGTTGCCTTGTCGAACCGGGAGTTTCCGGAGAGAGTCGCGCCTTCGAAATGGGCGCTGCCGGAGAATGTCGCACCGTCGAAATGGCCGTTGCCAGAGAAGGTTACGTCGTCGAACCATGCGTTGCCGGAGAACGTTGCGCCGTCGAATTCGGCATTGCCGGCGAAGGTCGCGCTACCGAGCCGGGCGTCGCCCGAAAAGATCGCGCCGCCGAACCGAGCAGCACCCGAGAACTGCGCACGGCTGAAATCGACGTTCTCCAGATAGGCCGTGCGGAAGTCGAAATCGGCTGTTGACCAGCTGTATGCGGCGTTGGGCCGAAGGTGGTCGCTAATGACACGGACGATGGTCGCCCGGACTTCTCGGTCATTGTGTCGATATTCGTGGTGGTGTTCCCGGTCGTCGGCGCGGGTGTTGTCCGCCGTCGCGCGGTGCTGTTTGACGACCAGTTTGCTCTGGTGGTTGGCACCGAGCTCCGGGCTGTAGGGCAAGCGGAGGTATCCGCACAGCACGTCGATGCATTGCTGGCGGCGCGGGCCGTCGGATCCATCGGCGACACCGGCCATCGCGTAGACCCCGGCGATTCGGACCGCGACATCTGTCGCGCCGAGTTGGGCGGCTGCGGCGCCGAAGCGTTCGACGAACCGGCTCTGTTCCAGATCGCGTTGACGCCGGTAGGCGATGACGAGGGCGACCACGCCGCCGACACCGGCGACGACGGTCAATGCGACACGAGTGATATCGATTTCGGCGGCTTGCTTGGTCGCATCGACGGGGGTGATCCAGCGTAGGAATCCGTAGGCCGCGAAGGCGACAGCCAGTCCGGCGAGCAGCGCCGCGGTGACCGCGGGGAACAGCTGTATTCGTCCCGCCCGGCGGCTGAACGCCGCGCGCGATTCCTTGGTCAAGGCTGCGCGCAGCGCGGTCGGTCTCCTGGTCACTGCACGATTCTGCTCGATACCGGAGGTAAGCGCCATCGACCGTAGGCAAACCGCCGGACCTGCCGCGCGTTCAGTCCGGCAGCCAGTGCAGCTCGTGTGCAAGGGTTTTGGCGACGGTACGGATGCGCCGGTGTAGTGGTGACTGCACGCGCGGAAGGACGAGGTGGATGGTCAAGGTGGGTGCGCCCCGCAGCGGTCGCCACGTGAGACCGGCCGGTTGTGTCGTGACCGCGACTTCACCGGCCGGAGCGAGGGTGAGCCCGTCGCGTAGGTCGCGCTGCGACATGTCGAAAGAGACTGTGGGCGTGTGGAATCGGGGGCTCGGCCGGGTGTCGTGGAACAGCGCGGACAGCTGATCGTGGATCACGGGGTTGGCGGCACGGTCGGGGAGTCGCAGCGGATACGCGGCCGCATCGGCGATCTCGATCTCGGGGTGTGCGGCCAGCGGATGATGCTGTGCCAGTTGGACCCCGACGCGCTCACGCCGCAGCAGGAATCGGCGCACGCCACGACCCGGCTGTTCACCGCGGGTGATCCCCGCATCGATGCGGCCGTCGGCGACCGCGGAGGTGATCTCCGGTGTCGCCATCGGGACCGCGCCGACCTCGAGTCCCGGGCTGCTGCGAATGAGCTCGTCCACCAAGGCCGGCGCCGTCTCGGCACCCGTGCTGAGGCTGAAACCGATGCGCAGCGTGCCCAGTTCACCAGCCCCTGCTTTCCGGGCGGTGTCCCACGCCCGGTCCAGCGCCGCCAGCGCGGGCGGCGCGGACTCCGCCAAAGCCGCACCGGCCGTGGTCAATACGACACTGCGCGTGGTGCGAACCAGCAGGCTCGTACCCAGTTCCGCCTCCAATCGGCGCATCCGGGCACTGAGGGCGGGCTGCGCGATACCGATCCGTGCGGCCGCGCGGGTAAAGTTCAATTCCTGCGCCAGCACCAGAAAATACCGCAGGCTCACCGTATCCGGCGCCACGTGCCCTCCCTGCCGATTGATAACGATCTGTTCTGAGTCTATCGCGCCCCGGTCTTTCCCTCGCCCACACTTCAAGCCCTAACCTGCGCATATGACGATTCGATCGACCGCGGTATATGCAGGAGGCAGTTATGCATAAGTTGGTAGTCCTGTATCCCGAGCCCGCCGACCCTGACCACTTCCGCGACTACTACGTGTCCAATCACCTTCCGCTGGTCACGAAGTGGCCCGGCCTGCTCGGGTGGCGCTACAGCTTCGACGTGGCGGCGACCAACGGAGAAGCGCCGTATTTCGCGGTCTTCGAAGCCGACTTCGCTGACGCCGCCGCCCTGGCCGCGATGCGGGCGTCGTCGTACGGCCGTCGGGCGGCCGCCGATGTCGTCAACTACGCCACCGGCGGTGTGGTCGTCATCGACTATCCGGTGCGGGAGGGCGTCATCTGAGGCAGGACCGCCGAGTGCGGCGCCGGCGCGCGGGATGCCGTTGCGTGCAAAGGAGTTCGGTACCGCTCAGCTCTCCTTGTACTCGAGGAGGCCGACGATCTCCCGGACCGCGTCGGCGACCGCGGGGGAATCCTTGCGCAGGATCTTGCCGTGGTCACTGGCGACTCTCGCGCTGACCTTCAGGTTCGGGTTCCGCTCCAGGTACGGGTCGAGGGTGCGGCGCATCTGCTCCAGCTCACCGCCCTTGTCGTAGACGGTCTCGGCCGAGGCGGCCACGTACCGGACCGGGCGGTTCATGCTGTCGAGGATGGGGCCGAGGGCGGCATGGAGCTCATGGGCCTCGATCTGGATCTCGGCATGCTGGTCGGCGCTCATACGCGCGGCCAGGCCCATCGGGGCGACCAGCGGTAGCAGCAATCGCATGCGGCGAAACGTCTTGCGGAGTCGTTCCCGGCCGGCTTCGTCGGTCCAGCCGGACGGGTACGGCCCGTCCACCCCGACCACTCCCAGGGCCCGGTCCGGGTGGCGGTCGGCCCAGTGCACCCCCAGCAACGCGCCGTAGGACCAGCCCACCAGCAGCGGCTGATGCACTCCCCGTGCGTCGAGGACCGCGTCGATATCGCGCAGACACGCCTCGAAGGAATAGTCCTCGGATCGCTTCGACTTACCGCGGGCGCGTTCGTCGAAGGTGATGTGCCGGTAGCCGGGACCGAGGTCGGCGATGACCCGCTGCCAGTGCCGCTGACTGGCATAGGAGCCGTTCAGATAGACGATCGGCCGGCCGGAGCCGCCGGTGTCGCTCACGGCCAGCGCGGTGTCGTCGACGGGCACCATGCCGGTCCAGGTCGAGTCTGCCGAGTGCGAAGTGAAGTTGCCGGACATTGTTTTCCTTTCGGTGATGCGCAAGGGAAGGCTGGTCCCTCCGCGTTTCTGCGCTGTTGTTCGGTTACTTTCGCCGGGTCGGCTGTCACGGCGCTGACATCGCCCTGACATGGCCACTGATAGGGCGTTTCGCCTGATCGCAGAGATTTACGCGGCGAAATGACCTCGCAACTGATTGCAACACAAGAGCAGTGTCGGTACCGTCAACTGGTTGCGCATTGCAATCGGAAAGGGCGTCGATGTCACAGTTGGTTCGTGTGCAGAACTTCAACCTCTCCAGCGACGGCTACGGGGCCGGGGAAGGGCAGAGTCTGGAACGGCCTTTCGGGCAGGCCGATCCGAGCGCGCTGTTCGCCTGGTGTGGCCCCACGGCGCACTGGCCCACCCGTACCGAGCCGGGTGGAACCTACGGCCTCGACGATTACTTCACTCGTGACTATCGCAACAACATCGGCGCGGAGATCATGGGGCGCAACAAATTCGGTCCGCAGCGCGGGCCGTGGGAGAACTACGAGTGGCAGGGGTGGTGGGGTGACGAACCGCCGTTTCGTACGCCGGTATTCGTTCTCACCCACTATCCGCGGCCCTCTATCGTGCTGGGGGACACCACGTTTCATTTCGTCGATGCGTCTCCGAAAGAGGCTCTGGAGATGGCTTTCGAAGCCGCCGACGGCTCGGACGTGCGTATCGGCGGTGGCGTCTCCACCATCCGCGATTTCCTCGACGCGGATCTCATCGATCAGATGCACATCGCCGTCGCGCCGGTCGAACTGGGCGGCGGCGAAAAATTGTGGACCAGTCCGGACGAACTCACGGACCGCTTTCACTTGGAGCGGGTGCCGAGTCCGAGTGGTGTGACGCACCATCTGTTCTGGCGTCGCTGAGGGCAGAGCCCCTGAACTTTCCGTGCAAACCTCCGCGAAATTGCGCGAAAACCGCATGAAGCGACGAGGTTTGCACGATTAGTTCAGGCACCAAGTGGTTAGAAGTCCATGCCACCGAGCCCGCGGGGCGAGGATTCGGGTTCGCCGGGTTGCTTACCGCCGGTCGGGTCGCTCGTGGTCGAGTGGTGTTCGGCGGCGAGATCGGTGTTCGGTTCGCGGCGGGGATGGTGGACCATCGCCCAGGCCGAATGTGCCGCGGCCGATATTCGATGCCCCAGTTGGGTCGCGATTCCTGACATCGGACTACTCCTCATCGGACGACTGTTCTTGTCTCGCGCGTACCCGGTGCCGGCCAGAGCATGCCCCATCTGCGCGTCCGTGAGGACCCGACCGGGCCGAAGGCCATCTCCATAGCGGGACATCAGAGGACGTTCTGCCCTTGGTCCGGCCCAGCGAAGCGGCAACGCTGGACAGCGACAACCGGGATCCTGCCGAGGATCGCACCGCTTCGAGAGGGCATGAATATGAAACCGTTGTCGGAATCACTGATGGATCTCGCGGTCCGGGTGAAGCAGTTCGAAGACTCCTCCGCCGGGGCTCGGGACAAGAGCCGTGCCGCATTGCAGGCTCGGCGGGAAAAGCTGACCGCGACTCTCGAACATGAGGGGCACGAGTTCGAGAAGACCGCGGCGGAACTTCGGGATGCCGCGCAGAGCTGGTGGTCGGACACCCAGGAAGCGATCGAACGTCAGATATCGGTGATGCGCGCGGACTTCGAGAAGTGGCAGGCGAGCATCAAGGCGCAGCGTGCCGGACGACCCGCCGAGCTCGCGGAACCGGCGAACAAGGGCTGATCGATCCTCGACGGTGACCCACATCACCATTCGTTCCTGTCAGGAATTCGCGCCCTGTCTCGTTCAGGGAGCACGTGAACCAGACAGGAGCGAACCATGAAGCACCGCATCGTCGTTCTCGGGGCCGGATATGCCGGAGCCTTCTCCGCCGGATACCTGGCCCGCCAACTGCATCCGGACGACTTCGAGATCACGGTCGTCAATGCCGAACCCGATTTCGTCGAGCGGTTGCGGCTGCATCAGCTCGCCGCCGGGCAGGAGTTGCGCCATCGGCCGCTGGCCGAGGTGTTCGCGGGTACGGGCGTCCGATTGCGAGTGGCACGGGTCACCGCGGTCGACGTCGAGGACCGGACGGTGGCGGTTGCCGACGGTGACGGCATCGACCGACTCGGATACGACACCCTCGTCTACGCGCTCGGCAGCACCGCCGCCGATCAGGGTGTTCCCGGCGTCCACGAGCATGCCTTCCACGTGGCCGCGCGACCGTCCGCGCTGCGCCTGCGCACCCGCCTCGACGAGTTGGGCGGAGACGGGAAGGTGCTGGTCGTCGGCGGAAACCTGACCGCGATCGAGGCTGCCACCGAATTCGCCGAATCTCGCCCGGGGCTTCGCGTCGGTCTCGTCACCAGCGGTGACCTGGGCGGCTGGCTGGGCGTGAAAGCTCGACGGCATCTGCTGCGCGCGTTCGAGCGATTCGATATCTCGGTGCACGAACACACCACGATCGGGTCCGTCCAGGAGGACGCCGCGGTCGCCACCGACGGCGCCGTTTTCGCCTCCGACGCGACCGTGTGGGCCGCGGGGTTCGCCGTGCACCCGATTGCCGCCGCGAGCGGCCTCGAGGTGATCGCCAACGGTCAGATCACCGTCGACCGTCAGATGCGGTCGGTCTCGCATCCGGATGTCTACGTCGCCGGTGACAGTGTCTTCGTCATCGGCGAGAACGGCCGGCCGTTGCCGATGTCCTGTGCGTCGGCCGGATTCACCGCTATGCAGGCGACCGCGGCGATCATCGGAGACCGGACCGGGCGCAAGATATCGACGACCTCGCTGTCGTATGTCGGCAACCACATCAGCCTCGGCCGCAAGGACGGGATCTTCCAGTTGGTCGACGGCGACGCGCACGCGAAGTCGTGGGCCCTGTGCGGACGGACGGCCGCACGCGTCAAGTCGACGATTCTCGACACCGCCGCCTGGACCCTGAGCCATCCGACCTTCGGAAAGCCGAGTCACAAGTACCGCGCGGCCGCCGCCCTCGAGCATTCTCCGCGCGTGGTCGCCGCATAGGGTCGTGCTCATGGATACCGCCACCGTGGCGCGTTTCGAGGCCAGCCGGAGTCGGCTGGCCTCGCTCGCCTACCGTCTACTCGGCTCGGCCGCCGACGCCGAGGACACGGTGCAGGAGGCGTTCCTGCGGTGGCAGGCCGCCGACCGGGAGTTCGTCGAGGTGCCCGAGGCGTGGTTGACCAAGGTCGTCACCAACCTGGCGCTCGACCGCCTGCGGTCGGCAACGGTGTGGCGCGAACGCGCGGTCGGCGCCTGGATGCCCGAACCGCTCCTCGACGGCGATCCGATGCTGGGCCCGGCCGAGACCGTCGAGCAGCGCGAATCGGTGACCTTGGCGGTGCTCACGCTCATGGAGCGCCTGTCGCCGATCGAACGCGCCGTTTACGTACTGCGCGAAGCGTTTTCGTACAGCCACGCTGAGACGGCCGGCATCCTCGACATCACCGAATCGGCGAGTCAGCAATATCTCCATCGGGCGCGGCGCCGAATCGCCACCGCCGGCGCGACGACCGAGACCGACCGCGCATCCGCGCGCCGGATCGTCGAGGCGTTCGTCGCCGCTGCCTCCTCGGGCCGGACCGAACGGCTGGTGGCGTTGCTGACCGCCGACGCCACCGGCGTCTCCGACGGCGCCGGCCTGGGATGGGCCGCGAAACTCATCCGGTACACGACGCCGGAGCGGATCGCCGGCGCGGTGCGGGCCGGCTTCAAACCCTCTCCGGCCAAGCGCAAACTCGCCGGTGGCTCGCCGGCCATCCATGCCGCCGTGGTCAACGGCTGCCCGGCCATGCTCGCCACGCTCGACGATCGCGTCGTGGGTGTGCTGATCCTGGAGGTCCGCGACGACAAGATCGCGGGCGTGCGCGGCATCGCCGCCCGGCACCGGCTCGGCCGCCTCACCGAGGAATGGCAGCGGCAGGACCACGATGTCCCGCTGATCGAATCGTGGTAACCGTGCCTATACCTCCTCGTCCAGCACGGCCAGGACCGCCGAGGTGTCGTGATAGTAGGGCCGGAACTCGGTGATCAGCCCGTCTCGGAAGCTGATCCATTGCAGCAGTGAGGTTTTCAGTTCGCGACCGGTGCGGCGCGCCCGCAACCGACCTCGGCTGAGAACGACCACCCGGTCGCCGTCGCTGAGGAACCGCTGATCGTCGAACCACAAACCGTCCCAGCTGTCGCCCATCGCGGCGATGAACTTCCGGAAGCCGTCGTGTCCGTGCCATTCACCGCCGTAAGGCAGGCTCGCTGCTTGGTACATGACCACATCCGGTGCCAGGTGCCGAGCCATCCCCCCGAACTCGGCGCCCTCCGTGAGATAGGCCGCTTCGGCCGCATAGAACGCTCGCAACGTGGTCATCACATCCGCTGACATGCCCCCGATCCTGGTGGTCCTCGCCTTCCCGCGCTGGCGAGAATTCGTCGTCACGCTCGGGTGTCAATCGTCGTAATGCCCCCGCCTACACCGATGATGACGATCTCGGTCTCGGTCACCTAGTAGATCAAGCGATGTTCCCGGGGTATTCGTCTCGACCAGTTTCCGGCGAGCTGATGTTCGAGTGGCTCGGGTTTTCCGATGCCTCGGAAAGGGTCGGCGAGGACTGCGGTGATCAGCTTGTTCGCCGCCCGCAGAACCGTTCGATCGGTCAGGCATCAGGGTCCAGCAGCTCTCGCGCTTCGATCTCGCCTCGTTGCGGGCCCGGCCGGTGCTAGTTGCTGTTCCGGTCGAGTGTGCCGCTGACGTAGAGGGTGTCGCCCATGTGCATGTCGTCGCCGTGCAGAGGACGAAGGTTGTTGATTTCCAACAGGTTTCGGATGGTGGCTCCGGAGAGTGTCCAGCCGTGGTCGGTCAGATAGGGGGCTGCCTCGTTGCGTTCTCCGAAATAGCGCAGCTTCGTCATGTCGGTGTCGAAATCGTGGGCGCGCCAGCGGTCCGAGATGCGGTGCAGGCCTCGTTTCGTCGTTTCGTCGTCGCCCGGTTGCGGGTTGGGCCTGCTCTCGGTGGCGATCCGGCTTCCGGGTGCGCTGAGGTCGGTGATGGTGTCGAGCAGCTGATCCTGTGCTTCTGGCGGCAGGTAACCCAGCAGTCCTTCGGCGCTCCACGCGGTCGGCCGGGCCGGGTCGAATCCGGCGGTGCGCAGGGCGGCGGGCCAATCGTCGCGCAGATCGACCCCGACCGCGCGCCGGTCGGCGGTCGGTGCGGCGCCCAGCCCGGCCAGAGTGCGGGTCTTGAAGTCGACGACCTGCGGCTGGTCGACCTCGTAGACGACGGTCCCGCTCGGCCACGGCAGGCGATACCCACGAGAGTCCAACCCCGAAGCCAGAATCACGGCCTGCGCGATGCCCGCGCTCGTCGCCTCGAGGAAGAACTCGTCGTAGAACTTGGTGCGTACCTTGGCGATATCGATCCAGACCTGTTCGACCAGGTCGCCGGGAGGCGTCTCGCCGGTCGCGAGCCGGGTGAGGAGATCGATCCCGACCGCCCGGACGAGTGGTTCGGCGAACGGGTCATCGATGAGTTCCGGATCCGCGCGGGTCGCGATCGCCCGCGCTGCCGCGGCCATGGTGGCGGTCGAGCCGACGCTGGTCGCGGGATCCCAGGTGTCGCCGTCGTGCCTGGAAGTCATGGCTTCAACCGTATCGCGAGGGCTATTGCATTGTCGGGGAACGGTTCCCGCGGATGGGTCACTATCCCCCGCCACCGTGCGAGCGGCTGCGGCTCTCGAATGGTCACACGACGATGACTCGTCGCCCGCGGGTATGCCCGGCCTGGCTGTCGATGTGCGCCGCGGCGGCGTCGGCGAGGGGGTACGACTTCTCGACCGGGATATGCAGTTTTCCCCGCGCGATGAGGTCGGCGGCCGCGCCGAGTGCGTCCGGCATGCTTCCCGCTACGCCGGAGAAACGGACGCCGAACTCCGGTGCGCCGAGGTCGGCGATGGTGATCACTCGCTGCGGATCTCCGGTCAGTTCGACGAGTTCGCGGATGATTCCAGAACCGGCCAGGTCGAGGGCCGCGTCGATGCGGCCGAGTCGGCGTACTCGCTCGACCCAGCCCTCGCCGTAGGTGGTGGCGATGGCGCCGAGGCTGCGCAGGTAGTCCTGATTCGCCGCCCCGGCCGTGCCGATCACCGTGATACCGCGCTCACGGGCGATCTGGAGCACGGCCGATCCGACTCCGCCGGACGCGCCGCTGACCAGCAGGGTGTGGCCGGGCCGCGCACCCACCTGGTCGATGATGCGCAATGCCGTCTCCACCACGGACGGATAGCCGGCCGCTTCCTCGAACGCGAGCCCGTCGGGTATGTGGGCCCACACCGACAGCACCGCGAACTCGGCGCAGGTGCTCGAACCTTCGCCGAATACGGAGTCGCCGATCGCGAAACCCGTTACGCCCTCGCCGATTTCGTCCACCACGCCGGCCGCGTCCTGTCCGACTCCGGCGGGTAACTCGAGCGGATGGGCCCGCTGGAACTGCCCTTCGCGAATCCGCCAGTCGACGGGGTTCACGCCTGCCGCACGCACGGCGATGCGTATCTGTCCGGGGCCCGCGTGCGGCTCCTCGGCGTCTACGAGTTGCAGGACTTCCGGGCCGCCGAACTCGGCGAAACTCACCTTCTTCATGCGAGCGACAATAACACTAACGGTTAGCGTTTTGTAGTTGTTAGTTTTTCATACTTGATAGCATCCAGAGGTGACTGCGCCGACCGGACGTCGTGAGCGGAAGAAGGCCGCGACCCGCCAGAAGATCGCCGATACCGCACTGCGGCTCTTCCTCGAGCGCGGCTATGACGCGGTCGGTATCCGGGATGTGGCCGCCGAAGCCGACGTGGCGGTGACCACGCTGTTCTCCCACTTCGCCTCGAAGGAAGCGCTGGTTTTCGAGCGGGACGACGACTTCGAACAGCGCCTCACCCGGGCGGTCATCGACCGGGTCGCGGGGGAGCCGCTCATGCCCGCGCTGCGGCGCGAGATTCTCGCGCTGGTCCGGCATTGCACTGCGGAAGGCGCCGATCCGATCTGGCGCATGATCGACGACTCGCCCGCTCTGCGGCAGTACGAGGAGTCGATGCGACTGCGGCACGCCGAGTCGCTGGCGAAAGCCATCGCGGCGGACCCCGAACTGTCTCGCACTCCGACGGCCTGCCGGACGATCGCGAGATTCGTGATCGACGCCTACTCACTGGCTCGCGAGTCGGCCGATCCGGATGCCGCGGTGGATGAGGTCTTCGCGATGATCGAGGGCGCGTGGGCGGTCGCGCCGAGGACCGATTCCGCTGCGGGATAAGCGATTTACCGCCCGCACCGGAATCGATCCCGGTCGGTCAGCCGGCGACCGAGCGGAAGAACGCGCGAATGTCGGTGACGAGTTCCGCAGGCGCCTGGAGGGAGGCGAAGTGGCCGCCCACGGGGTACTCGTTCCAGCGCACGATGGTGTGGGCCGACTCCGCCAAGCCGCGAACGGCCCGGTCGCCCCGGAAGTTCGCGACCGCGGTGGGCACGCCCGACGGCGCGGGTTTGCTGCCCCACGACGCCCCGGACTCGCGGTAGATCCGTGCCGCGGAGCCGGCGGTGCCGGTGAGCCAATAGGTCGTGACGTCGGTCAGGATGATGTCGCGATCGACCGGCGCTCGGTCGGTGGCCGTCGGATCCCAGTCGACGAACCATTCGAGATTCCAGGCGAGTTGGCCGACCGGTGAGTCGTTGAGGGCGTAGGCGATGGTCTGCGGCCGCAACGCCATCTGGGTCGCGTAGCCGTTGTGGCCGTACCACCACAGCTGGTTCGCGACGGCCTTCGCGCGGTCCGCTTCCGAGAGTTCGTCGAGTTCCCGGCCGGACCCGGTCGCGGTCGCGGCATCGGCCAGCGCGTTGACGTGGACACCGATCACCTTGTCCGGTGCGACCCGGCCCAGGGCGGGGGAGATGAGACTGCCGTAGTCGCCCCCTTGGGCGCCGTAGCGTTCGTAGCCGAGCCGTTCCATCAGCGTCGCCCAGGTGCGCGCGATTCGCGGTACGTCCCAACCGGTTTCGCGGGTCGGTCCGGAGAATCCGAAGCCCGGTACCGACGGTGCCACCACGTGGAACGCGTCGGACGGATCACCGCCGTACGCGCGCGGATCGGTCAGCGGTCCGAGGATGTCGAGGAAGTCGGCGGGCGTGCTGGGCCAGCCGTGGGTGAGGATCAGTGGCGTCGCATCGGGTTCGGGAGAGCGGGCATGCATGAAATGCACTGTCTGCCCGTCGATTTCGGTGAGAAACTGCGGGACCTTGTTCAATCTCGACTCATGGTCGCGCCAGTCGTAGCCGGTGCGCCAGTACTCGGCCAGATCGATCAGGTAGTCGCGATCGACCCCGTACGACCAGCCGACGCCCGGCAGGGCATCGGTCCATCGGGTGCGCGCGAGCCGAAAGTTCAGTTCGTCCAGGTCTTCCTGCGGAATGTCGATGCGGAACGGGGTGATCGTCGTATCGGTCATGAGAGGAGCATCCACCGCGTGTAGGACGGAAACGGTCCTACTCGTGCGGCATGATCGATCCATGCCCGAAACCACGCCGGCGCGGCTGTTGCGATTGCTGTCGCTGTTGCAGACGCATCGCGACTGGACCGGAACGGAGCTGGCCGGACGACTCGACGTCACCACTCGCACCGTCCGGCGCGATGTGGAACGCCTGCGCGAATTGGGATATCCCGTGCACGGCGTGATGGGACCGGAGGGCGGCTACCGTCTCGGCGCGGGTGCGTCACTCCCGCCGCTGCTGCTGGACGACGACGAAGCGGTGGCCGTCACGATCGGACTGCAGACCAACACCACCGGCAATGTCGCCGGCATCGAGGAAACGTCGCTGCGCGCGCTGACCAAGATGGAGCAGGTACTTCCGGCCCGGCTGCGCCACCGCGTCGACGCGCTGCGCGGTGCCGTGGTCGCCATGCCGCCCCGCTACGATCCGGGTCCCGCTGTCGACGCCGATCAGCTCACCGCCATCTCCGCCGCCATTCGCGCCGCCGAAACGCTGCGCTTCGACTATCGCAGTCATGCGGGCGAGGACAGCCGGCGCACCGTGGAGCCGCATCGCATCGCGCATTGGAGCCATCGGTGGTATCTCGTCGGCTGGGACAGCGACCGGGCCGACTGGCGCACCTTCCGCGTCGACCGCATGTCGCTGCGGACCCCCAACGGGCCGCGTTTCGCACACCGTCCGTCCCCCGACGGCGACGTCGTCGCCTATCTGCGTCGCACGATGGGTTTCGCGGTGTGGCCGTACCGCTCGGTCATGCGCGTCCACGTCCCCGCCGAACAACTGGCCGGGCGTATCGAGGGTCTGGTCACCCCGATCGACGAGCACACCTGCCGCGTCGAAATGGGTTCGGATTCCTACGCTTTGGTGGCGCTGGTGGTCGGCATGCTCGATGTGGAATTCGAGGTCGAATCGCCGCCGGAACTGGTGGAACATCTGCGGGCCCTCGCGGGCCGATTCACCCGGGCGGCAGGTGGATGATCGCAGCACGCGACAACCCGTACCGTTCGGCCGTGAAGACCGGACCGGGCAGGAGCTCCCTGCCCGGCCCGGCGCGATTATGGGCGCTCAGGACGACCCGGTGCCGGCGCCGAGCTGGCCGCCTGCGCCGAGGTTGATGCCGAGCAAGCTGAGAAAGAGGTTGAACGCGGTGGACAGGTCCATGGGACTTCTCCTGTCGTTGTCGATACATGATTTCTTTCCGTCACGATTTTCAGTTGTATGGCGTTTATCGACCCGGTTCTCCGCCCCGTTAGCAACGTTTCGTGAAAATGGTTCGGATCACATACAGCGGCCTGCGCGACCCGCTGTTCGAGTTATTCGGTCATATGTCCAGAATTCGAGGTCTGTCGCCGAAGTCGGCGCGGCAAAGATTTTTAGACAGTGCATTGTCGCAGGTTAAAAAGCATTTCATCGGGATGTGAAATACGACTCAAGCGCGCACGGAACCGTATCCGGCGAGCCGGCTCGAGTCTCTCGATGAGCGGCTTCCTTTACCCAGATCAATTCACAATCAAACCCTTCGAACGCGCATGTCGCGGGGCTTATCCTTTTCACAGGAAACTCTGGACTCACGAAGATCCCGTGGGCCTGCGATCGGAGGAGAGACTGTGGCGATCAAGCGGATGGACAACGTGCTCATCGTGGTCGAGGACATCGACGCGGTGATCGCGTTCTTCGTCGAACTCGGTATGGAGCTGGAGAACAAGGGGCCGGTCGAGGGGCGGTGGGTGGAACGCATCATCGGAGTCGACGGTGTGCGGCAGGAGGTCGCGATGCTGCGAACTCCCGACGGTCACGGCCGGGTGGAACTCGCGATGTTCCATGAGCCGCAACCGATCCGGTCCGAGCCGCAGCACGCGCCCGCCAACACGCTCGGCATTCGCCGCATCATGTTCGCCGTCGACGATATCGATGACGTCATCTCCCGCCTGCGTGCGCACGGTGCCGAACTCGTCGGCACGGTGGAGCAGTACGAACAGATCTTCCGGCTCTGCTACGTCCGTGGTCCGGAGGGGATCATCGTCGGCTTGGCCGAGGAAATCGGCTGACCGGGGAAAACTGGCGTATCAGCGGTCGTGTCAGGCCGGCATCAGGGGCGTATCAGCCGTCCGCCGCACAGTTGTCCCCATGAACAGCACAGCAATCGCCGCCTCCGGGTTACGGAAGGCGTACGGGGACAAGACGATCCTCGACGGGATCGATCTGACCATCGAGGCCGGGACCATCTTCTCGCTCCTCGGCCCGAACGGAGCCGGGAAGACGACGACCGTGAACGTGTTGACCACGTTGGCGAAGGCCGACGGCGGGACGGCTCGGATCGCGGGGCACGATCTCGCCACCGAGGCCAAGGCCGTGCGCGCGGCGATCGGGGTGACCGGGCAGTTCGCGGCGGTGGACGATCTGCTGACGGGGGAGGAGAACCTGCGCCTGATGGCGGGGCTGCATCGCCTGCGCGGGGCTGCGGGCAAGCGGGTGGTGGCCGACCTGCTGGAGCGGTTCGATCTGGTGGAATCCGCGGGTAAGCGGGCGGCGACCTACTCCGGCGGGATGCGCAGGAAGCTGGATCTGGCGATGACGCTGGTCACCAAACCGCAGATCGTTTTTCTGGACGAGCCGACCACCGGACTGGACCCGCGCAGCCGGCGCACCATGTGGGACATCGTGCGGGAGTTGACATCCGAGGGCGTGACGATCTTCCTCACCACCCAGTACCTCGAGGAAGCCGATCAGCTGGCCGACCGGATCGCGGTACTCGACCAGGGGCGCATCGTCGCCGAAGGCACACCCGACGACCTCAAGCGCCTGGTGCCCGGCAGCCACATCCAGCTTCGTTTCACCCAACCCGAGGAACTGGACGCCGCCGCGCGCAGCCTGCCCGGCGCCACCCGTGACGACAGCGCGCTGACCCTGCGCGTCCCCGGCAACGGCGGCACGACATCGCTGCGTCACCTGCTGGATCGGCTCGCCGAGTCCTCGGTCGAGGCCGAGGAGGTCACCGTCCACACCCCCGATCTCGACGACGTTTTCCTTTCCCTGACCGGTCACGCGACCACGGAGGTTTCCCCGCGATGAGCACGATCACCATGCCCGCACCCCTGTCCGATGCGTCGATGATGTTGGGCCGCAACTTCACCCACATCGCCCGCAGCCCCGTCACCATCTTCAACGCGGCACTGATGCCGGTCGTGATGATGCTCATCTTCGTCTACGTCTTCGGCAACGCCTTCGATGTCGGCGGCCACTACATCGATTACGCCACACCGGGTTTGATCCTGCTGGCCATCAGTTACGGCCTGTCCGGCACCGCGGTGTCGGTGAGCTCCGATATGGCGAAGGGCATCATCAACCGGTTCAAGGTCATGGATGTCTCCCGCAGCGCCATTCTGATCGGCCACGTGGCGGCGACCATGCTGACCAACCTGGTCGCCATCGCGGCCGTCATCGGTGTGGCCTTCGCCCTGGGGTTCCGTCCGCCGGCGAGCGCGACGGACTGGCTCGCCGCCGTCGGCATCATGGTCGCGACCTCGTTCGCGGCATCCTGGCTCACCGTCGCACTCGGAATGGCCGCGAAGACACCGGAATCCGCCGGTATGAGCGTGGTGCCGCTGATCATGCTGCCCTTCGTCAGCAGTGCGATCGTGCCGGCCGACAAGATGGGCCAGGGTATCCGGCAGTTCGCGCAGTACCAGCCGTTCACGCCGATCATCGAATCGCTGCGCGGATTTCTCGAAGGCCACCCGTCCGGCGGTTATACGGCCGCCGCGCTGGCCTGGTGTGCCGGATTCGCCGTGGTCGGATTCCTCTGGTCGCGGGCCACGTTCACCAAGCGAGCGTAGTCGCCACCAATTCCTCCCACTTCCCCTCCGCCCCTTCCTTCGTCGCCTCGGTGAACCGCTGGTCACCGAGGCGGCGTCGTGCTGTCTGCTCGATCCGCGCCACATCCGGCTGGGACCGGTCGACCAGTCCGCGGATCGCGGCACTGGCCGCCAGCAACCGGACCGCCTGTTCGTCTTGTTGGGTCCGTGACGCCAGATCCGCGATCCCCACCAGTATCAGGGCGGTGAGAGGTGCGTAACCGGCGCCGGTCGCGGCGCGCAACGCCGCGGCGTGCAGTGCCCGAGCGGCATCCAGATCCGTTGTGAGGCAACCCATCTGGTGGTTACGCAATGCTTCGACGTAGCTCTGGCCGGCGTCGCCGCCCTGCACGGAAGACGCGATCTCGATCTGCCGGCGGGCCTGTTCCGTATCGCCCTGCCACCGCGCCAGCTCCGCCTTCGTGAAGGCGAATTCGGCCAGTGCGTTCGGCCAGGCGGACCGGTCCGCGTAGCGCTGCGCCTCGGACATGGCGTCGGCGCTCGCCTCCGCATCGCCCTGCAGCCAATACAGTTGAGCCTGGCGCGCCCGGATCAGGAAAACGTCCTCGATGGCGCCGACCTCGGTCACCACCGCGATCGCCTCGTCCAGATACGCACAGGCCGTGGCGAATTCGCCGCGCATGGCGATCCTGTTGGCCAGCTCGGTCAGTGCGAACGACATGCCCCAGCGCTCGCCTAGCGCCCGGAATTCCGCCAGTGCCGTCTCGAGATGGTCGTCGGCCTCCCGGCCGGGGAAGCCGAGGGCGATGCGCGCCTTGCCCACCTGCAGCCGGGCCAGCGCTCGCACCCAGGGGTCGTCGTGGGTGAGCAGTGGTTCGAAGGCGGTCAGGAATTCGTCCCCGCCGCGCAACATGCGTTGCAGAGCGCCGATGAAAGCCAGTAGCGGATAGTCGGATTCGCTTTTTCGGCCCAGCTGGTAGGCCTTGTGGACCCATTCCGCCACCTGGTGCTCGTCGTTCGGCCCGGAACTCATGAAATGCACGATCAAGCCGTAGACCCTGGCCCGGAATTCGTCGTCACCCGAATCGTCTGCGGTGCAGGCACTCTCGCTGCCGCCTCCGTGCCCGCCGATTCGTGCTGGGTTGTCGGCGGCACTCGCGAGGGCACTGCGTGGTGATGCTTCGCTGCCGCCTTCGTGCCCGCCGATTCGCGCCGCGGCGGTGATCAGTTCCATACCTTCGGCTTTGTGCCCGCCGAGCCACCAGTACCAGCCCGCGGCCGCCGCGAGCCGCAACGCTCCCGCCGCGTCGTCGTCGGCGAGCGCGCCGCGCAGCGCGACCGCGATGTTGTCGTGTTCGGCCTCGAGTTTCGCGAGCCACTCCAACTGCTCGGCGCGGCGCAGATGCGGCTCGGCGGTCTCGGCGAGGGTCGTGAAGTACGAGAGGTGTTGTCGGCGTACATGTTCCGATTCACCCGCCTCGACCAGGCGATCGTAGGCGTATCGCCTGATCGTCTCGAGCATCCGGTAGCGCGGTTCGGTGTCCGGCGAGGTGAGCAGCAGCGACTTCTCGGTCAGCGCCGTCAGCAGTTCGAGCACCTCCCACTGCTCGACGTCACCCGTCGCGTCGGATGCGCCCGCACAGATCCGCTCGGCCGCCGCGAGGCTCGCTCCACCGGCGAAGACCGCCAGCCTGCGCAGCACCGTGCGCTCCGCATCGGTGAGCAGTTCCCAGCTCCAATCCACCACCGCGCGCAGCGTCCGATGCTGCGCGATGGCGGTGCGGCTGCCGCCGGTGAGCAGCCGGAACCGATCGTCGAGGCGGTCGGCGAGCTGATCGAGGGACATGGTGCGCAACCGCGCCGCGGCCAGTTCGATGGCCAGCGGTATGCCGTCGAGCGCACGGCAGACGCGCGCGATGGTCGACAGAGTGGCGGGTTCGGTCGTCTCCAGATCGGCACGGACCGCGCCGGCCCGGTCGCGCAACAATTGCACGGCGGGGGAGGATTCGATCTCGGCCGGGCTCGCGTCCGCGGCCGGTAACGCCAGCGGTGCCACCTGCCACAGCGCCTCGCCCGTGATACCGAGTGGTTCCCGGCTGGTGGCGAGGATTCGCAGGCCCCGGCATTCGCCGAGCACCCGGTGGGCGAAGGCCGCCGCGGAGTCGATCACGTGCTCGCAGTTGTCCAGGATCAGCAGCGTCTCGCGGTCGCGGATCGCCGCGACGAGCCGGTCCACCGGTTCCGCGTCCGGTGTGCCGCCGAGCAGCGCGTCCCGTAGCCCGAAGGCGGCGAGGGCCGATTGCGCGACGTCACCGTCGGCGCCGAGGGCTGCCAGTTCCACCAGCCACGCCCCATCCGGCAGATCGTCGAGCAGGGTGCGTGCGGTTTCCAGCGCCAGCCTGGTCTTCCCGGAGCCGCCCGGCCCGGTCAAGGTGGTGAGCCGATGGTTCGCGAGGAGTTCGCGCACCGCGGCGATATCGGTGTATTTGCCCACGTACCTGGTCAATTCGGTCCGCAGGTTGGTCTTGCGTTCGTTGTCTCGCGGTCCCGCTTCGCCGCGCAGCAGGGCCACGTGCAGGTCGGATAGTTCCGGCGAGGGATCCACGCCCAGGGTGTCGGCGAGCGCTTCGCGGGCCCGCTGGTAGACGAGCAGTGCTTCGGCGCCGCGGCCCGCGGCGGCCAGGGCCCGCATCAAGGCGGCGATCAGTCGTTCCCGGACGGGATGCCGGGCGACCAGTTCGGTGAGTTCGGCGACCAGCTCCGCTCCGCGGCCGAGGCGGATCTCCGCTTCGTACAGATCCTCCAGCGCGGCCAGATACAACCCCTCGAAGCGGGTGACCACCGCCGCGACCGCCTCGCTGTCGCGCACATCGATGTCCTGCATCGGCGCCCCGCGCCACAACCCCAGCGCCTCACGTAGCAGATGCGTCTGCCGGACGACGTCGCCGCCACGAGCCTGGTCGAGGAGCCGTTCGAACCGCAACGCGTCGACCGCGCCGGGATCCACCGCCAGCCGATAGCCGCCCGCCTGCCCGTCGAGCGATCCGTCCGGCAGCACCCGCCGCAGCCGGGAAACCAACGCCTGCAACGCATTCGCCGCGTCCGCGGGCGGTTGCTCACCCCAGATCCAGTCGATCAGGGTCGTTCTGGGGACCGCGCGGCCGGGTTCGAGTGCGAGGGCGATCAACAGCGCCCGCAGCCGGGCGCCCGGTACCTCGATCACTTCACCGTCATCTGCTCGGATGTCGAGCGTTCCAAGCATTCCGATTCGCACCCGCAACATTCTGCCGTGGCGGGCCGACCGGTGTGAGATCACCCGTCCCACCAGCGGAAACACCATGTCAGCGGAGATGTCAGCCCGGCGTCAGCCCGATATCAGGGCCCGCGGCGACAGTAGTTCCCGTGAACAGCACAGCGATCCGCACCGCGGACCGGTTCACCGGCCGGATCCCCCGATCCCGCCGCCCGATTCCCAGCAGAACCCAGGAGAACGCCATGCCTGCTTTCCAGACCCCGGAACCGATCGCCGTCGCCGTCGAGGTGCTGTCCGGCAACGTCACCGTCACCGCCTCCGATCGCACCGACACGGTCGTCGCGGTCCGCCCCGCCGATGCGGCCAAGAAGGCCGATGTGCGCGCCGCCGAGCAGACGCGGGTCGACTTCGCCGACGGCACCCTGACCGTCACGACGCCGAAGGACTGGCGGACCTACAGCCCCTTCGGCGGCAATCCGTCGATCGAGGTGACCATCGAGGTGCCGACCGGCTCTCGTTTCCATGGCACCGCCGGTGTGGGCCGAATCCTCGGCGCCGGCGAACTCGGCGAATGCGTGCTGGAGGTGTCGGCCGGTGACATCGTCGTCGAACGCCCGCTCGGTTCGGTGACCGCGAAGACCGCCCAGGGCAATATCCGGATCGCGGAGGCCACGCGCGGTGTGCTCCGGCTGGAGACCTCGACGGGCGAGCTCGAGGTCGGCATCCGTCCGGGCAGCGCGGCGCGGCTGGAAACCACCGTCGCGAGCGGCGCCGTGCACAACCAGCTGGGACCGGTCGACGGTGCGCAGGACGAGGACCACACCGTGCGGGTGTACGCGCGCAACGCGTTCGGCAACGTCATCATCCGGCACGCGTCCGCCGCCTGACTCCCGTCGTCTCTTTCGAGAGGAAAACACCATGACCCGAACGGTTTCCGTCCCGCACGGCCTGCCCATGGAGCGCGATGCGGGGCCCTTCGATCCGCCCCGCGAGATCACCCGGCTGCGCCAGGCTCGACCTGTCAGTCCGATGATCTTTCCCGACGGCCACGAGGGCTGGCTGGTCACCGGCTACGACGAGGTGCGCAGCCTCCTGGCCGACTCCCGGTTCAGCTCACGTCAGGACATCGGCGTTCTGCATGTGCCCTACGAGATTCCGGGCATGCCCGTGGCCACCGAGCCGTCGCAGCAGATCCCCGGCGTCTTCATCGCGATGGACGCGCCGGATCACACCCGGTTGCGGCGCAAGCTCGTCGGCGCGTTCACCGTCCGACGGATGAAGCAGCTCGAGGACCACATCGTGGAAATCGTCGA
The DNA here is from genome assembly GCF_000308375.1 of Nocardia aobensis NBRC 100429. Classification (GTDB taxonomy): domain Bacteria; phylum Actinomycetota; class Actinomycetes; order Mycobacteriales; family Mycobacteriaceae; genus Nocardia; species Nocardia aobensis. The sequence continues at coordinate 10,526 of NZ_BAFQ01000158.1, read as the reverse complement.
GCGGCAACTGGAGGCGATGGCGCGGCTGACCCCGCCGATCGACCTGGTCGCGGAGTTCGCACTGCCGGTGCCCTCGCTGGTGATCTGTGAACTGCTCGGCGTTCCCTACGAGGATCGCGCGACCTTCCAGGTCAACTCGGCGAAGTTCCTCGTCAAGGATCAGGCGCTCGAGGAGAAGATGGCGGCCTACGGCGCGCTGACGTCCTATCTGGCCGAACTGGTCGTCGGCAAGCGCGCCGAACCGGGTGAGGACATCCTGTCCGACCTGGCCCGCCACGACGATCTCACCGTCGAGGAACTGACGGGCATCGCCTTCCTGCTCCTGCTGGCGGGACACGAGACCACCGCGAACATGCTCGGGCTCGGCACCTTCGCGCTGCTCGAGCATCCGGAACAGGCGGCCGAACTGCGTGCCGACCCGGCTCTGGTTCCCGATGCGGTCGAGGAACTCATGCGCTACCTCTCGGTCGCCGACATCTTCTACCGCTACGCCACCGAGGACATCGAGCTCGGCGGCGAAACCATCGGCAAGGGTTCGACCGTCGTCGTCTCGCTGCTGGCCGCCAACCGCGACCCACGCCGCTTCGACGAGCCCGACACCCTCGATGTGCACCGCACGGCCCGCGGCCACCTGTCCTTCGGTCACGGCATGCACCTGTGCCTCGGTCAGCAACTGGCGCGGATCGAGATGCGCGCCGGATTCGCCGGCCTGCTACGCCGCTTCCCGACCCTGGCCCTGGCCGTCCCGGCCGATGCGGTGGCGTTGCGGACCGATATGAATATCTATGGGGTGCATGCACTTCCGGTCACGTGGACGGATGTCGCGGAGTAGTCGGGGGAGCGGTTCAGGCGGCCGGGGTGATGTGCTCGGCCGACCCGCCGATCACCGCGGCGTCGGGGCCGGCGAGGGTGCGGATGAACGACAGTTGCGCGGCCCGGCCTTCGGCTACGACACGCTCGAACTGTCCGGGAATGAGCCGGGCCCGCGCCGACCGCGCGAGGTTGACCGGTATGCGCAGCACGGGATACCAGGGCAGGGTGCGACTGGGCAGTCCGAGTCGTTTCATCGCGGACGGGCCCAGATACATCATCGCGATCGACAGATGCTGGGATCGGGCGATCCGCCGCCGCAGCCCCTGCAGATGGTCGTAGTGCCAGCCGAGCGGTTCGTCGCGCATCGGGATCGCGAGCCGGCGGGAGGTGTGGTCGGGGTTCGTGATGGCGGTCATCGTGTGGTAGAGAATGCGGACGCTGTCGCGAAAGTCGGTGGGCAGGAAGCGTTCCTCGACTCCCATCACCCAGCCGACGTAGCGGGCGAGATGGGCCATGGCATCCGCGTCGCGGGGCGTGATCACGACTCCCATGCCGATGGCTCCGATCATCGGAGCGATCAGCGCGCCGACCAGTGTGGCGGCCATATCGGTCTGGTTGATCGGCAGCCCCCACTCCTCGGCTCGCCAGTCCGGCATCGCGGCCACGTGCCGGCGCACCAGCGAATGAATCAACCGGACGTGCACGGTCGAGCGAAAACCACTGCCCCGCAGTGCCATTCCGCCCGGCGCGGTGACGTCCATCGCCCACTGCGTGGTCTCGGCGAATCGTTTGGCCGGGCCCTTCTCCAGGGCGCCGGTGCGCAGCAGGGTCTTGTTGAAACCGGAGGCCAGGTATCCGCCGAGGAACGACATGTCGCGGGCGACGTAGATCCCGTCGCGACCGCCGAGGCAGGAGACACGTTCGGCATGGCGGATCTTTCGCCGATCGACCCACTCGGGCACCGCTTCGACGTATTCGAAGAATTCGCGCAGCGGCCCGGGGGCTTCCGGTACCGCGGCGATGCCGTCGCGCAGGGCGCGTTCGAACAGCGGCCGGGTGGTGGCCATCCCCTCGCGATACATCCACTCGACGAGCTCGTCCATCGGCCGGTCGCCGACGGTCAGCGCCTCGCCCAGCTCGCGAAATTCCTCCGGACCCGGGGTGTCGAGCCCGAGCATCCGGGCGAGGGTGCCGAGGCCGGGGCCCGGAACGGGGCGCGGTGAGTTCGGGTGCCGGAGCGGAACGGTAGGCGTCACGAGGTCCTCCTCATCGAAGATCTGGCAAGATCCTCTACCAGAAATTCTATTTTGGCAAGGTCCCCTGCCAGAAGTAGGACTCAGTCCCGCCGCGAGTCGTGATCGTGGCGGTGGGCATCGATCGCCGCACTGTGTGCCGCGGCTCAGTTGGCGAGCGCGACGGCATGCGAAATGAGCGACGATGATGCTGCTGCTTACTGTTCGTAACTTTGGAGGCTGCGGTGGAAATCGCGTACTGGATCGTCGGGGCGCTGCTGGCGGTGTTCTACCTCTACTCGGGCGGAATCAAGATTCTGCGCTCGAAGGATCAGCTCCGGCCGATGATGGGGTGGATCGATACCGTGCCGCTGGGGCTGGTGCGGGGCATCGGTGTGAGCGAGGTGCTCGGCGCGGCCGGGCTGATCCTGCCGCCGCTGACCGGCATCGCCGTGGTTCTCGCGCTTCTGGCCGCCGTCGGATTGGCGCTGGTGCAGATCGGTGCGCTCGTGCTGCATCTGCGCCGCGGCGAGGTGAAGCTGATCGGCCTGAATGTCGTCCTGCTGGTGCTGGCCCTCGTCGCCGCGTGGTTGTCCACCGTGTGGTTGTGAGCGATACGCCGTCCGCGTCACCGCGACGCTGCTGTCGCGCGCCGGTGACCGACACTGACTGGGGATCGCTGGCAATTCGAGCTGAGCGCCTCGAATATGGCTTATAGTCCCAGCTAGATTGCCAGAAATGGTTGGAGTTCCGAACCTGTAGCCACATGACAGCGAGTCCTTGGCAAATATTCGCTCGGGCGGGTGGAAGGAACGGCGGATGGGCATCGTGATCGGCAGGACCCTGCCATTGGCCGCCGCGATCGCGGTAAGTCCGCTGCCGCTGATCGTCGCGGTGCTGATGCTGGTGTCGGGGCAGGCGCGAGCGAAGAGCAGCGGATATCTGCTCGGGCGGATCTGCGGATTCGCGGTGCTCGTCGCCGCGGTGGCGCTGCTGATCGGCGCGTCCACCGCCGAGCATCTGCATCCCCATCACGCCTCGACCGCGACCTCGATCATCCGGCTCTGTGGCGGGATCGGGCTGCTCGGTGTCGCGGTGTGGTTCGGGTACCAGCGCACACGTGGCGTGGAGAAGCCGCGGAAGCTGTGGGACCGAGTCGACCGCGTGACTCCGGTGGGCGCCTTCGGACTCGGCGTGGCGTTCGTGATCATCGATGTCAGCACGCTCGTGCCCGCCGTCATGGGTGGGCTCGACATCGCGGAGGCGCGGTTTTCGGCGCCCAGAGCGCTGGGCGCCGGTGCGATCTTCCTCGTGATCGCGCTGGCCACCTGCATCGCGCCGGTCGCCGCCTACCTGGTCGCGGGCGATCGGCTCGACCAGCCCCTCGCCGCCACCAAGACCTGGTTGGTCGCCAACGACCGAACCGTGATGATGGTGCTGCTGTTCCTCGTGGGAACGATGCTGATCGGCCGGGCGATCGAAGCCCTGGCCTCCGGATAGCGCGCGATTCAGTCCTGCATCCCGGGCGGTGACGACCGCCGGTGATGTAGATCACCGCCGCGGGTTGTCATGCGACGGGCCCGGCGGGCGTCTTGTGTGCGTCCACGCAACGAGGGTTCGGCGACTGCGGCGGCTCAGCTCGCCGCCGGTCCGTCTCCGCTGTCCGAAGGAAAGACCATGCGTATCACCATCTTCGGGGCCAACGGTCCCACCGGTCGCCAGCTCACCGCCCAGGCTCTGGCCGCCGGGCATCAGGTCGCGGCGGTGACGCGGCAGCCGGGCGAATTCCCGCTGCGCCATGATCGGCTCGAGGTGATCGGCGCCGATGTCCTCGATCCGGGGGCGGTCGACACCGCGGTGAAGGGGCGGGACGCGGTGCTGTCCGCGCTCGGTGTGCCGCCGAGCAAGGAACCGATCACCACCTATTCCGACGGTGTGTCGAACATCGTGACGGCGATGCGGCGCCACGGCGTGGGCCGGGTCGTGGTGGTGAGTTCGGCCGGGGTCGATCCGCGCCCCTACAGCGAGGGTGGCTTCCTCTTCAACCGGCTGCTGGTGCCGTATGTGACGCGGGTGGCGGGCAAAACGCTGTACGACGATATGCGGCGGATGGAATCGCTGCTGCGCGACAGTGATCGGGACTGGACCGTGGTGCGCCCGAGTGGCCTCTACGACCGCCCCGACGTCACCGATTACACGATGGTCGAGGGGCATGCCGACGGGATATTCACCGCCCGCAGCGATCTGGCCGCGAGCATGCTGGCCGCCGTCACCGAGGGGCGCTTCGTCCGCGCCGCGGCCGGGGTGATCACCACCGATTCCGGCAATCCCACCCTGCTGCGGTGGATCCGGCAGCAGGCGAGCGCCGACCACTGAACGCACCCGGGCCAGGTATGGAAATTTCATTCTTGATGTTGGAGAATCCCATTAGCAAGTGAGCGATCGCTCGGCGCGGGTGGTCGGCAATCCGACATCGGGCATCGGTGTGCTCGAGTGGCAATGAACGAGGTGCGTTATGGCTGGGCGGGTAGAGGGCAAGGTCGCCTTCATCACTGGTGCGGCACGCGGCCAGGGGCGAAGTCATGCGGTGCGACTCGCGGAGGAGGGCGCCGACATCATCGCCGTCGACGTCTGCAAACCGGTGAGCGGCACCGATCTGATTCCGTCCTCGACCCCGGCGGATCTGGCGGAGACGGTGGAGCTGGTCAAGGGTCTCGGGCGCCGCATCGTGACCGCCGAGGTAGACGTCCGCGATTTCGACGCGTTGAAGGCTGCCGTGGACAACGGGGTCGAGCAGCTGGGCCGGCTCGACATCATCGTGGCGAACGCCGGGATCGGCAACGGGGGTGCGACCCTGGCCGAAACCAGCGAGCAGGACTGGAACACGATGATCGGCATCAACCTGGAGGGCGTCTGGAAGACCGTGAAAGCCGGTGTGCCGCATCTGATTTCCGGTGGCAACGGTGGCTCGATCATTCTGACCAGTTCGGTCGGCGGACTCAAGGCATATCCGAACACCGGGCATTACGTCGCCGCCAAGCACGGCGTGGTCGGCCTGATGCGGACCTTCGCGGTCGAACTGGGCGCGAATTCGATCCGGGTCAATTCCGTCCACCCGACCAACGTCAACACCCCGATGTTCATGAACGAGGGCACGATGAAGATGTTCCGCCCGGATCTGGAGAATCCGGGCGTCGAGGATTTCGAACCGGTGGCGAAGTTCATGCACGTGCTGCCGGTCGGCTGGGTCGAGCCGGTGGATATCAGCAACGCCGTGCTGTTCCTGGCCTCGGACGAATCGCGCTACATCACCGGCCTGCCGGTGACCGTCGACGCGGGCAGCATGCTCAAGTAGGGCGTCCGATCCGCCATGAACTCCGCTAGGCCCCGCCGAAACCGCGGTAGGGGCTCAGTGGGATCACGGTGAATTCGGAGACTCCGGCCGCGGCCATCGGCAGTCGCGCGACGATGGCGTTCGCCTGTTCGGCATCGGCCGCCTCGATGGTGAAGCAGGCGCCGGCGATATCGCCGCGCAGCCAGATCTGGCGGACGACGCCGTCGAGGTAGAGCTTGCGAACATGGTCGGTTTCGGCCGGGAGTACCTCCTCGAAGTCCGCATCGGTGAACGTCTCGGTGCGGCGACGGGAGAGAACCATGAATTGCATTGCGACTCCGGATCTTGTCGAGTTGAGGCGACCATTCTCCCGCGTCGATGTTCGGCGGAGCCCCCACCGGAGGTGAGAGAATGCGACGCATTTTCACTCACCGTTGACCGTGGGTGGTGACCTGCCTACAGTGATCGGAACCGGCTCGGTGCGGCTCGGCCTTCGGATCGAGGTCGCCGCGGGTCGAAACCCGCTGTCGCGCACGGAGGTTCGAATGAACGACGCTCGTCGGTTCGTGGTGATCGGTGGTGGTCTGGCCGGGCTCGCCGCGGCCGTCTGGCTGGCCGAGGCCGGGAAGCGGGTGACACTGCTGGAACGCCGGGCCCGGCTCGGTGGTCGCACCCAGGCGATGACGGTCGCCGAGGTCGGCGATACTCCCGACAACGGCCAGCATGTGATCGCCAGCGGATACCACCACCTCTTCCGGTACCTCGCGAGCGTCGGCACCGAGAAATACGTGGAATTCCCCACCGGAGGCACGCTGCGCTGGCCGGGCGGACGCGCAACGGCGTTGCACACCAGAGGCATCCGGGCGTTCGGCACACTGTTGGGCGCCCATCCGGACGCCGGGCTGGTGGAGCGACTGGCCGCCGCGCGGGCGACGATGCGGCTGGGGCTGCAATGTCTGTTCCAGCCCGCGGATCTGGCCGACATCACCACCGAACAGTGGTTCGAGCGCATCGGTATGCCCGCGAAAGCCCGTGAGGCGCTGTGGGATTGGCTCGCGCTGGGCATCGCCGCCGAACCGGTGCAGCGTGAATGCGCGAAGGTCTTCGCCGATGTGCTGGCCACCGGCATCCGGCTGGGTGTGCGGGATCGGCGCGCGGTCACCATCGGCTATCCGACCGTCGACCTCGATACGCTCTACATCACCGGTGCGGAGGAGGTGTTCGGCCGCCACGGCGTCGAGGTTCGCTATCGCGCGGTGGCGGACCGAATCCGGATCGAGGACGGGGCGGTGACCGGTGTCGATCTGGTGGACGGCAGCACGGTCCCGGCCGATGCCGTGATCTGCGCCGTACCCAATTCCCGGATCCACGGCCTGCTCGACGAGCTACCCGAACACGCCGAGATCTACGCCGCCGCAGACAAATTGGGCGCCACCCCGATCGTCAGCACCAATCTGTATCTGGACCGCCCGCTCGGCACCCGCAGTGCGATGGAGGCGATCATCGGCGGGACCGGGGTGATCGACGAGGTGTTCGACCGCCAGCGCATGCACGGCCGCGAACCGGACGGCACCTGGCTGTACTGCCTGACCACCAGCGGCGCCTACGAGCAGATCCACAAGAGCAGCGACGACATCCTCGACGAGCAGATGGCGCTGCTGCGCCGCTACTACCCCGATGCGGCCGATGCGCGGGTGGTGCACGGTCATGTGGTCAAGATGCCGAAGGCGACCTTCTCCCAGGCCCTGGGCACCGACGGGCTGCGGCCCGATCAGCGCACCTCGGTGCCGACCCTGATGCTGGCGGGGGACTGGACCCGCACCGACTGGTCTGCCACGATGGAAAGCGCTGTTCAGAGCGCCTCGAAGGCAGTGGCGGCGCTGCTGCGACTGCCGCCGCTCTAGCGAGTTCGCGGCCCGCGAAGCGGCTCCAGGAACGCCCTGGCGACCTCGAGGTGGTCGGGGGTCAAACCGGTGTGGCGGTCGACCGGGACGAGCAGGGTGGGTGCGACGGTGTCGGTACGGCGTTCGGCCCAGCCCTGGTCGGCGGGCTGGAATTCGTCGTCGAACCAGCACAGCGGCCGGCGTCCGGCCCAGCGGTCGATGGTCGGAAGCTTTCCGTGGTGGCCCTCGCGATGCCGAATTCCGGTGTCCTCGAAGATGATCACCTCCAGCGGCGGCAATCCGAGGACGGGACCGAGGACCGTATTGGCCTCGTACTCCCACGCGGTCGCCCACACGAGTTCGGCATCGGTGATTTCGGCCAGTTCCAGCAGTCGCGAGCCGACCGCGGCATCGAGTAGCACCTGCTGGTCGATGGGCGGTATCGCGGGAATGATGCTGTGCTGCAACACATAAGGCAGATACCCGTGCGGGGGCGGGTGCGCGGGCCGGGGGTAGGGATTGAGGGGGCCGTCGACGTCGAGCAGGATCGCCGCGCGTGATGTTTCGGTCATGACGCCCCCCGTTCGCTCTTACCAGGCTACGACGGCACATCCGGAGGAGTCCGGCACTCCGGCAACGGTTTCGTGTCGACCCGATAACCGGGGCGAACGCACCGAAAAGGACGCCGAAAACCGCCCTGCGACGCGCCGAGCGACACGCGAGCAATCCCGTAAAATTTAAGCCACACCTGCATTGACGACGGCACACGTTCGGTTATCGTTCATCTCACTGTCCGATGCTGCTGCCGGCGCGCCAGGACTGGTCGTCGATCCGGAGCGTTGTAGGCCGGTGTGACGATCGTTGGGCGTTACCGGAGTCCGTCCCGAAAGATCGAGGGAACGTGCCTGCACCCGTCATCCTGACCGGCCGCCACGTGCGGCTGGAACCTTTGGCACCGCACCATGTTCCGGGGCTCGCCGAGGCGGGCGCCGCGGATCGCGATGCGTTCGCGTTCACCCCCGTACCGCACGGCCGAGCCGAGGCCGCGGACTATGTCGCCCAGGCCGCGGCGGCGCACGCGGTCGGTTCGGCACTGGCCTTCGCGGTCGTCGCCACGGCCGACAACCGGGTACTGGGCTCGACGCGCTTCTGCCGTTTCGACTATTGGCAGGGGCCGATGGTGTGGCCGGTCGTGCACGGTATGCCGACCGGAGATCCGCTGCTCGCGGTGCCCGACGCCGCCGAAATCGGCAATACCTGGCTCTGCCCACGAGCGCGCGGCGCCGGTATCAATCTGGAGTCGAAACTGTTGCTGCTCGAGCACGCCTTCGACGTGTGGCGGGTCCGCCGGATCGCGCTGCGCGTCGATGTGCGAAACGTCCGCTCGCGCACGGCGATCGAGCGTCTGGGCGCGACCAGCGACGGCGTCCGCCGGGCACATTCGCGCGGCTTGGACGGTACCGTGCGCAGCACCGCGTTCTATTCCATCCTGGACGAGGAATGGCCGGCGGTGCGCCGCCGCATCGACACGGAGCTGGGCGGACTCCCGCGGCTGCTGAACGCGTGATCGCACCCCCCGAAGCAACCGGATAGCGGATTCCGGATGTCGCGTCGTGTCCCCGGCTCCTATAATTCATGGCACAACGGTCGGACGTCGAGGAGATCGGTCCGAGTCGGGTAACTCGGCGGCCGGCGCAGCTTCGGACCTCGTACCAGCGCGTTCGCAGGAGGGTCGATCGCCCTCCCCTCCAGGAGACCGCATGTCCGACCCGATCACCACGCCCCCGTCCACGCCCGCCGCGCCGCGTTCGCCCGATCGATCACATACGCGGGTATGTCTGACCGATGCCGCCCATACCGGACCGATGGTGAGTCTGTTCCTGGTGCCCGAGCCGCGGGTCCGGGGCGCGTCCATGCTGCATCTGCTCGAACAGGTGCCGGTTCGGGATGCGCCGGCGCCGGATCCCGAGCTGACCGCCGCACTGGAAGCACCGACCCTGCCGGGCGCGGCAATTCGGTTGCTGCCCTGCGTCTCTCGGCATGCCGATGCGTCGGAGCTGCGTCACATCTTCCACGATCACTACATCGCCGACGGGCCGATGGGCCTCGACGTCTGTGATCCGGAGGAGATGGCGCGGCTGGCCGTGCTGCCCGAACATGCGATCGGCCCGCGCCGCATCGACGACTTCGCCGATTACTCGGTGCGGCAGGCGATGCTGGCCGTCTTCCGCTATTTCGGTGTGGACCAACGGATTCCGCTGATGTATCACGGTTATGCCGACCCGGGCGGTCGCTGGCTCGCGGTGCGGACGGCGCTCGCCTGATCCTCAGCCGGCGGTCACGAACCCCTGCCGGATCAGCCAATCGCGCGCGACGGTCGCCGGCTCGGCGCCGTCGACGTCGACCTTCCGGTTCAACTCGGTGATCGTCTCGTTGGTGAGCAGTGCGGAGATCGGCGCCATGACCTGCGCCACCTGTGGATGCGCGTCGGCGAAGGATTTCCGCATCACCAGTGCCGCATTGTATTTGGGGAAGAAGTTCAGATCGTCGGTGAGCTGCACCAGATTCAGCGCCTTGGTGCGGCCGTCGGTCGCGGTGACATCGCCGAATTGACAGGTGCCGTTCGCGGTGGCCGAATACACCAGCGAATCCTGCATGATCTGCTTGTGCACCTTGCCGAGGTCGATACCGTATTTGCGAGCCAGGCCCGGAAATCCGTCCTGGCGGACGCTGAATTCGGTACCGAGGCAGGTCGGACCCGTACTCGGGTCGGTGTTCACCAGACGGGCATAGTCGGAAATCGTCGTGGTGCCGGTGCGTGCGGCGGCGGCCGCATTGGTCACCATCGTGTAGGTGTTGTTCATCGGCGCCGGATCGGCCCAGACCATGCCGTGTTGTGCGAGATCCGCATCGCGCACCGCCTCGAATTGCCGCGTGGAGTCGGGAATCGGTGTCTCGTTACCCAGATAGTTGATCCATCCGGTTCCGGTGTAGTCGTACGCGATATCGACCTGTCCGTGCAGTTGCGCATCGCGCAGGCTGTTCGATCCGGTGATATTGGTGAGATCACGGACCTGAGCCCCGGCGGCGGTGAGCGCGAATTCGATGAGATAGCCGAGGATGTTCTGTTCGGTGAAATCCTTGGAGCCCACGGTGATCTGCACGCCGTCGAGCGCGGGAATCGGCTCGATACTGCCCGGCCCGACCGGCAGCGGAACGGCGCCGCCGGCTTCGAGACCGCAGGCGGCGACCACGGCGACCAGC
>NZ_BAFQ01000159.1 GCF_000308375.1 Nocardia aobensis NBRC 100429 | reverse complement strand
GGTGGCCTCCGCGCCGCGCTTCTGACCGCGGGAGCTACGCCGCAGGGTCTCGCCGCCGGCGGCGTCGCTACGGGCGCGACGCGCACGGCCGGCGGCCGAACGCGGGTTCCAGCTGTCGCTGCCGCGTTCCCGGGTGGGACGCGCGGTGGTGTCGGCGTTGCGGTACAGCCACACCCGCAGGGCGCCGACACCCAGCACCAGGACCGTCGCCAGCGCCATGGTCGGGAATCTGTTCACCAGCGGAATCGCCAGGTTCAGCAGGATGTCCTTCACCGAGGTCGAGCTGTGCCCGGTCAGCTGCTGATAGGCCAGCGGGACGGCGATGAACAGCAGTAGCGGCGGGGTCACCATGGTGGTGAACAGGCCGCGATAGCGCACCACGCATGCCGCGATCACACATCCGACGATGTAGAACGCGGCGAACACATGGGTCAGCTCCTTGCCGCTGTTTCCGGAGTCGATGAAAAATCCGATGAAAGTGCACGCCACCGCGATCAACACCGCGGCGCCGGCGGGGATGCCGGGCACCGACGGGACGATCGAGAGGTGCGAGGCGGGTACATCGGATCGCTCGCGTTGGGTAGCTGCCACGTAAAGCACACTATCTGCCGCGGCCGGAACGTGTGTCGAGGCCGGGCTGCTGCCGGAGTTACTCGTTGGTGTCCGAGAAGCCTACCGCGCGCGGCCACGACTGGACGGGAGCAATTGCCGGTACGGCGCGATCGCCGATGTCGAGATCGTGCAGACGGCGCGCGGTGACCATCACGCGCGACTCGATCGAGGCCACGGTGTGGTTGAAAGCGTCGACGGCCTTGCCGAGTTGGGTGCCGAGCTTGTCGAGATGGCTGCCCGTTGTGGACAACCGGGTGTAGAGCTCCCGGCCCAGTTGCTGAACGGTTGCCATGTCTCGCGAAAGTGCCTCCTGTCGCCAGCCGAATGCGACGGTGCGCAGTAATGCGATCAAGGTGGTCGGTGTAGCGAGAATCACGTTGCGGCCGAACGCGTATTCGAGGAGGCCGGAATCGGCGGTCAGTGCGGCGTCGAGGAACGGATCGCCCGGGATGAACAGGATCACGAATTCCGGGCTGGGGTCGAAGGCTTCCCAGTACGCCTTACCGGCCAGCTGGTCGACATGCGCGCGCAGGTGTTTGGCGTGCCGGGCCAGATGGTCGGCGCGCCGGCGCGGATCCGTCTCCCCGGTGGCGTCCAGATAGGCCGTCAGCGGCACCTTGGCGTCGACCACCAGTTGGCGGTCACCGGCCAGCCGAACCACCAGGTCGGGCCGGACCAGGCCGTCGCGGCCGCTCGCGGTGACCTGCGTGTCGAAATCGCAGTGCTTGGCCATCCCCGCCAGTTCGACGACTCGCTCGAGCTGGATCTCACCCCAGCGCCCGCGCACCTGTGGCGCGCGCAATGCCGACACCAGCTCGCCGGTCTGTGTGGACAACTGCTGGGAGATCCGCTGCATCCCCGCGACCTGTTCGCGCAGCCCGGAGTAGGCGTTGATGCGGTGGTGCTCGACCTGCTGGATGTGCTGGTTCAAACTGCCCAGGGCCTCGCGCAGCGGTTCGACCAGGGTGCCGATGGCCTGCGAATTGTGCCGTGCCGCATCCGCACTCGCGGCGCCGAGCGATTGCCGCAGCAGCTGTTCGTTGTCCCGCAGCGCCGCGAGCCGAGCTTCGGCCGTGGCCGCCCGCTGTCCCGCCCGGGCGGCATGGCCCAGCCACCCGAGGCCGGCCCCCGCGCAGAACACCAACAACAACGCGAACAGCATCGATGCGGTCATGCGCCCGATGGTGCCCTATCCCACCGACAAGTTCGCGGATCCCGGCAATTCTCCAGCATCACCCGTCGACACGCCGAAGCGATTCAACCTTGTCGGTGAGATGGCTTAGCCTCTTCCCACATGCGGATGCTGCATACCTCGGACTGGCACATCGGGCGCACCTTTCACGGTGTCGACCTGCTGGCCGATCAGGCGCGTGCGCTGGAGGCGGTGGCGGAACTCGTGGCCGCGCAGCAGGTCGACGCGGTGGTGGTACCGGGTGACGTCTACGACCGGTCGATTCCGAGCGCGGACGCGATAGCGGTGTGCAACAAGGGTTTCGAGGCGATCCGCGCCGCGGGGGCGACGATCGTCGCGACCTCGGGTAACCACGATTCACCCACTCGGCTGGGCGCCCTCGGCAGCTTCGCCGCGGCGGGCGGACTGCATCTGCGGACGTCGGTGGCGGAGGTGGACCGGCCGGTCGTGCTCACCGACGAGCACGGACCCGTCGCCTGCTACGGCATCCCGTATCTGGAGCCGGAAATCACCCGCGCGGAACTGGATGTGCCGCAGGCGCGCTCGCATGCCGAGATTCTGGATGCCGCGCTGGCCCGCATCCGTGCGGACCGGCAACGCCGCGGTGCTCCGCGCACCGTGGTGCTGGCACACGCCTTCGTGGTCGGTGCCGAGGCGACCGGTTCGGAACGTTCGATCGCGGTGGGCGGGGTGGAGACCGTTCCGCTGAGCGCGTTCGAGGGCATCGATTACGTCGCGCTGGGCCATCTGCATTCGCCCCAGACATTGTCGGAGTCGGTGCGATATTCCGGCTCGCCGCTGCCGTATTCGTTCGCGGAGCGGTCGCATCGCAAGGCGGTGTGGATCGTCGATCTGGACGCCGGCGGGCTGGTATCGGTGCAGCGCCACGATCTCCCGGTGGTGCGTGGACTGCGTCAGCTGACCGGCGTGCTGGACGAGCTGCTGTCCGCGGCCGAATATGCCGACGCCGAGGACGATTACGTCTCCGCGGTGCTCACCGATCACGCCCGCCCCGTCGATGCGCTGCGCCGGCTGCGGGAGCGGTTTCCACACGCGGTGCACGTGGAATGGTCTCGCCCGGAGGGCAATGCGCAGCTGCGCTACCGCGAACGGGTACACGGCCGCCGCGACAGCGAGATCGCGCACAGCTTTCTCAGCGATGTGCGCGGTGAACCGACGGCGGGGGAGATGGCGCTGATCGAGCAGGCACTGTCCGCGGCCCGGCGCGAACCCGTCGCCGAAGTGGTGGCAGCCTCGGCGGAGTTGTCGGCATGACCGACGCCCGGGCGGGGGCCGCATGAGGCTGCATCGGCTGGAGCTCACGGCTTTCGGGCCGTTCGCCGAGACGGCTCGGGTCGATTTCGACGAGCTCGGCGCCGACGGTCTGTTCCTGCTGCACGGCCATACCGGCGCGGGGAAGACAACGGTGCTCGACGCGATCGCGTTCGCGCTGTACGGCCGGGTGCCGGGGGCGCGGGGGGAGAGTAAGCGCCTGCATTCCGACCACGCCGATGCGCAGACCGCGCCACGGGTGGTGCTGGAGGCGACGCTCGGCGGCCGCCGGCTGCGCCTGACCAGATCACCGGAGTTCGAGCGACCGAAGAAGCGCGGCACCGGTATGCGGACCGAACAGGCCGCGGCGACACTGGAATGGCTGGACGGGCGCGGACAACATCTGTCGCGCATCCCCGATATCGGCGACGAGGTGAGCCGGCTGCTGGGGATGAGTGCCGATCAGTTCTTCCAGGTGGTGTTGCTTCCGCAGGGCGATTTCGCGCGCTTTCTGCGCTCGGACAACGAGGATCGGGAAAAGCTGCTCGAGCGACTGTTCGACACCGAGCGCTTCGGCACGGCCGAACAGTGGCTGGCGCAGCGGCGGCGCGAGAGCGGCGCGCAGCTGGACATTCACCGCCAGAGCGTCGACCGCTTGATCGCCCAGGTCGCGATTACCGCGGGCCTGGGCGCCACTGAAGCCGTCGGCCCGTTCGAGGCCGTGGAATGGTCACAGCAGCTCCTTACGCAGGCCCGCGCCGAGGCGGAGCGTTCGGCGGCGGATCTGGCTCGCTGCCAGCAGGATTCGGCGCGCCGGCTGTCTGCGGCCGAGGAACATCGCCGCGTACAGGAGCGTCGTGAACGCGCCGCGATCGCCCGCCGCCACCTCGACGACTACACCGCCGGCGCGTCCCATCGCGACCGGCTGCAGGCCGATCTGGACCGCGCCCGCCGCGTCGAACCGGTGGCGGCCGCGCTCGCCGACGCCCGCACCGCCGCCATGACGCTGCGCCGCCGCACCGACGAAGCCCGTGACCTGGCCGAACGCCTGGCCGTCCGTCTGCTCGAACCGGAATCAGCCGAGCTTCCCGGAACGACCTGGGCCGCAAGTGATCTCGCTGCCGCCGAATTGGTGGATACCGAGTTGGCCGAGGAACTGTCGGCCATTCCGGAGATCGGCCGCGCCGCCGCCGACGAAGAGAATGCGGCCGCCACCGCAGGCGGGAGCCGCCACGGTCTGGACTCGGTGAGCTCGAGCGAGGGCGACCGGTCCGCTGCGGAATCGGTTCCGACCGGCACGGCCCCCGACCACGGACAAGCCGCCGGGGAAGCCGCCCCGGCGTCGACCGATGACGTAATGGTGGCCGAATGGAGCCCCTCCGGCGAAGCGCATGCCGGGGAGTCCGCGGAGGCAGAGGACGAGCCTCAGGTAACGGCGGTTACAGCGGCGACCGACCACGGCGACACCGAAACATCCGAAACAACCGACGACGCAACGCTGTTCGCTCTCTCTGTTCCTCCGCCAGAGGCGCACGATGCCGTGGACGAGCCGGTCGAATTGGAGTTGTTCTCCATCGACCTCGTCCGCCCCGCACCGGCGGCGTCGCGCGGTACCAGGACTCGCTCCGCCGCCCGCGCCCATAACGAACCCGGCCCGTCGGCCGAGCAGAAGATTCCCGGTGCGGTCGATGATGCCCCGGCCGACGAATCCGACAACTCGCGCACCGCGCCGGCCCGACCTGCGGTCGCAGCCGAGGCCGGGACGCCTGACGCTTCGACCGGTGCGACGGCCGGCACCTCGAACCCGCGCCCGGCGGACGACAACCCGCGCCCGGCGGACGACAACCCGCGCCCGGCGGACGACAACCCGCGCCCGGCGGACGACAACCCGCGCCCGGCGGGCGACA
>NZ_BAFQ01000160.1 GCF_000308375.1 Nocardia aobensis NBRC 100429 | reverse complement strand
GGACGTACAGCACGAACGAGCATAGAACCCGCGCACGTGGCCGTGGCAGGTTACCGGTGATCTTGCCCTACGAGAATACGACCAACCAGATCGCGACGTAATGGCACAGGGCCGCGAGAACCGTTGCCGCATGGAAGAATTCGTGGTGACCGAAGACCTCCGGCCACGGATTCGGCCATTTGGCGGCGTACAGGATCGCCCCCACGCT
Organism: Nocardia aobensis NBRC 100429; assembly: GCF_000308375.1. Classification (GTDB taxonomy): domain Bacteria; phylum Actinomycetota; class Actinomycetes; order Mycobacteriales; family Mycobacteriaceae; genus Nocardia; species Nocardia aobensis. Next base: position 22,825 of record NZ_BAFQ01000160.1, on the reverse strand, counting down.
GTAGGCGATGCCGCCGATCAACAGCAGCACCATCGGCGTGACACCCACGTTGTGGGTCAGTGTCGCCGCGACCGGCACGATGGCCCAGCCCAGCAGCAGATACAGCGGCACCCCGACCCAGCGCGGCGCGGTCGGCCACAGCACTTTCAACGCCACCCCGGCCACGGCGCCGGCCCAGACCACGCTCAGCAGGGTGATCCCGGTGCGGCCGGGCAGTCCCAGCAGCGCGAACGGGGTGTAGCTGCCGGCGATGAACAGGAAGATCATCGAATGGTCGGCGCGCTTCATGCGGGTCCGGGTGCGCGCGGACTGCCAGGTCACCCGGTGGTAGATCGCGCTGATGCCGAAGATGCCGCAGACGGTCACGCCGTAGACCAGTGTCGACCAGCCCGCGGTCGCGGACACGGTCGCGGCGGCGGCGACCAGCACGGCCACGGCGACCGCCGCGACGCCGACCGCGTAGGTGTGGATCCAGCCGCGCATCCGCGGCTTGACGGCCAGGGTGCGCAGACCCTCCTCGGCCAGATGCTCGAGCGCGGACACCTTCCCGAGGACCGGATTTGCCGAGCTCACCCGTTCGGACACTGGTTACCTCCTGAGTAACCTACGGTTGCGTAGGTTAGTTCTCCAGTCACTGTACCGGCAGTAGGCTCCGCGTGCCGGACGCCGCCGCGATAGGGTCGACCGGAACCGGGGAACTGATCGTGGCGTCCGCTGCCCTCACTGCGCAGCAGAATTGGCGGAGAACTCGGGCGGCACGCGAGAGGTGGATAAGGTTGGCAGCCGTGAAGCTTGCTAGTCGGGTGCTCAGCGGTAAGGTGCGCAACCTGCCCTATCGCATCTACGAGGCGCAGCTGTCGAAACAGCTGGCAGGCAAACAGCATCCGCGTCACGTCGCGGTCGTCTGTGACGGAAATCGCCGCTGGGCGCGGGAGAACGGCTTCACCGACGTCACCCACGGCCACCGGGTGGGTGCGCTGAAGATCGCCGAACTGGTCGGCTGGTGCCAGGCCGAGGGCATCGAGATGGTGACGGTGTATCTGCTGTCGACCGAGAATCTCAGCCGCTCGGCCGACGAACTGGAAACCCTGTTCGAGGTGATCACCGATGTGGTCGAGGAACTGTCCGCACCGGAGAACAACTGGGGTGTGCGCATCGTCGGGTCGCTGAAGGGCCTGCCCGAGGACGTCGCGCGCCGCATGGAGAAGGCTGCCGACGAAACGCACGGTCGCGGTGGTGTGCACGTGAACGTGGCCATCGGCTACGGCGGCCGCCAGGAGATCGCCGACGCGGTGCGCTCGCTGGTCCGGCAGGAGATCGCGGCCGGGGAGACCGGTGAGGACCTCGTGCAGTCGATCACGGTCAACGCCATCGGCCAGCATCTCTACACCTCGGGCCAGCCCGATCCGGATCTGGTCATCCGCACCTCGGGGGAGCAGCGGCTCTCGGGTTTCCTGCTGTGGCAGAGCGCCTACTCCGAGATCTGGTTCACCGAGGCCTACTGGCCGGAGTTCCGCCGCGTCGACTTCCTGCGCGCACTGCGCGACTACGCCGCACGCCATCGCCGTTACGGGGTGTGAGCGGACGGGCCGCAGATAACGGCCCGGCGCAGGATGTATTGCATTGCAAGATCATCCCCCGATCCGGCGCCGCGCTCGCGTACCGTCGCGAACATGAGCGAGATGCGGGCCGGGCCGGGCGGTGCGACGGAGGTGGCCGGAACGCCGGTGCCCTACGTCACCTATGCCGAATTCGGCCGGCGATTCGTGGCCTATGCCGCCTCCGAACAGCGGATCGCCGCTGTTTTCGCCCAATTGGCAGGCAGCGCATTCGATTTCGGCCCGATCGGGGTGGGGCCGGTACATCTGGCGAAGGCCTCCGCGCAGGTGCAGCTCGGTGATCCGGTACTGGAACGCTCGGTCGGCGAGGTCGTCGGTTTCGAGCTCGCCATACCGCTCGATATCGATCTGCTGCTGGATCTGGCCGTCGATCGTCACCGCTTCGACGTCACCGGCTTCGTCCACGTCCACCTGACGGTCCGCACCGCGGCACCGCTGCGGATCGTCATCGACATCGCCGAACCGCACCCCGGCGATGTGCGCATCGATGTGGCCACCACGACCCGGCGCGGCCAACTGCTGCGGCTGCTGGCCAGCGTCGATCACGAGATCCGCCGGTTCGTCGCCCGCTATGTGGCCAACGAGATCCGCAAACCGCATATCGCGGCCGTCCGCGACATCGATGTCGCCGCCCGGCTCGACGCGGCCTGGCCGGCGTGACGCGGAACCGGATCAGAGTTTGCGCAGGCGAATCCGGTTGATGCTGTGGTCGGAGTCCTTGCGCAGCACCAGGGTTGCGCGCGGCCGCGTCGGCAGGATGTTCTCCACCAGATTCGGCCGGTTGGTGGCGTTCCAGATCTCCTGGGCGGCGATGGTCGCCTCGGAATCGCTGAATTTCGCGTAGTGGTGGAAATGCGACTGCGGGTCCGCGAACGCCGTTTTCCGCAGGGAGAGAAAACGATCCACGTACCACCGCTCGATGTTCTCGATGCGCGCGTCGACGTAGATCGAGAAATCGAACAGGTCCGAGACCATGAGCCGCGGCCCGGTCTGCAGGACGTTGAGCCCCTCCATGATGAGGATGTCGGGCTGGCGCACGCAGTGGAACTGGTCCGGCAGGATGTCGTAGGCGATATGCGAATACATCGGCGCGCACACCTCGGGCGCACCGGATTTGACCTCGGTGACGAAACGCAGCAGCTTGCGGCGGTTGTAGCTCTCCGGAAAACCCTTGCGATGCATGATGCCGCGCCGGGTGAGCTCGACCGTGGGATAGAGGAATCCGTCGGTGGTCACCAGGTCGACGCGCGGGTGGTGATCCCAGCGTGCGAGCAGTGCCTGCAATACGCGGGCGGTGGTCGATTTGCCGACCGCCACGCTGCCCGCGATGCCGATGACGAACGGCACCTGATGGTCGGGGTGGGTTTCACCCAGGAAGGTCGCGGTCGCGGCGAACAGTCGCTGCCGGGCGGCGACCTGGAGGTGGATCAACCGGGCCAGCGGCAGATAGACCTCGGCGACTTCTTCGAGATCGATCTGCTCGCCGAGACCACGCAGGCCGATCAGTTCTTCCTCGGTGAGGATCAGTGGAGTCGATTTACGCAGGGTGCGCCATTGTTTGCGATCGAATTCGACATACGGACTCGGCTCGCTCATCCGGCCCACCTACGCACGCTCCCGGTCCGGAGACCCCGCGCCGGGCGGGCGTGCCACCACCCGTAACGACGTCACCGGTGAACCTGTGCCGTGCCCGGCGCGGCGAAATGCGCTCGACAGTCCTCGCATAGGCGAATTCTCCTCGGGGTGGGCACAGTGCCGAACGCGGGGTGTTATTACTCGCCGGTAACCCCCGGTGACATTTCTCTCCCCACCGCCGGGTTTCGGTCGCCGACGAGGCCGGGAAGAGGGAAGCGGCTATCGTCGGATGTCATGCACGCGCATCCGCTCGTCACCGAATATCTGCGCCTGGGACTGGCATTCGATCGCTTGGAACCAGGCTTCGTCGACGCCTACACCGGTGATCCCGCGCTGCGCCGAGCCGTGGAGTCGGCGCCCGCGCCGCAGCCGCGTGAGCTGGCGGACCGGGCGGTGGCCCTGCGCAAGGAACTGCCCGAGGCCGGGCTGAGCGAGCAGCGCACCGAATTCCTGGAGGCGCACCTGCGGGCGCTGGAGTGCTCCGGACGCAAGTTCGCCGGCGACGACATCTCCTTCATCGACGAGGTGCGGTCCTATTTCGACGTCGACATCGCACTCGGCGACGTCGAGGACTACCGGGACGCGCATCGGCAACTCGACGAGGTGCTGGCCGGTGACGGCCCGCTGCTGGACCGGATGACCGCGCATCGGCGCGCCGACGAGATTCCGCCGCACCGCCTCACCGAATGTGTGCAGGCATTCTCGGGCGCACTGCGCGAGTTGGTGCGCGAACGCTATCCGCTGCCGGATCACGAGCAGGTGGAATACGAGATCGTCGGTGACAAACCGTGGTCGGGGTTCAATTACTACCTCGGTAATTTCCGCTCCCGGGTCGCGATCAATTCCGATCTCAAACAACATATGGCGCAGCTGCCGGCGCTGATCGCGCACGAGGCGTATCCGGGCCACCACACCGAACACTGCCGCAAAGAGGCGGGGCTCGTCGCGGCCGGACAGGACGAACAGACGTTGTTCGTGGTGAACACGCCGCAATGTCTGATGGCCGAGGGGCTGGCCGATCTGGCGCTGAAATCGATCGTCGGGCCGGACTGGGGAATCTGGGCGCAGGAAATCTATGCCGACCTCGGTCTGCGATTCGACGGCGAACGCGCACAACGACTCTCGAATGCCTCGGCGAAACTGCTCGCGGTCCGCCAGGATGCGGCGCTGCTGCTGCACGATCGCGGTCGCGGCGCCGACGAGGTCGCCGAATTCCTGCAGCGCTGGAGTCTGACCACCCCCGAACGCGCGCGGCAGTCCCTGCGCTTTCTGTCCTCACCGCTGTGGCGGGCCTACATCAGCACCTATGTGGAGGGGTATCGCCTGCTGGGCGGGTGGCTGGATCGCGCGGTCGACGCCGGCGATCGGGTGGCACGCTTCGGCCGGCTGCTCGACGAGCCGCTGACCCCGGCGGCGCTGCGCAAACAATGGTGACCGTGATCGGTATCGCACTATCCGATTCGGGGCTATCGATCTATTCGTCGGAATTCCGATTCCGAATACCGACCGGATCCGCGCCCCGACTCGCGAATCCGGCCGAAGGGTCTCGGCGCTACTACGCGCCCCAGCCCGCACAACCGGCGTTGCCGCCGGAGGAGATGGTGCAGGCGGACTTCAGGATCGCGAAAAGCATGTCCTGAATCGAGTTACCGGTACCCGCGGTGAAAAACAGCATGTGAACCCCTGATGTGATCGAATGAGTCGATGACGCTGTCACAGTCGTCGACAGCGCGGCGAATGTTACGCCTTTTTTACGAAGCGGGCAGCCCCGGATTATGGGGGCGCAACGGCCGGTGTGCAGTCGCTATTACATCTCGGCGGGTATCGCGGTCGCCGCGCCCGGTGCCGTTGCGGGCCACGACGGAGCGCCCGGGGGCCACCACATAGACTGTGCGCGTGACCCAGACGACCGCCCCCTCTGTCAACACCCAGTCGCTCGCCGATCTCGATCCCGAGCTCGCCGCCGCGATGGCGGGCGAACTCGCCCGTGAGCGCGACACCCTCGAGATGATCGCCTCCGAGAACTTCGTGCCGCGCGCGGTGCTGCAGGCGCAGGGCAGCGTGCTGACCAACAAATACGCCGAGGGTTATCCCGGTCGCCGCTACTACGGCGGTTGTGAGCACGTCGACGTGGTGGAGAACCTCGCGCGCGAGCGGGTCAAGGAGTTGTTCGGCGCCGAATTCGCCAACGTGCAGCCGCATTCGGGCGCGCAGGCCAACGCCGCGGTGCTGATGTCGCTGATGAATCCGGGCGAGAAACTGCTCGGCCTGGATCTGGCGCACGGCGGTCACCTCACCCACGGGATGCGGCTCAACTTCTCCGGCAAGCTCTACGAGGTGCACGCCTACGGGGTGAGCAAGGAAGACCACCGCGTCGACATGGACGAGCTGCGCAAGCAGGCGCGCGAGGTCCGGCCGAAGGTGATCGTGGCCGGCTGGTCGGCCTACCCGCGTCACCTGGACTTCGCGGCCTTCCGCGAGATCGCCGACGAGGTGGGCGCCTACCTCTGGGTCGATATGGCGCATTTCGCGGGTCTGGTCGCCGCCGGTCTGCACCCCTCGCCGGTGCCGCACGCGGATGTGGTGTCCTCGACCGTGCACAAGACCCTCGGTGGTCCGCGTTCGGGTCTGATCCTGGCCAAGCAGGAATACGCGAAGAAGCTCAACAGCGCCGTGTTCCCGGGCCAGCAGGGCGGTCCGCTCATGCACGTGATCGCCGCGAAGGCCGCCGCCTTCAAGATCGCGGGCACCGAGGAGTTCAAGCAGCGCCAGGAGCGCACCCTGTCCGGCGCCAAGATCCTGGCCGAGCGCCTGACCGCCGCCGATGTTGCCGGTAACGGCGTCACCGTGCTGACCGGCGGCACCGATGTGCACCTGGTGCTCGTGGATCTGCGCAACTCGCAGATGGACGGCCAGCAGGGCGAGGATCTGCTGCACGAGGTCGGAATCACGGTGAACCGCAACGCTGTTCCGTTCGACCCGCGTCCGCCGATGGTCACCTCCGGCCTGCGCATCGGCACCGCCGCGCTGGCCACCCGCGGCTTCGGCGACACCGAATTCGCCGAGGTGTCCGACATCATCGCCACCGCGCTGGCGGGCAACGCCGACCTCGGGTCCCTGCGCGCGCGAGTGTCCAAGCTGGCCCAGGACTTCCCGCTCTACGACGGCCTGGAGGACTGGAAGCTGCTCGGCTGAGGCCGCACCGCAGCGCGATCGACCCCGGTAGCCGGCCAGGCCGCCGGGGTCGATCTGTGAGTCGCCTTGTGCGCGTGGGCTTTTCGCTTCGCGACCGTGCGGCGCGGGTGCCCGCGGGTTTGGCCGGAAGGCCCGGGAGCGGTCAGTCGCGGGTGCTCAGGTATTCGATGTACAACGGCCGCAACGCCTCGGCGATCTTGCCCTCGCCGGCGTGCACGTAGTCGTCGAGCATCGGCAGTACGTATTTGATGTCCGCCTCGCTCTCGCCGATGTTCCCGGTGGCGGCCGCCGCCGCCGGAATCTGCTCCAGCAGCCGCCACAGGAACTTGACGTCGCCGTGCCGGACGGCGTGTTTGACCGCGCGGTCGTGGAGTTCCTTCGACGACAGCTTCTCCAGCTCTGCCACATCGCTCATGTAGCGACTCTAGCGGGTTCGGGCGAGTAGCCGGGCAACTCTGTAGCTGACCGATAGCTACCGGTCGGCGTTCACTACCTATTCATCGACACGCCTGCCATCTCGGGAGCCGGAATCGCGAAATCGCAGTACCGTCGAAGTGCGAGCCGCGTCGTTGTGGCTCGTCCGGGAGGTTCTGATCGTGGCTGAGCAACTCAGTACGAGAGGGCCGGTACCCGGCCCTCGGGTCGTTTGACCCCAGGGCGGACCGGCCCAGCGAGAACGTCCGTGCGGGTATGGCACGGACAACAAAGGAGCCCACCGTGACTGATGCACGCTCCGTCATCGCTCCCTCGAAAGCCCGCTCCGACAAGAGCGGAGGCTCCGGAAAGGGAGCCGGCACCTCGCCCCGCAAATCCTTCGTGATCGACACCTCCGTGTTGTTGTCCGACCCCTGGGCCATGACGCGTTTCGGTGAACATCACGTGGTGTTACCGCTGGTGGTCATCAGCGAACTGGAGGCCAAACGGCACCATCACGAACTCGGCTGGTTCGCTCGCGAAGCCCTGCGCAATCTCGACGATCTGCGTTTGGAATTCGGCCGGTTGGACCTGCGGGTCCCGATCGGGACCGAGGGCGGCACGCTGCAGGTGGAGTTGAATCACACCGACCCGGAGGTGCTTCCGGTCGGGTTCCGCACCGACACCAACGATTCCCGAATCCTCGCCTGCGCGCTCAACCTCGCCGCCGAGGGGCAGCGAGTAGTGCTGGTGTCCAAGGACATTCCGCTGCGGGTGAAGGCGGGCGCGGTGGGCCTGCCCGCCGAGGAATACCACGCCCAGGACGTGGTGATCTCCGGCTGGACCGGGATGGCCGAACTCGAGGTCGGCGCCGACTGCGTCGACCGGCTCTACGCCGATTCGGTCATCGATCTGGACGAAGCCCGGGACCTGCCCTGTCACACCGGGATTCGGCTGCTCGGCGCCAACGGCAGCGCGCTGGCGCGGGTGACCGCGGACAAGCGGGTGCAGCTGGTGCGCGGCGATCGGGAGGCTTTCGGTCTGCACGGCCGCTCGGCCGAACAGCGCATCGCCCTCGATCTGCTGCTGGACGAGAGTGTGGGCATCGTCTCGCTGGGAGGTAAGGCCGGCACCGGAAAGTCGGCGCTGGCGCTCACCGCGGGCCTGGAAGCGGTGCTGGAGCGGCGTTCTCAGCGCAAGGTGGTGGTCTTCCGGCCGCTGTACGCGGTGGGCGGTCAGGAGCTGGGTTATCTACCGGGCAGTGAGAGCGAGAAGATGGGCCCGTGGGCCCAGGCGGTCTTCGACACCCTCGACGGCCTGGCGAGCCCGGAGGTGATGGAGGAGGTGCTCGCCCGCGGCATGCTGGAGGTCTTGCCGCTCACCCACATTCGCGGCCGGTCGCTGCACGATTCGTTCGTGATCGTGGACGAGGCGCAGTCACTGGAACGCAATGTGCTGCTCACGGTGCTCAGCCGGTTGGGCAGCGGGTCGCGGGTGGTGCTCACCCACGACGTCGCCCAGCGCGACAACCTGCGGGTCGGCCGCCACGACGGTGTCGCGGCGGTGATCGAAAAGCTCAAGGGCCACCCGCTTTTCGCCCACGTCACCCTGACCCGCAGCGAGCGCTCGCCGATCGCCGCGCTGGTCACCGAGATGCTGGAGGAGTACGGGCCGAACGCCTGAGACGGTCGGCCGAGCGAAACCCCGAGGCGGTAGCGGACATGTTCCGCTACCGCCTCGGCGGCAAAAGGTGTGTCCCAGCAAACATTCGGAATATGGTTCAGCTCACACGGTCGCGGGTATATTTCCGCAAGAACCCTGCTCGACGTGGTTGTCGGTGTTTCAGATAGGTTCGCCGGACCATTGCCGAGCGCCGGCCTGTGGGTCGGTGGTACCGCATGCGCGGCACCGCCTGCCTTCACCTTCCGAGAGGATGAACATGCACCACATCGCTCGACGTTCCGCCGCCGTCGTGATGGCCTTCGCCGGGACGGCGCTGCTGTTCACCGCCGCCTGCAGCAACGACAACAACGACAACAGCAGCTCGGGGACCACCACCCATGCCGGCATGACCGAAACCACCGGCGCGATGGCGACGGGCACCACGGCTCCGGGCACCACGGCTCCGGGCACGACGACTCCGGGCGCCGCGGCCTCGGAGACGAAGATCGCGACCCAGAACGGACAGGAGATCGCGGTCTCCGGCCACATCCTCACCAAGTACACCGAGATGGGCGCTGTGCAGAGCCCGCTCGGTGAGCCCACCGGCGCAGCGGTCGAGGGCCCCAACGGCGGTTCCTGCCAGGAGTTCACCGGCGGTGCGATCTGCTGGAGCCAGCAGACCGACGCCCACGTGGTGTGGGGCGATATCCGCACCGCCTGGGAGGGCAACGGCGGCGTGAACGGCAAGCTCGGCTATCCGACCAGCGACGAGAAGGACAACCCGACCGGTAAGGAGAGCGACTTCACCGGCGGCACGATCACCTGGAACTCCGCCGACCGGCAGACCACGGTGACCACCAAGTAGGACGCCGCGCGGCGCGGCGCCGAGACATCCTCACGGTCTCGCGCCCGCGCCGCTGTGTATCGCACGGCGTCCGCGCGTAATTCCCCCGCTTCGCCCGAACAGTCGGTACCTTGTCGTGGTGCAAACTCAGTTGACCGATCGTGAGCTGCTGGAATCGCTCGCGGATGCGGTGGAAGACAATCTCCGGCGCCACACCGAGCTGGCGCAGGTCTGGCAGCCGCACGAGTACGTGCCTTTCAGTGACGGACGCAATTTCGGCTTCCTCGGCGGCGTCGACTGGGATCCCGAACAGGCCGCCCTGGGTGAGGTTGCCACGGTTGCGCTCACCGTGAGCGTGCTGATCGCCGACAATTTGCCGTCGTACCATCGCGAGCTCGGCAAGCACCTGCGCACGGGCCCGTGGTGGCGCTGGGTCGGCCGCTGGACGGCCGAGGAGAACCGCCACGAGATCCTCATCCGCAACTATCTGATGGTGACGCGGGCGGTGGATCCGGTGGAACTCGAGCGCGCGCGGATGGAGCATATGACCACCGGCTTCCGCCGGCCGCCGCTGCACCTGCTGGATGTGCTGGCGCTGTGCGCCTTCGAGGAGTCCGCCTCGGCGGTGCGGCACCGCAATATCGCGGCGCTGCAGGAGAATTCGATGGTGACCGCCATCGCGGACCGGATCGCGCTCGACGACGAGTTGCAGTCGGCGTTCTTCGGCAATCTGGTCGCCGCGGCGCTGGAGCTGGTGCCGGATCAGGCCATACGGGCGATCGCCGATCGGATCGCCGAGTTCCGCGTTCCCGAACTCACTCTGCGCGACGGCCGCAACAGCACCGAGGTCCTGGCCGAGGCCGGCATCTACGAACCCAAGCGCGCCGGAGAGCTGGTCTTCACACCCCTGCTGGAACGCTGGAACATCTTCTCGCGCACCGACTTCGGCACCGCAGGTGAGGCGGCCCGAGCGGAGATCGGCCACCTGCGCGGCTGATGTCGCGACGGTCGTGGTGTGCGGGTGCGCGCACCACGACCGGCAGCGCCGGGCGCCGCTCGGCTGCGCGTGATCAGCGCCGGCGGACCAGGTTCCAGATCCCCGCCGCGGTGCCGCGCAGGAAGTTCTCCCAGCTGAAGTGGTCGTGCCACAGGGTGATGCGGCCGTCGACGAGTTCGAACGTGCCACAGACCCAGAACCCGATTTCCAGCGGGCCCATGCGCAGGTAATCGGTGCGTTCGGTCAGGACCGTCTCGCCCTCGACCGCGGGGGCGCCATCGGTTTCCGCGGCGATGTGGTGCATATCGGCGCGGAAACCGAACGCGTCGCGACTCAGCCCGCGCAGTACCGCGCCGACGCGATGGATGCCGCGGATATCGGGCAGCGACGTGTTCTTCCAGACGATGTCGGGATCCAGCAGATCCAGCGCCTCGTTCACCGCGCTCATTTCCATCGCGGCGAAGAACTCGCGCACCGTGGTCACGGCGTTCTGTTGTAGCTCCGGTAATTCGGCCATAGTCCGACTGTAGGCGTGCGGGGGCGCGGACGGGGGATGATCGCGGTCGTTTCGGCTCGTCGTCGGGTGTTCGACGCGTTTCAGTCCCGCCGCCGGGCGATCAGGGCGGCCACACCGTCGAGAATGCGCTCGATGCCGTAGCTCAGGGCCGCGTTGCGACCGTCCTCGGACGTGTCGGAGAAGGCCGCCACGACCTCGGGGTAGCGGTCGGCGTGGGCGGCCAGGACCTCGCCGACCTGGCGGGCTATTTCGCTCTCGGCCTGCTCGGGTCCGGTCGAAGCGGTCTGCTGCACCAGGCTGCGGATGTGGCCGTTCAGCAGCACCACGGTGTCGAGGCGTTCGGAGCCGCGTAGTCCGGTGCCGGCCAGCGGCGCGAGTGCGGCCTCCATCCAGCCCAGTTCGTTCGGGCCGAGCGGTCGCGCACCGGCGGTGAGTTCGATGGTCCACGGATGCGCCCGATACCGCTCGTACATCGTCTCTGTCCACTGCCGCAGCGCCTCGCGCCAGGGTTCGGTATCCGAGTCGGCGACCGTGACCTCCGGCGGTTGTCCCATCCCGTAGTCCAGCATCAAGGCTGTGAGCTCGGCCTTTCCCGGTACATAGCGATACAGCGCCATCTTGGCGCAGCCCAGCCGCTCGGCCAGCCGCTGCATCGAGACGGCGGCCATCCCGTCGGCATCGGCCAGGGCGATGGCCTCGGTGACGATGCGTTCCAGCGACAGCGACGGCTTGGGGCCGCGCCGAGGGCGCTGCGAATTCCCCCACAGCAGTTCGTGGGCAGTCGGTCCGGTCATGACGCCATCCTCTCCGAATTCCGGCTTGACGGAAAACTGCGTCCAGCATACGCTAATTAGCGTCCGGCAGACACAGTTACTGATCGAGGGGTCATCATGCGGAATACGACAGTTCTCATCTCCGGTGCGAGCGTCGCCGGCCCGGCGCTGGCCTACTGGCTGCAGCGCTACGGCTTCGCCGTCACCGTCGTCGAGCGGGCGCCCGAATTGCGGGCCGGTGGTCAGGCCGTCGACTTCAAGGGCGCCACCCACCGCACGGTGCTCGAGCGGATGGGCGTGTGGGAGGAGATCCACCGCCGGCAGACCGGCAAGACCGATATGATCCTCACCGACGCCGAGGGCGGCGAATTGGCCGTCATATCAGGCGATTTCACCGGCGGCGATGTGGAGATCCTGCGCGGCGACCTGGCCGAGATCTTCTACGAGCGCACCGCGCACAGCTGTGAATACATGTTCGGCGACTCCGTGACCGCGCTGCGTGAGACCGCCGCCGGCGTCGAGGTCGAATTCGAGAACGCCCCCGCGCGGACCTTCGATCTGGTGGTCGGATGCGACGGCATCCACTCCCGGGTGCGCGCCCTGGCCTTCGGCCCCGAGGCCGACTACGTCAAACAGCTGGGCTACTACTACTGCACCGCGGGTGCGGCCGGCTGGGGACACGACCCGAACGGGCCGCGGCAGCGTAACCGGTCCGAGGCCTACAACGAACCCGGACGGCTCGCGGTCCGGGGCGGGAACAAGGCCGCGCACATGTACATGTTCGCCGCCCAACCGCTCACCTTCGACCGGCACGACGAGGCGGCGCAACGCCGCGTCCTGGCGGACGCCTTCGCCGGTGCCGGGGGGCCGGTGCCCGCCATGATGGCCGAACTGTCCGAACTCGACTCGTTCTACCTGGATTCGCTGGGCCAGGTGGGGATGAAGAAGGGCTACACCAAGGGCCGGGTCGCGCTGGTCGGTGACTCCGCCTACGGAAATACCCTGGGCGGCTTCGGAACCGGGCTGGCGGTGGTCGGCGCCTACGTGCTGGCGGGTGAGCTGGCGCTGGCCGACGGCGACCATACGGCCGCCTTCGCCCGCTACAACGAACTGATGAAGCGCTACGCCAAGATCGCGGGCAACAGCAACGCGGGCCGCTTCCTCGCGCCGCGCACCGCCCGCGGCATCCGGATGCGCAACTGGTTCCTCGGCTCGCGAATGTTCGACCTGATGCTGAAATACAGCGACAATGCCGCCAACGACATCGATCTGCGCGACTATCCGGCGCTGGTGGCGGCCTGAGCCGCAAGTCCGGATCCGGCCTGTCGGCGCGAGCGCGTCGCGGCGGCCGGATCCGGAGATCGTGCGATCAGTCCTGGTCCTCGACCTTCGCCATCGACAGCACGTCCAGCCGGCGATCCAGCTCTTCCTCCGACAGCTTCTCGCCGATCAGACCGCGGTCGACGACCGTCTCCCGAATCGTCTTGTTCTCGCGCAGTGCCTGTTTCGCCACGGCGGCCGCTTCCTCGTAGCCGATGGCCGAGTTCAGCGGGGTGACGATCGACGGCGAGGACTCCGCGAGCCGGCGCAGCCGTTCGGTATCGGCGGTGAGGCCGGCGACGCACTTGTCGGCGAAGAGGCGAGACACGTTGGCCAGCAATCGAATCGACTCCAGGACGTTGCGGGCCATCATCGGGATGTAGACGTTCAGTTCGAAGGCGCCGTTGCCGCCACCCCACGCCACCGCGGCATCGTTGCCGATCACCTGGGCGGCGACCTGCGTCACGGCTTCCGGCAGAACGGGATTCACCTTGCCGGGCATGATCGAGGAGCCCGGCTGCAGATCCGGCAGCTGGATCTCCGCGAGCCCGGTGAGCGGTCCGGAACCCATCCAGCGAATATCGTTGGCGATCTTGGTGAGACTGATGGCGATGGTCCGCAGCGAACCGGAGATCTCGACCAGGCCGTCGCGCGCGGCCTGGGCCTCGAAATGGTTGCGAGCCTCGGCCAGTTCGTCCAGTCCGGTCGTCTTGCGCAGTTCCGCAACGACTTTCGCACCGAAGCCGGTGGGCGCGTTGAGTCCGGTACCGACCGCGGTGCCGCCGATGGGCAGCTCACCCAGCCGCGGCAGGGCGGCGACCAGGCGTTCCGTTCCGGCCTCGACCTGCCGGGTGTAGCCGCTGAACTCCTGGCCGAGGGTCACCGGGACGGCGTCCATCAGGTGGGTGCGGCCGGACTTCACCACCGTCCGCCACTCGGTGGCCTTGTCCAGCAGCCGCAGCCGCAGATGATCCAGCGCCGGCAGCAGCTCCTTCACCACGGCCTCGGTGGCGGCCAGATGCGTCGCGGTGGGGAAGGTGTCGTTGGACGACTGGGACATGTTCACGTCGTCGTTCGGGTGCACGGTGACGCCCCGGGCGGCGGCCAGGCTCGCGATCACCTCGTTGGCGTTCATATTCGAGCTCGTGCCGGAGCCGGTCTGGAAGACGTCGATGGGGAACTGGTCGTCGTGGCGGCCCTCGGCGATCTCGTTCGCAGCGGCGATGATCGCCTCGGCCTTCACACCGTCGAGCAGCCCCAGATCCCGGTTCACCGCCGCGCACGCGGCTTTGAGCAGGCCGAGGGCGCGGATCTGAGCGCGTTCGAGGCCGCGGCCGCTGATCGGGAAGTTCTCCACCGCCCGCTGCGTCTGCGCCCGCCACAACGCGTTCACCGGAACGCGGACCTCGCCCATGGTGTCGTGTTCGATGCGGTACTGCGTCTGGTCGTCGGTCATAACTCGACACTAAGCCGGTTGAACGATGGAGTGGGCTGCCACGCCTGAGGCTTTTCGCACAGGAATCGGCGGAATACCGGCGGTTCGGCCGGACCGCGGGCGCGGCAGCACGCACTGTCGTCGGACCGAGACAGCTTCTGCCGTCAGACGAAGGTGTAGGCGAGACCGTTGCTGGTTCCGCCCGAGCCGGTGACCGTTATCTGCACCGTGCCCGCCGCATGGGCCGGCGCGACGGCGGTGATCTGGGTGCTGGAGTTCACGGTGAACGTCGTGGCGGTCGTGCCGAACCGGACGGTCAGCGGGCCGGTGAAATCGGTGCCGGTGATCGTCACGTTGTTGCCTCCCGTCGTCGGCCCGGAGGCCGGGGAGATGGAGGTGATGCTCGGTACGACGACGTAGATGTAGGTGGCCGAGTTGCTGGTACCGCCGGGCCCGGTGACGGTCACCGACACGATCCCGGTGCCGGCGGGGGCGACGGCGGTGATCTGGGTGTCGGAATCGACGGTGAACGAGGTCGCCGGAGTCGTACCGAAATTCACCGCGGTGGCTCCCGTCAGGCCCGACCCGGTGAGCGTGACCGTCGTCCCGCCCGTGGTCGCCCCCTGGCCGGGGTTGATGCCGCTCAACGCCGGCACCGCGAGGTAGGTGTACGTCGCGCCGTTGCTGGTGCCTGCCGAGGTGGTGACGGTGACCTGCACGGCGCCGACCGAGCCGGCCGGGGCGATCGCCGTGATCTGCGTCGATGAGTTCAGCGTGAAAGTCGTTGCGGTCGTGCCGAATCGGACGGTGGTCGGACCGGTGAATCCGGTACCGGTGATCGTGACGCTGGTACCTCCTGTGGTGGGGCCCGACGACGGGGAGAGGGACGTGATGGTCGGCATGGCGCTGCCTCCTGACTGCTGCTGAGATCGTGTACAACCCGGCGGGCTTCCCGAATCGCGCCGGGGTCCCGCAACTTCTATTAACGTCCCGGAAACACGCCGCGGGGCGGCCTCTCGAGTTCGTTTTTGTCCGTTATCGATTCCGCCGCGCCGAGCGGCCGGTCGCCCGCAACCGCCGTACCAGTGGGAAAACGGACAAAAGCGGATCGGAGATGCGTTGCCCTGCAACGGTGTCAGGGCGCTTAATGGATATGCGGGCCGTCGATCGGGTGGGGCGGAACGTCCCGCGCCTTTGCCATAGCTGTACCGGGTAGGGCCGATTGTTCGGGTCGCCGCCGCGGGGCGGTGGTCGCTGGGGTAAGGGGGTTTCCTTGGCTACCGTGCTGAAAACGCTGCTGGCGGAGCGGCATCTCAAGAGTCACTCGGATTTCCTGGCCGCTTACGACGCCTGTGCCGCACGACTCGACCCGCCCGTCCCGCCCGGTTATGGGCCCGCGAAAACCCAGTTCTATCAATGGCTTTCGGGTAAAATGGTCGGGCTTCCACGCGACTACCACTGCCGGGTGCTGGCCGAGATGTTCCCCGGCTGGGCGATCGAGAGTTTGTTCCGGACGGCAACCGAGCCCACACCGGTCGCGATCGGCGTGGACGAGCCGAGTCTCCCGCCCGACGACGTCGAACTCGCGGCCTTTCTCGGAGCCGAGATGCTCACCAGCGGTGTCACTCTCGTGTACCCGGCATTCAAGCTGCCGCTGCGGTCGGCGCGCGCACGCCGGGCGCTCGCGGCGTCCGATCGGTATTCGTTCGAGCGCAAGATTCGCGCGATCGCGGCCGACCACCGCTCGGATGTGCTGGCGGCCTTGCCGGAGAAGGAGTTTCGCGGGCTGCTGTACGTGCTGTCGATGCTCCAGCGCCATGCCGGTTTCCCGGCCGACGTCCGCAGCGATCGCGAGGTCGTCGCACACGGTGAGCGTCCTTACATCAGCTTCGGACTCACCGGCAACGCGTGCACGCGAAGGTATCTCGACAACGTCGAGCGGCCGCTGTTCGATCTCGACGGCCGGGGTCGTCGCATCGAACAGGTGGCGTTGGCCGACGGCAGCCGGTACGGCTCGCGCGACGGCCACAGCGTCGGTGTCATCGCGCGAGTGCGACCGGATCCGGATCTGTACCCCGGCCGATACCGGATCTTCTGCGCCGGCTTGGGACCGCGCGGAACCACCGGCGCCGGTTGGTATCTCGCCCACTCGTGGGGTCTGTTGCAGCGCCAAGCAGAAGACCGCGAGTTCGTCGCCGTCGTCGACATCGGTGACAACTCCGACGACACGGCCCACCTCGAGTATCTGATGATCGAATCGGCGCGGTGAGCCACCAGCCCCACCGCCGCGTTCCCTCCCCGGAGCTCCCCATCGAGGCTGTTACCTGTCAACGGGTTTCGGCCGCCTCGATTTTGGAGCGACGGAGGGAGGGAGCGCAGCGACTGAGCGGAGGAGTGAAAAATCGAGGCCAAGGGGCCGAAACCCCGCCGCAGCGAAGCGGAGGCCGATATTACGGCAGCGGCGGAATCGCGTCCTCGTCGCCGACGAAGTCGACCGAGGCGTATTCGTGCAGCTTGGTGAGGCGGTGGTAGGCGTCGATGATGCGCACGGTGCCGGATTTGGAGCGCATCACGATCGACTGGGTCGAGGCGCCGCCGCTGTAGTAGCGCACGCCGCGCAGCAGGTCGCCGTCGGTGACGCCGGTGGCGGAGAAGAAGACGTTCTCACCGGAGACCAGGTCCTCGGTGGTCAGGATGCGGTCGAGGTCGTGACCGGCATCGAGCGCCTTCTGCTTCTCGGCGTCGTCGGTGGGGGCCAGCTTGCCCTGCAGGGCACCGCCCATACAGCGCAGCGCGGCCGCGGCGATGATGCCCTCGGGGGTGCCGCCGATGCCGACCAGCATGTCGGTGCCCGATTCGGGGCGGGCGCAGGCGATGGCGCCGGCGACGTCGCCGTCGGAGATCAGGCGGATGCGCGCACCCGCGTCGCGAACCTCCTGGATGTGGCGGGCGTGGCGGGGCCGGTCCAGCACGCAGACGGTGAGGTCGGAGACCAGCGAATTCTTGGCCTTGGCCACCCGGCGCAGGTTTTCCGCGATGGGGGCGGACAGGTCGATCACATCCGCCGCTTCCGGGCCGACCGCGATCTTCTCCATGTAGAACACCGCCGACGGATCGAACATGGCGCCGCGTTCGGCAACGGCCAGCACCGAGATGGCACCCGGGGACCCCTTGGACATCAGCGTGGTGCCGTCGATCGGGTCGACGGCGAAGTCGACCTCGGGACCGGTCCCGTCGCCCACGGGCTCGCCGTTGTAGAGCATCGGGGCTTCGTCCTTCTCGCCCTCGCCGATCACGACGGTGCCGCGCATGGAGACGGTGGCCACCAGCTGCCGCATCGCGTCGACGGCCGCCCCGTCGCCGCCCTCCTTGTCACCGCGGCCGACCCAGCGGCCCGCGGCCATCGCACCGGCTTCGGTCACCCGGACCAACTCCAGTGCGAGGTTGCGGTCCGGGGCCTCGCGGCGGCGACTGGTTGCGGGTGTGGGTGCCGTCATGACGGTGCCTCCTCGGGTTGTGTATTGCTGCGTGAATTGTCGCAGAACGGTCGGATCCGCCATTCAGGTACTGCTGTTCCACTTCGCGGGAAGAGCGTCCGCGCCGGTGGGGACCGCTGTGATGTCGGCCTCCCGGCCCGAGGGCGAGGCTCGGCGGGTTCGGCGGCGCGTGGATACTTGGGTCGTGTCGCAGAAACCACGCATCCTCAACGACTACCGGGATCTGATCTGGTCGCTGATCCCGCTGGTACTGATCTGCGTGGTGCTGGCCGCGGTGGCCAGCCAGTGCAGCTTCTCCGCGCACGGACCCACGCCCGGTCAGGTGCCGAACTTCGACGTCCAGTCGGCCCTGCACGACGACGCCAAGGCGCTGCCCTTCCCGATTCGCGACCCCGCTGTGCCGGCGGACTGGAAGGCCAATTCCGGCAGTCGTGACACCGTCACCGGATCCGGCGGCGGCACCGTCAGCACGGTCGGTTTCATCACCTCCAACGGCACCTACCTGCAGCTGAGCCAGAGCAACGCGAGCGAGAGCGCGCTGGCCGCCCACGTCGTCGACACCCGCAGCCCGTCCGGGTCCCGGATGGTGGGCAATCAGAAGTGGACCGTGTACCACGTGCAGGGCAGCGAGTCGGCCTGGATCTCGGACTTCGGACAGAGCCGCGTGCTGCTCAAGGGGGCGGCCGATGAGGCGGCCTATCTGACGCTCGCGCAGGCCGTGGACGCCGCGGCCCCGCTCCGGCCCTGAGCGCTGCTACAACTTCGAGCCCCTGCTACCGGGCTCAGCGGTGGCTCACGACGTTGACCACCGTGCCGTCCGGATCGCGGACGAAGAACCGCCGCACACCCCACGGCTCGTCCCGCAGCGCGTAGACCACCTCGGCCCCGGCCGCGACCATCGCCTCGTGCGCGGCGTCCACATCGGCGACCTCGACGCTGATGGCCGGCTGCGGGTCCTCGGCGTCGGCGCCGATCAGCAGGATCTGCGCGGTCGGATTGCTCGGTGAGGCCAGCCCGACCGCCCAGCCGAGATCCATCACCTCGTCGAGGCCCAGCGCCCGGTAGAAGACGCGGGCCCGTTCCAGATCGGCGACCCGCAGATCCGGGACGACGCGACGGATATCCATGCTCAGTCCTGGTCTCCGCCGCGCCGGGACAGGGCGTCCTCGACCCGCCGGCGGGCTCCGGCGAGATGTTCCTCGCACCGGTTGGCCAGTGCCTCGCCGCGTTCCCACAGGGCGAGCGAATCGTCGAGGTCCATTCCGCCCTGTTCGAGCATCTTCACGACGTTGACCAATTCGTCGCGGGCGCGTTCGTAGCCGAAGGTCGCGATTTCGGTGACGTCGCTCTCGGTCATGACCGTTCCTCCTGTTCGGATGCCGGTGCCGGCCGGTCCGTAACCCGCTGGGCCGGTATGGGATTCGCGAGGGCCTGACTGCCCAGGGCGGCGGCGCTGATCGCGCCGTCGGCGACCCGGATACGCAATTGCGTGCCCGGCGGGGAGTCGGCGACGGCGCGGACGACATGGCGCTCCGTACCGGTAACCCGTTGCACGACAGCGTATCCGCGCGCCAGGGTGGCGGTCGGGCCCACCGCGGTGAGCTTGTCGCGCAGATGGCGCGCGGTGGTGGCCTGGCTGGTGAGGCAGTGTTCGACGGCGCGGTGGGCCGCCGTGCGCAGCCGTTCGATCTCGTCGTGGCGCTGGTCCAGAATCCGCAGCGGATCGGCCAGTACCGGGCGCGAGCGCAGCTGCTGCAGGGCGCGCGCCTCGCGATCGACCCAGCCGCGCAATGCCGCGGCCGAACGGGCGCGCAGTTCCCGGACGCCCGCGAGTTCGGCGGCGGCGTCGGGAACCAGCCGTTTGGCCGCATCGGTGGGGGTGGCCGCGCGCAGGTCCGCGACGTAGTCCGAGAGCGGATTGTCCGGCTCGTGTCCGATCGCGCTGACGATCGGGGTGGTCGCGGAAACGATGGCGCGGCACAGGGTTTCGTCGGAGAACGGCAGCAGATCCTCGACACTGCCACCGCCGCGGGCCAGCACGATCACCTCGACCTCCGGGTGATCGTTCAACTCGGCCAGCGCGTCGAGGATCTGCGGCACCGCGGTCGGACCCTGCACGGCGGTATTGCGGATCTCGAAACGCACCGCGGGCCACCGCTGCTGGGCCACGGTCACCACGTCGTGTTCGGCGGCGCTGGCGCGACCGGTGATCAGGCCGATCACCTTGGGCAGGAACGGCATCGGCCGCTTCAGCCGCGGATCGAACAACCCCTCCGCGGCCAGCAGCGCCTTCAGACGTTCGATGCGGGCCAGCAGCTCGCCGATGCCGACCGGGCGAATCTCGGTGACGCGCAACGAGATCGTGCCCCGGCCGGTGAAGTACGACAGTTTTCCGTAGACCACCACCCGGCTGCCCTCCTGCAGCGGGACGGCCGAGGCGCGCAGCAGTTGCGGATCGCAAGTGATCGATAGCGACATGTCGGCGGCGGTATCACGCAGTACCAGGAACGCGGTGCGGGTGCCGGGGCGCAGATTGATCTGGGTGATCTGGCCCTCCACCCAGACGCTGCCGAGCCGGTCGATCCACTGCGCGACCTTCATCGCGATGGTGCGCACCGGCCACGGCTGTTCGGCCGAGTTGGCGGGGCGGGCAGCAGAACGCGCCGGTTCCCCGGAGGCTCGGGCCCCGGCGGCCGGCGCGTCGGCGTGTGAGTCGGTCACTTGGCCTGCACGGTGGCGATCCGGTTCGTCAGCATGGTCACGAACGGCGCCCGATCCAGGGTCTGCTGCTCGTAGGCCAGCAGTTCGGCCAACTCCTCGGCGCTGAGCATGCGCAGCCGGGCCCGCAGCTGAGCCAGCGTCATATTCGCGTAGCCGTACCGGGCGGCGACCTCGGGTTCGATCACTCCGCGCGGTTCCGCCGGCGCCGCGGTGCCGGGGTTGTCCGTTCCGGGGTTGTCCGTGTCCTCGCCGGTCGTTTCGACGGAGTTCGTCCCCGTTTCGTCGGCATCGGCGTCGGTGGTGGCCGCCGTGTCCGTTTCGGCGGTGGCCGCTTCCGTAGTGCCCGATTCCGCAGTGTGAGATGCGGCATAGCCGTTGGTCGCCGAGGGAGTGACCGACGCGGTGGGCTCCGGGACGCCCGCGGCCGGGTCGGATTCGGCGAACAGATCGAAGCGGCTGAGCCGGGCGGCGAGATCGCGGTCGCCCCGCGCGCCGAAATCGCCGCTGCCGAACGGTTGCTCGTCGTCGAGATCCTCGTCGAAGGTGGCCCATTCCGGCTGCTCCACCGGGCGATTGGCCAGCCGGTCGAAGACCTCGTCACCCTTGAGGGCGAGGCTGGTCACGAACTGCTGCAGATGCATCGAGGTCTGCAGCAACTGGCTGATCGCGGTGATCGGCAGATGGATTGCCACAGTGGGTAACCGGCGAGTTTCCTCGAGGGCGTAGACGGCGGCCCCAGCGGCGACCCGGGCCAGGTAGGGAGGTCGGAACATGTCCCTAGCCTGCCCGAAACGGCCGGTGATGCAAAGAACAGAGTTCACGTGTTCCATTGTCGCGCGTCCCGCCACACCGCCGTACCCGCGGTTCGCGGGCTGGACTTTCCCCGTCGGCCGGCGCACGTAAGCTGTGAACATGTCCTCGGCTATCCCCCTGAATGTCGGAATCGCCCGGTCGGCCGATGCGGCCGGTGCCGGCGCGGGCAAGCGGGTGCTGCTCGCCGAACCACGCGGCTACTGCGCGGGTGTGGACCGGGCGGTGGAAACCGTGGAGCGCACCCTCGAGAAGCACGGTGCGCCGGTCTACGTGCGCAAGGAGATCGTGCACAACCGCCACGTGGTCGAGACCCTGCGCGAGCGCGGCGTGGTCTTCGTCGACGAGACCGACGAGGTGCCCGAGGGCGCGGTGGTGGTCTTCTCCGCGCACGGCGTGTCGCCAGCGGTGCACGAATCCGCCGCCGCCCGCAATCTGCACACCATCGATGCGACCTGCCCGCTGGTGACGAAGGTGCACCAGGAGGCCAAGCGCTTCGCCCGCGACGACTTCGACATCCTGCTCATCGGCCACGAGGGCCACGAGGAGGTCGAGGGCACCGCCGGTGAGGCGCCCGACCACGTGCAGCTGGTCGACGGCCCCGACGCGGTCGACGGCGTCGAGGTGCGCGACGAGAACAAGGTGATCTGGCTGTCGCAGACCACGCTCTCGGTGGACGAGACGATGGAGACGGTGCAGCGGCTGCGCACGCGCTTCCCGAATCTGCAGGATCCGCCGAGCGACGACATCTGCTACGCCACCCAGAACCGTCAGGTCGCGGTGAAGGCGATGGCGCCCGAATGCGATCTGGTGATCGTCGTCGGCTCCCGCAACTCCTCCAACTCCAAGCGGCTGGTGGAGGTCGCCCTGAACGCGGGCGCGCGCGCCTCCTATCTGGTCGATTTCGCCCGCGAGGTCGACTCGGCCTGGTTCGAGGGCGTCACCACCGTCGGTGTCACCTCCGGCGCCTCGGTTCCCGAGATCCTGGTGCGCGGCGTGCTCGACCTCCTCGCCGAACACGGCTACGGCGAGGTCCAGCCCGTCACCACCGCGAACGAGACCTTGGTCTTCGCCCTCCCGCGCGAACTGCGCACCACCGGCCGCCGCTGAATCTCCGTCGCTGCATCTACACGTTTCCGCCCGATCGCGGAACCGCTTGGGGCGCAACGGTAACGGCTCGCCGGGGCGAGACGATGAGTGGGCGTGGGGATTTCGGGGATGACCGCTGCGGGCCGAGCCGTAACCGGTTCGGTGCCCGCGACGTTCGGCTCAGCGGTCGCGGTAGCGCACGTTCGGCCGCGGATGCGGGGGCACATCGCTCGGCGGCTGCGGCCGGCCGCGGCGGGGCTGCGGTTCGGCGACTCGAGTGCGTTCCGCGGTCCGGGT
>NZ_BAFQ01000161.1 GCF_000308375.1 Nocardia aobensis NBRC 100429 | reverse complement strand
ACATCGTGGCCGCCTGCAACTACGCAGCGCACCGCTACGGTTCGATGGACAACGTCAACTCCGCGTACTGAACCGGGATGATCGTTCCGCGCGGGCATGACCCCGCTCACATCGATCCACGGCCGGGGGTTCCCGGCTCGAGCGCCGCGACGGCACGGATCTAGGCTGGTCCGCATGACCGACGATCAGCTGGGGTTCTCCACACGAGCCGTGCACGCCGGGTTCGATCCCGACCCGCAGACCGGTGCGGTGAACGTGCCGATCTACGCGAGTTCGACCTTCGCCCAGGACGGCGTGGGCGGGATGCGTGGCGGCTACGAGTACGCCCGCACCGGTAACCCGACCCGCGCCGCGCTGGAAGCGAATCTGGCCGCGCTGGAATCCGGGAGTTACGGGCGGGCATTCTCCTCGGGGATGGCGGCCACCGACTGTGTGCTGCGGGCGACGCTGCGCCCGGGTGATCACCTGGTGATTCCGAACGACGCCTACGGCGGGACGTTCCGGCTCATCGACAAGGTGTTCACGCAGTGGGGAATCGAATACTCGGTGGCCCCGGTGTCGGACCCGGACGCGGTCGCGAACGTCTTGCGTCCCAACACCAAACTGGTGTGGCTGGAGACGCCGACCAATCCGCTGCTGAACGTCGGCGATATCGCGGCGCTGGCCGACGTCGCGCACGGCGGCGGCGCGAAACTGGTGGTGGACAACACCTTCGCCTCCCCGTACCTGCAGCAGCCGCTGCTGCTCGGCGCCGATATCGTGCTGCATTCGACCACCAAATATCTGGGCGGTCACTCGGACGTGGTCGGCGGCGCGCTGATCACCGACGACGCCGAACTCGACGCGGCCTTCGCCTTCCTGCAGAACGGCGCCGGCGCGGTCCCCGGACCCACCGACGCCTTCCTCACCATGCGCGGCATCAAAACCCTCGCGCTGCGGATGGATCGGCATTGCGACAACGCCGAGACCCTCGCCGCATTCCTCGCCGACCACTCGGCCATTTCCCAGGTGATCTATCCCGGTCTGCCGGAACACCCCGGAAATCCCGTGGCGCAGAAGCAGATGCGCCGTTTCGGCGGCATGATCTCGGTCCGGCTGCGCGGCGGTAAGCAGGCCGCGCTCGATTTCTGCGCGCGGACGAAGATCTTCACGCTCGCCGAATCGCTCGGTGGAGTGGAATCGCTGATCGAACATCCCGGTGCGATGACCCATGCCTCGACCGAGGGCTCGGAACTGGAGGTGCCCGCGGATCTCGTGCGGCTCTCGGTCGGTATCGAGGACATCGGCGATCTGCTCGCCGACGTGGAGCGGGCGCTGGGCTGACCCGGCGGAACCAGCGGAAACACGAACGGCCGCACCGAATTCGGTGCGGCCGTTCGTGACGGTGGAGCTATGTCAGGTGTTCGGCCGGGCTGCTGCCCACCCGGCCTGATCTGCCGAGGAGCGCGCGCAGCGCAACCGCGGCGGTCTCACCGCTGCTGCTCGCGTCCATCGACGACACCTTCCCGCGTCAGCTGTGGTACGGCTCCGCGCTGACCAGGGTCACCTTCATCATGTTGCCGTTGGGCAGGCGGTATTCGCGCGTCTCGCCGACCTTCGCGTCGATCAGGGCGCCGCCGAGCGGGGAGCTCGGCGAGTAGGTCTCCAGGTCCGACCGGCCCAGGCCCTCTTCGCGGGTCGCGATCAGGAAGGTTTCGGTATCGGTCTCGTCGCCGTCGTAGTAGACCTTGACCACCGAGCCGGGCAGCGCCACACCGGATTTGGTCGGCGCGACGCCGACCTTGGCGTTGTTCAGCAGCTCCTGCAGCTGACGGATGCGGGCCTCCTGCTGACCCTGCTCCTCGCGCGCGGCGTGGTAGCCGCCGTTCTCCTTGAGGTCGCCTTCTTCGCGGCGTTCGTTGATCTCGGCCGCGATGACCGGACGGTTGGCAATGAGCGCGTCGAGTTCGCTCTTGAGCCTCTCATGCGACTCCGGTGTGAGCCAGGTCACTTGCGTCTCAGTCATCTCGATCACTCCCTAGTAGTTGTTCCCGGCGTGCCGGGGTCCGTGATACCCGTCGCACGTGCGCGAGCAGGTGTCCGCGCACAGCAACAGTCGACGGCTAGAGCGATCCGGGGGGATGTTCCTCGAACCCCGACGGTGTCGCGGGCATTGTGTGCCCGGGACCCGGCAGCGCTGGCCGTCAATGCAGCAAACACGGCTCCGAGCGTTCGGAACCGTGTTCGCGCCATTCTAGCACGAATTGGATATGTGCAGGTAGAAGGCTTGAATGTGGGGGTGTCAGCCGGCCTTCAGATAGGCCGGTACCTGATCGCTGCACCCGTAGATATTGCCGTTGGCGGGCCGGGCGGTGGTCCGCACCGTGGTGGTGAGTTCGACGGTTCCGCTGTCCGAGCCCGGGATCAGCACCTCGCGGCGGCCGATCTCACTGCCCGCGGTGTCCATGCCCCGGACCAGGCACACCACCGGCTGCTCCGGGTTCTTGCGGGTCAGCTTGAAGTGCACGGTGAGTGTGGAATCGTCGACGACGTCGTAGCCGAGTTGGTCGGGCTCGATATCCTTGGGGCCGTACTGCCGATAACCCACATAGGCGACGATCAGCCCGAGTATCACCACCACGATGCCGAGTGCGATCGGAACCCAGCGGCGGTTGCGCGCGGGACCGGTTCCGTAACGATTCGACACCCGATCGCTGCCCGCTCCCGTCGCCCCGGTGGCGGCGTCTGCGGTGCGCCCGTCCGGATCGGTCCGGTCGGACTGCGGTGCCGCCTCGCTCATGATGTGGTTGCTCCCGTGGTCGATCAGGGGGTAGGTCGGAACAAAAGACCGTCGGATGGAACTATAGGGAATGCAGTTCGGACACCCGCGTGCCGCTCGGGCACGGCGGACGGCTATGAGGTGAAACGGTGAGCAACGAGGTGAACGAGAAGTGAGCGGCAGCTTCGATCGGCCGCTGCGCCTCATGGCGGTGCACGCCCACCCCGACGACGAGTCGAGCAAGGGCGCCGCCACCACCGCGAAATACGCCGCGGAGGGTGACGACGTGCTGGTCGTGAGCCTGACCGGTGGTGAGCGCGGCTCCATCCTCAACCCGGCGATGGATGTGCCGGGCATTCTCGACCGCATCGACGACGTCCGCCGCGAGGAGATGGCGGCCGCGGCGAAGGCGCTGGGCGTGCAGCACCGCTGGCTCGGATTCGTGGATTCCGGTCTGCCCGAAGGAGATCCGCTGCCGCCGGTGCCCGAGGGCAGCTTCGCGCTGGTGCCGCTCGAGGAGGCCACCGAGGCCCTGGTGCGGGTGGTGCGCGAATTCCGGCCGCATGTGATGACCACCTACGACGAGAACGGTGGCTATCCGCATCCGGATCACATCATGTGCCACAAGGTGTCGATGGCGGCCTTCGAAGCGGCCGGCGACCCCGAGCGCTTTCCCGACGCGGGTGAACCGTGGACGCCGCTGAAGCTCTACTACAACCACGGCTTCAGCCTGCAGCGCCTCGAAACCTTCGCCGACGAGTACGACCGGATCGATGAGCCGTTCCCGATGCGTGACTGGATGGAACGCATCCGCAAGGCCGCTCAGGAGCACGGCGATGTGATGTCGCGGGTCACCACCCAGATCGACTGCGGCAAATACTTCCCGCAGCGTGACGAGGCCCTGCGCGCCCACGCCACGCAGATCGACCCCAACGGCATGTTCTTCGCCATCCCGCTGGAGATGCAGCAGCGGTTGTGGCCGACGGAGGAATTCGAACTGGCGAGGACCCGGGTGCGCACCGCGATCCCGGAGACCGACCTGTTCGCCGGAATCCGGGACGCCGAAGATGCGGACGCGGAAGATGTGGCCGCCGACGATATGGCCGCCGGTCGGGCGGTCGAGGGCACGGTTCGATGATGTCGACGTTGTTCGCGCAGACCGCGCTGCTGGCTCAGAACACCACCACGAACCCGACCGGTCCGGAATTCGGCAAGGCCTCGCCGCTGGGTCTGGTGATCATCCTCGTGCTGCTGGCCGGCACGGTGCTGTTGATCCGCTCGATGAACAAGCACATCAAGCGGCTGCCCGCCGATTTCTCCCGCGAACATCCGGAACCGGACCAGGAGGCCGACGAGGGCACCGAACACGGTGTCGCCGGAGAAGGTGAGGATGCGGGCGACGGCGATGCGCCGCGGCAGTCGCGCGACGGCGCCGCCGACGGATCAGGCCGCGGCGATTCGGGACCGTCCACCCCGCCGCCGGCCTCCGGTAAGGCTTCCTGAATCCGCTGATTCGCCGCGCCGTCGCCGATTCGCCGCCCAATCGCAATCCGGGCGCGGCGACGGCTTCGAGCAGCGCCTCCGATTGATGCTCTGATCTGCTTCGATGTTGTCCGGGTCATACGATCCGGCCATCTGTCGCGCATGTCTCGTTACCGCGCTTCGGCGGGAATCGGCCGGACCACTCCTATGGGATCCCACACGATACGTGCGGGTAACCCTGCACGGCGTACACATTCGTGGAATAAAGGTGCACACTACGCGGAGCCGCGATACCTCGAATTCTGCCCATGCACCGGGCCTACGCTGTGGAAAGGAGTCGGCGAGTGTTCAGCCGCATCGCCATCGTGAACCGGGGTGAGGCCGCAATGCGCCTCATCCACGCCGTCCGAGATTTGGCCGCGGCGACCGCGCGACAGATCGAAACCGTCGCTCTGTACACCGATGTCGACCGGAACGCGACGTTCGTGCGCGAGGCCGATATCGCCTACGACCTCGGACCGGCCTCCGCCCGCCCCTACCTGGATCTGAAGGCGCTGGAAAAGGCGCTGGTGACGACCAAGGCCGACGCTGCCTGGGTCGGCTGGGGTTTCGTCGCCGAGGATCCCGCCTTCGCGGAACTGTGCGAGCAGATCGGTATCACGTTCATCGGTCCGAGCCCGGATGCCATGCGCAAACTCGGCGACAAGATCGGCGCGAAGCTGATCGCCGAGGAGGTCGGGGTGCCGGTGGCGCCCTGGAGCCGCGGTGCGGTCGAGACGCTGGACGCCGCCGTCGCGGCCGCCGGTGACATCGGTTATCCGCTCATGCTGAAGGCGACCGCCGGTGGTGGCGGTCGCGGTATCCGCGTCATCACCAACGAAGCCGAACTCGTCGACGCCTACGAGCGCACCAGCCAGGAAGCGGCCCGCGCCTTCGGTAGCGGTGTCGTCTTCCTGGAGCGGCTGGTCACCGGCGCTCGCCACGTCGAGGTTCAGGTGATCGCCGACGGGCAGGGCACCGCGTGGGCGCTGGGCGTGCGCGACTGCTCGGTGCAGCGGCGCAATCAGAAGGTCATCGAGGAGTCCGCCTCGCCGGTGCTGCGGCCCGAGCAGGTCGCCGATCTGAAGGCCTCGGCCGAGCGGCTCGCGGTGGCGGTCGGTTACCGCGGCGCGGCGACCGTCGAATTCCTCTACCACCCCGGCGACGAGCTGTTCGCCTTCCTGGAGGTCAACACCCGCCTGCAGGTCGAGCACCCGATCACCGAGTACACCACCGGGTTCGACCTGGTCCGTGCCCAGTTGCACGTCGCCTCCGGCGGACGGCTCGAGGGTGAGCCGCCGGCCGAACGCGGGCACGCCATCGAGGCCCGCCTCAACGCCGAGGATCCCGACCGCGACTTCGCTCCGGCGCCGGGCCGCATCGCCCTGCTCGATCTGCCGGCCGGACCGGGTATCCGCGTCGACACCGGTGTCAGCGAGGGCGACACCATCCCCGCCGACTTCGACTCGATGATCGCCAAGATCATCGCCTACGGCCGCGATCGCGAGGAGGCCCTGGGCCGGCTGCGCCGTGCGGTCGGCGAGACCCGCGTGATCATCGAGGGCGGCGCGACCAACAAGAGTTTCGTCCTGGACCTGCTCGACCAGCCCGAGGTCATCGACGCCAGCGCCGACACCGGCTGGATCGATCGCGTGCGCGGCGAGGGCCGGCTGGTGGCCCAGCGGCACACCGCGGTCGCGCTGGCCGCCGCGGCCATCGACGCCTACGAGGAAGAGGAGCGGGCCGAGCGGCATCGGCTGCTGTCCACCGCCGCCGGTGGCCGCCCGCAGGTGCAGCACGAGAGCGGCCGTCCGCTGGATCTGAAGCTGCGTGGCGCGAGCTACCGCCTGCGGGTCGCGCGGGTCGGTGCGCACCGATTCCGGATCGGCATCGAGGCGGCCGGTGAGGTCGTCACCGCGGATGTCGATCTGGAGCGCTTCGACCGGCACACCGGTCAGATCGTGGTCAACGGCACCCGGTATCGGCTGGTCACCGGCACGCACGGCCCCACCCACGTGGTGGATGTCGACGGCGTGACGCATCGGGTGAGCCGTGACGAGGGCGGTGTGGTGCGCTCGCCGGCGCCCGCGCTGGTCGTCGCCAAGCCGCTCGAGGTCGGCGACGAGGTCGAGGCGGGTGCGCCCGTCCTGGTCCTCGAGTCCATGAAGATGGAGACCGTGCTGCGCTCGCCGTTCAAGGCGCGCCTCAAGGAATGCAGCGTCTCGGTCGGCTCGCAGGTCGAGGCCGGTGCGCCGCTGCTGCGGCTGGAACCGATCGCCGACGACGAGCAGGCCGACGAGTCCGCCGCGGTCGAATCGGTCGAGCTGGATCTGCCCGCCGCGCCCACCGAGGTGCTGGCGCAGGAGCGCACGGTTCGCGGCCAGGAGGATCTGCGCGGGCTGCTGCTCGGTTTCGACGTCGACCCGCACGACGGCGGACGTGTCCTGGCGGACTACATGGCCGCGCGCCGCGCCGCGATCGCGGACAACCGCCGCCCGCTCGCCGAGGAACTGGACCTGATCGAGGTCTTCACCGATCTCGCCGAGCTGAGCCAGTTCTGGGGTGAGGACGCCGGCCACGGCCACGTCCACAGCGCCCGCGAGTACTTCCACACCTATCTGCAGAGCCTCGACGTCGAGCGTGCCGGACTGCCGGAGTCCTACCGGGCCAAGCTGTCGAAGGCGCTGGCGCACTACGGCGTCGCCGACCTGGAACGCACCCCGGACCTCGAGGCCGCGGTCTTCCGGATCTTCCTCGCCCAGCAGCGCCCGTCCGACACGGTCACCGTCGTCACCACGCTGCTGCGCGAATGGCTGGGCGAGCCGGTGCCGGATCGGGTGCTGCGGGAGCCGGTGGGCCTGGCGCTGGAGCGGCTGGTGGCCGCCACCCAGGTGCGCTTCCCGGTGATCGCCGACATCACCCGTGGCGTGGTCTACGCCTGGTACGGCCAGCCGCTGCTGCGCCGCAACCGCGCCCGCGTCTACACCACGGTCCGTAAGCATCTGAGCCATCTGGACGCGCATCCGGATGCCGCGGACCGCGCCGATCGCATCGCCGAAATGGTGCGCAGCACCGAACCGCTGGTGCGATTGCTGGCCCAGCGGCTGGTGCGGGGCAACCCGGACAACACCGTCATGCTCGAGGTGCTGACCCGGCGGTACTACGGCAACAAGGGCCTGACCGACGTTCGCACCCAGAACGTGGACGGCTGCACCTTCGTGGTCGCCGAACGCCGCGGTGTGAATCTGGTCTCTGCGGCCGTCAGTTTCGACGCGCTCGACACGGTGCTGAGCGGGCTCACCGAACTGGCCGGTGGCGCCGCGTCCATCGAGGCCGACATCTACCTCGGCTGGGAGAACCAGCCGGAGGACTTCGACGCGATGGCCGCCGCCCTGCAGGAAGTGCTCGGCGCCCGGTCGCTGCCCAACCAGGTGAATCGGATCACGGCCACCGTCGCGGGCAGCAACGGCGCGGTGATGCACCACCACTTCACCTTCCGCCCGTCGGCGACCGGTCTGGCCGAGGAGCGGCTCATCCGCGGTCTGCACCCCTATATCGCCGAGCGGATGCAGATGCGCCGCCTGCGCAAATTCGATCTCACCCGGCTGCCGTCCTCCGACGAGGAGGTCTACCTGTTCCGGGGTGTCGCGAAGGAGAACCCCGCCGACGAGCGGCTGGTCGCTTTCGCGCAGGTCCGCGACCTGACCGCGCTGCGCGATCACGAGGGCCGGCTGCTGTCGCTGCCGACCGCCGAGAGCACGGTCGCGACCTGCGTCGACTCGATCCGCCGGGCACAGTCGCGGCGGCCCTCGGCCAAGCGCTTCCACACCAACCGGATCGTGCTCTACATCTGGCCGCCGCTGGATGTGTCCCGGGCCGAACTGGACACCATCGTCGGTCGCGTGGAACCGGCCACCGCGGGCGCCGGGCTGGAGGAGATCCTGCTCATCGCCCGTCAGCCCGACGCGCAGACCGGTGAGCTGGTCAAGATCGTCGTGCGCATCCGGTTCGATGCCACCGGCGGCACCGAGGTCACCGTCGGCGAGCGCACCGACGATCCGGTCGAACCGCTCGACGAGTACCGCCAGAAGGTGCTGCGGGCGGCCAGTCGCGGCACCGTGTACCCGTACGAATTGACAAGTCTGCTCGGCACTTTCGCCGAATACGACCTCGACGCCGAGCACGCCCTCGTCCCGGTCGACCGGCCCAAGGGCCGCAACACCGCCGCGATGGTCGCCGGTGTGGTGACCACGCCGACCGACCGGCATCCCGATGGCATCACCCGCGTGGTGCTGCTCGGCGATCCGACCAAGTCGCTGGGCGCGCTGTCGGAGCCGGAATGCCGCCGGGTGATCGCGGCGCTGGATCTGGCCGAGCAGATGCAGGTGCCGCTGGAGTGGTACGCGCTGTCCTCCGGCGCCCGGATCTCGATGAAGTCCGGTACGGAGAACATGGACTGGGTGGCGGCGGCGCTCAAGCGCATCGTCGAATTCACCCAGGACGGCGGCGAGATCAACATCGTGGCCTCCGGCATCAACGTCGGCGCGCAGCCGTACTGGAACGCCGAGGCGACGATGCTCATGCACACCAAGGGCATTCTGGTGATGACGCCGGATTCGGCGATGGTGCTGACCGGTAAGCAGGCGCTGGACTTCTCCGGTGGTGTGTCGGCCGAGGACAACTTCGGCATCGGCGGCTACGACCGCGTGATGGGGCCGAACGGTCAGGCGCAGTACTGGGCGCCGAATCTGGCCGGGGCTCGCGATGTGCTGATGTCGCACTACGACCACACCTACATCGCCCCCGGGGAGCAGGGCCCGCGCCGCGCGCAGACCACCGACCCGATCGACCGCGATGTGTGCACCTTCCCACACACCGTGCCCGACAGCGATTTCACGACCGTCGGCGAGATCTTCTCCGCGACCGCGAACCCGGATCGCAAGAAGCCCTTCGATATTCGCACCGTGATGCGGGCGCTGGCCGATCAGGACCACGCCGTGCTGGAGCGCTGGGCGGGTATGGCCGACGCGGAGACCGCCGTCGTCCAGGACGCGCATCTGGGCGGTATTCCGGTCTGCCTGCTGGGCATCGAATCGCGGGGTGTGCCGCGGCGCGGTTTCCCGTCCACCGACGGACCCGACACCTACACCGCGGGCACCCTGTTCCCGCGGTCGTCGAAGAAGGCGGCTCGCGCGATCAACGCGGCCAGCGGCAACCGTCCGCTGGTGGTGCTGGCGAATCTGTCCGGCTTCGACGGCTCGCCGGAGTCGATGCGCAAGTTGCAGCTCGAATACGGTGCCGAAATCGGCCGCGCGATCGTGAACTTCCGCGGGCCCATCGTGTTCTGCGTGATCTCGCGCTACCACGGCGGTGCGTTCGTGGTGTTCTCGAAGGCGCTGAACCCGAATATGACCGTGCTCGCGCTGGAGGGTTCGTTCGCCTCGGTGCTCGGTGGCGCTCCGGCGGCGGCCGTGGTGTTCGCCGGGGACGTCAACACCCGCACCGCCTCGGATTCGCGGGTGCGCGAACTGGAGTCGCGGGTCGCGAACGCGTCGGGTACCGAGCGTGCGGAGCTGTCCGCCGAACTCGACGAGGTCCGCTCGCAGGTGCGCGCCGAGAAGCTGGGTGAGGTCGCCGCCGAGTTCGACCGGGTGCACAACATCCACCGCGCCGTCGAGGTCGGCTCGGTGGACGCGGTGATCAGCGCCCGGGAGCTGCGGCCGCGCATCATCGAGGCGATCGAGGCGCGTCTCGGCTGATTCCCTGCCCGTGACCGGCCGAACACGGCCGGTCACGGGTTCGGCCGCATTAGCGATGATCATGATGGGGTAGTCCCTTGTCGTGACGGTAATCACGCGAGTTCTCGCAATGGTGTGTGCGGTCGTCGCCGGGGGTGCTCTCGCGGCGAGTTCGGCCGCGGCGGCCCCGGCGGCGCATGTGGTGGACGAACATCCGCTGGGTCCGGCGGCGGTCGAGATGGACGTGTATTCGCCATCGATGGACCGGGTGATCACGAATCGGGTGATCCGCGCGGCCGGCGGCGGACCGGCGCCCACGCTGTATCTGCTCACCGGCATCGGCGGCGGTGTCGACAACATCTCCTGGTGGGACGACACCGATGTGCGGGCGTTCTTCGCCGACAAGCACGTCAATGTCGTGATGCCGGTCGGCGGACCCAACAGTATGTACACCGACTGGATCGCCGACGATCCGGTGATGGGACGCAACCGCTGGCAGAGCTACCTCACCCGGGAACTGCCCGACGTCGTCGACGCGCAGCTGGGTACCACCGGCCGCAATGCGATCGCCGGGGTGTCGATGAGCGCGGCGTCGGCCGTGGACCTCGCCATCCAGGCGCCGGAGCGCTTCGGCGCGGTGGCCTCCTACAGCGGGTGTCCGTGGTCGAACGATCCGGCCGGGGTAGCGATGGTGAGTGCGCAGGTGGTGCGGGGCGGCGGTAATCCGGGCAATATGTGGGGCCTGCCGGGCACCGAGGCATGGCCCGCGCACGACGCGTTCGCGCGGGCCGGTGCGCTGGCCGGGAAGGCCATCTACCTGTCGGCGGCGTCCGGCATCCCGGGCGGTATCGACCGAGGGTTGCCGTTCCCACCGGTGGAGGCTGTCGCGAGTGCGTGCACCGGTGCGTTCGCCGGGCGGCTCGGACAACTCGGCGTTCCGGCGGTGTACGTGGACCGGCCCGAAGGTTCCCACACCTGGGGACTGTTCGAGGCCGATCTCCACGATTCCTGGCCCGTGCTGGCCGGGGGGATAGGCGCCTGAACCGCACGGATCCCGCCCGGGTCGGTCAACGGCGGGCTACCGGCTGATGATCATCTGGGTGGGACTCGAACCCGCAACCCGCTCAATGGATTTCAGACCGCAGCCGGCCGGAACCGCCGGTGGCAGATCTCGCAATCGCAGTCGAAATAGCCGAGCCCGGCATTACCGTGGGCGCCACGTCGTTCGGCTTCTTCCAGATCCGCGAACCAGGGCCGCCGCCGCATCGGTACCGGTCGAATCTGCGCGCTGTCGTCCATTGCCACCGAGTACCCATTTCGGACAGTGCGTACGGTCACGGTTTCGGCGCGATAGATGTGGTGATACTGGAGGGGATGGCGAGCAGAGATCCCGAACCGATCCGGGAGGCGCGGACGCCGACGGCGCGCGCCGGATGGTCGGCCGCCGACCGCGCGGCCTACCGCCGGTTCGTGCGCACCCAGCACCCCGACGTCGGCGGTGACCCGGTCGCGTTCCAGGAGGGGCTGGCTCGCTACGAGGCCGCCCGCCGTGCCCGTACCCCTGCGTCCGGGTTCGACCCGACGGACCGATTCGACGGGCCGGTGCGATTCGTCGTTACACCGCGCGGTTGGCGGCGGGCGGTGCGAGTGCTGCGCCCACGTCGGCGTACCCGTCGACTGCACTGATCGATATGCCGGAAGTCCCTCCGGCTAATGGCCGACAGCGGGGATAGCTGGGTATACGCTGATATAAGGCCATCTGTGACGTGGCTTACTCCAAACATCGGGGTCTCATCGCTCGACCCATCCCGCGGCAGTGCGGCCGTGCAGGCGTGTCGAGCAAACGAGGAGAAGGCCATGAAAGGTGGCACAAGCATTGCTGTAGGGGTGGGCATAGGTTATTTGCTGGGCCGAACACGCAAGATGCGGTTCGCGCTGGGGGTGGCGGGGGCGATGATGGCGAAACGTTCGTCGGATATTCCCGGTGAGTTGCTGGAGCGGGGGACCTCGCTGCTCAAATCGTCGGCGGACCTGACCCAACTCACCGATACCGTTCGCGACGAATTGCTGGGCGCGGCACGATCCGCCGCGGTGACTGCCGCGAGCAACCAGCTCGACTCGCTCAACACCAGGCTGCAGCAGGGCTCGTCCCTACTGACCGGCGACTTGTTGGCGGGCAAGGACAGCGACCGAGCATCGGACGCGGAGCCGGAGGACGAGGACGAGGACGAGGACGTCCGGAGCGCGGGCGCGGCGTCCTCCGACGACGATCTCGAGGACGTCGATTCCGGCGAAGAGGAGGAGGAAGACCGGAAGCCGGCCGCCCCGCGGGCACGCAAGCCCGCATCCAAACGCGCGCGGAAGACGACCTCCGGGACTACGGCTCGCAAATCCACCTCCGGGACTACGGCTCGCAAATCCGCGGAACGCAAACCTGTTTCGGTCAGCCGACGCCGTAGCGGTTCCGATTCCGACGAACCGCCCGTGCGCCGCACGAGGAGGTGAGTGCGATGGCGAAAACGGCTCAGGCGGCCGGCCCGCTCCAACAGTCGGTGCAGAACCTCGCGGGGACGCTGGCCGAACGCGCGGTGCAAGGGCTCTCGAACCGGGTCTCGAAGACCGCCGGCCGGTTGAACGACTACGCGGGTGGCGAAGGAAATCTGATCGCGGCGGTGACCGGCGTCGACAAGCTGGCCGGCGGCGGTTCCCCACTGCAGGCCGTCATGAGCGGAGGTATGAGCAAACTCAAGCACTCGGCCGGGCAGACGTTCGAATCGATCAAGAATTCGCTGACCGCGGGTGGTGGCAAAGGCGGCGGGGGAAAGAAGCTCAAGCTGACCAATATCGTCGAGGAGATCGATGTCGGTGTGCCGATCGATCTGGCCTACGACCAGTGGACGCAATTCGCCGACTTCCCGAAATTCACCAAGAAGCTCGAGCAGGTCGAGCAGGTCTCCGACGAGAAACTCAGCTGGACCGGCAAGGTGTTCTGGTCGAGGCGAACGTGGGAGTCGACGATCATCGAGCAGATTCCGTTCGAGCGAATCGTGTGGCGTTCCAAGGGCGCCAAGGGCTATATCGACGGAGCTGTCGGCTTCTACGAGCTCACCCCGAACCTCACGCGGATTCTGGTGGTGCTCGAGTATCACCCGCAGGGCGTGTTCGAGAAGACCGCCAATATGTGGCGTGCCGCCGGTCGCCGATGCCGGTTGGAGCTCAAGCACTTTCAGCGCCATGTCATGACCGATGCGGTCCTGCACGGTGACGACATCGTCGGCTGGCACGGCGAAATCCGCGACGGCAAGGTCGTGGAGGACGACGAGACGGCGCGACAGCGCGAAGAGGAAGAGAACGCCGCGGAGGAAGACCACGACGAGGAAGACACCGACGAGGAAGAGCACGACGAGGGCGACGCCGACGAGGAAGCGTTCGACGACGAAGAACCGGATGAGGCAGAAGAAAACGAGGAAGACGAGGACGACGAGCAGGACGAGGATCAGCGCGATTCCGACGAGGAGGAAGAATCGGAGCCGCCTCGCCGCCGAACGGCCGCCCGCAAGAGCTCGGTCACTCGCCGCCCACGTGTGAGCGGAGGAACAAGAAGATGACGATCGAACCCGCGGGAGGCGGCGGCGGAGGCGGAGGCGGAGCCGGCACCATGGCCCGGCCGAACTCGTCCAGCCTGGCCGATGTAATCGACACCATCCTCGACAAAGGCCTGGTGATCGACGCGTTCGCCCGGGTGTCGCTGGTGGGCATCGAATTGGTGACCATCGACGCGCGCGTCGTGGTCGCCAGTGTCGACACATATCTGCGATTCGCCGAAGCGGTGAACCGGCTCGAGATCTCGACCAGTGAGCCGAAGGGGATCACCGACATCGTCGGCGAGGTCACCGAAGGCGCGGCCGAGCACAAGACGAAGGGCGCACTCGACGCGGCGGGCAAGAAGGTCGCGGACTTCCTCGGCGATGTGCAGGAGAAGCGGCAGACGGTGCACCGGCCCTCCAAGCGGGAGGAGCGGTGATGGCCGCCGAGACAACAGCCGTATACGTCTACGGCATCGTGCCCGCCGACGTGGAGCCGCAGCCGCACGCCACCGGAGTCGGCGATCCACCGGGTGAAGTCACGGTCGTGCGGCACGGCGACATCGCCGCGCTGGTCAGTCCGCTCGCCTCCGATCGCCCCCTGGGCACACCCCAGGACCTCACCGCCCACGAGAAACTTCTCGACGGGTCCGCGGCGGTGGCTCCCGTGCTGCCGCTGCGGTTCGGCGCGGTTATGACCGATGCCGATGCGGTGGAAAATGAACTGCTCGAGGCGAACGAGGACGAATTCCACGCGGCACTGGTGGAACTCGAGGGACGGGTGCAGTTCGTCATCAGAGGGCGTTATGTCGAGGATGCGATTCTGCGCGAACTGCTCGACGAGAATGCCGACGCCGCCCGCCTGCGAGACGAGATCCGCGGGAAATCGGAGGACGCGACCCGCAACGAGCGAATCATGCTGGGCGAGATGATCAATCAGGCCATCGAGACGAAGCGTGCCGAGGACACCCGCAAGGTGGCTTCCGAACTCGAGAAACTCGACGCGATGGTCAATCTGCGCGACCCCACCCACGAAGAGGATGCCGTTCACGTAGCGGCATTGGTCGAAACGGCCCGGCAGGACGAACTGGAGGAGTTGCTGCGCCGGCTCATGTCGGAATGGGACGGCCGGGTCGAGTTGAGTCTGCTCGGACCGATGGCGGCCTACGACTTCGTGACGAAGCGGGCACCGGAGGGGTGAGGCATGGGCCTGATCTCATCGATACTCCTGCTCCCCGCCGCGCCGGTTCGTGGCGTGATCTGGCTGAGTGAATTGATCCAGGAGCAGGTCGAACAGCAAATGCACGATCCCGTGCGGTTGCGGCGCGAGCTCGAGGACATCGACCGTGCCGCGGCCGCCGGTGAGATATCCGCGGAGGAGGCCGCGCAAGCGCAGCAAGAGATCCTGAATCGGATGACCGGTCCGAGGTAGGTCCGACCGACCGGAAGAAGTGACTCCCGTGGCCCGCGACACCATCCCCGACGATGCCCAGACATCGGACGAACAACCGCCCCTGACCGCGGCGCAGGCCGCCGGGGTCGCGCTCGAATGCCTCGCGGAACTGACATCGAACCAGCTCCAGGGCGTCACGAGCGTGGAGCCGACCGACGACGGCTGGCTGGTGGAGATCGAGGTGCTCGAGGATCGCCGTATCCCCTCGTCGGCGGACATCATGGCGACCTATCAGGTGGAGATCGATTTCGACGAGAATCTGCTGGCCTACCGCAGAACCGGGCGCTACCACCGCGGTAGCACCGACATCGCCCCGAGGGGGCGGTGATGACGGTAGTCGGAGGTGAGTCGTACGCGCCGCAGCCCTTCGGCGGTGGGGGTGGCGGCGGGCACTCGACCAACCTCGCCGACATCCTGGAACGAGTCCTCGACAAGGGTCTGGTGATCGCGGGCGATATCCAGGTCAATCTTCTCGACATCGAACTGCTCACCATCAAGCTGCGGTTGGTGATCGCCTCGTTGGAGACGGCCAAGTCGGTGGGCATCGACTGGTGGGAGACCGATCCCTGGCTCAACAGCAAGGCGCACACGCTGGAGAAGCAGGACAACGACCTGGAACTCGAGAATCGGGAACTTCGCGAGCGAATCGCCCAATTGGAAGCGGCCGCCGAACGCCCGGAGCCCATCGAACGTGCCCGCGAGCCGCGAAGGACCGGCCGTGACCGGTGATCGGGCGGTCTGGTTGTACGCCGTGGCGGCGTCTCGCGACGACGCGGTCGAGCCCGACGGGCCGGCCGGAGTCGCGGGAGAGTCGGTGCGCACCGTTGTTTCGGGCGATCTCACCGCGGTCGTCGGCTCGGTGCCGCTGGACGTGTTCGGCGAGGAGCCGCTGCGCCGGAACTTCGAGGATCTGGACTGGCTGGAGGCGACGGCGCGGGCCCACGACGCGGTGGTCTCGGCGGTGGTGCGCCGAGGTCCGGCCGTGCCGCTGCGGCTGGCCACCGTCTTCCGCGACGACGACCGGGTGCGGGAGTTGCTCGACGAAAGGCGAGCGGATTTCGCCGCCGCGCTGGAATTGGTGAGCGGGCGCACCGAGTGGGGAGTGCGCGCGTACGGTGACCGCGCCACCCTCACCGCCGCCGTGGCCGAGGCGAAGGCCGACGCCGGCGCGATGACGCCGGGCGCGGCCTATCTGGCCCGGCGGCGCGCGCAATTGTCCGCGCAGGAAACCGTCGAACGCGATGCGGCCGAGCGGGCGGCGCAGGTGCACGAGCGGTTGCTGCGCCGGGCCGCGGCCGGACGATGCCAGCCGCTGACCGATCCGGCGGTGAGCGGCCGGCGCGACTGGATGGTGCTCAACGGCACCTACCTCGTCGACGACGACCGGACCGAGGACTTCACGGCGACCGTCACCGCGCTCGGCGCCGAATTCCCCGGCATCCGGCTCGAACTCACCGGTCCGTGGCCGCCGTATTCGTTCGCGGGCGTGCAACGCGAGCCGACATGACTCGGGCCGACATGACGCGCGCCGGCACGTCACCGCCCGATCGCGGCGTCGACACCGAGCGGCGTATCGCGCTGGTGGACCTCCTGGACCGGGTGCTGGCAGGCGGTGTGATCATCACCGGCGACATCAGACTCGCCATCGCCGATGTGGATCTGGTGCAGATCTCCCTGCGCGCCCTCATCTCCTCGATCAGCACCCTGTTTCCGCCGGCCTTGTCCGCATCACCCGACAAGCACGCCGATTCTCAATGAGGATGTCAATCCTTCAAGATCATGAGGAGTGGCCCGGTGTCACGCGGCGGTAGCGGTTGGTTCGGGAGGGGTGGGGGTGTAGCAGCGGTCGTCGCGCAACAATGCCCACAAGACGTTCACACGGCGGCGAGCCAGGGCGAGGACGGCCTGGTTGTGGCGCTTGCCCTCGGATCTTTTGCGGTCGTAGAAGATTCGCGATCGTTGGTGATGTTGGACGCTGATCAGCGCGGAAGTGTAGAACACGCGCTGGAGTCCGCGGTTGTAGCGGTGTGGCCGGTGAAGGTTGCCGCTGACGCGTCCGGAGTCGCGCGGCGCCGGTGCGACGCCGCCGTATCCAGCCAGATGATCCGCGGAGGCGAACACGGTGATGTCGCCGCCGGTGGCGGCGAGGAATTCAGCCCCGAGCAGCACCCCGATGCCGGGCATACTCAGCAGGATCTCGGCACGAGGATGGCGGCGAAATCGACCCTCGATGAGGTTGTCGGTGTGTTTGAGCTGTTCGTCGAGGGCGATCACCCCCTCGGCCATCTCGGCGACCAGCTCAGCGGCCAACCGGTGCCCCGGCAGGCTGGTGTGCTGGGTCTGCGCGGCGGTGACGGCCCTGATCGCCAGGGCAGTAGCGTCTTTGACCTTCCGCGAGCGCAGCCAGGTCTCGACCGCGCTGACGCCGGCTTGGCGCAACGCTTCGAGGGTCTGGTAGCCGGTGAGCAGCACCAACGGACCCTTGTTGGTCAGGTTCAGGGCGTGCTCGAGGGCCGGGCTGATCGCCAGCAGTTGCTGGTGAAGCCGGTTAACCAGACGGATCCGGTCCGCGGCGAGGTCTTTCCTGCGGGCGGTGAGCATCCGCAACTCCGTGATGAGTTCGTCGTCGATGCGCATCGGTGTCAGGTCGCGGCGGACACGGACCTGGTCGGCGATGACCGCCGCGTCCTTGGCGTCGGTTTTCCCCGCGCCGCGATAACCGTCGGCGGCGCGGTTGACCTGGGTGCCGCTGATGTAGAAAACCGTCTGGTCGTGGGCGGCGAGCAGGGCCAGCAGCAGCGCCGACTCGCCAGTGGCGATGTCCACAGCCCAGTCCACCCTGTTGCCCAGGCCGGCAACCTGGCCGATCAGCTTGAGCAGGGCCTGCTCATCGTTCTTGACTCGCCGCGACAGCAGCCGGTTACCGTCCGCGTTGACCACCACCGCATGATGATGCTGCTTGCCGATATCGACTCCGGCCCACGCACGTTCCAACGTTATCTCCCTCGTTCACCAAAGCTGTTGCACCACCGACGGCCTCGCTGTCACATCCCTACACAGCGACTGGTTCGCAATTCTCAATCAGCAGCCGAGTCGTCGAGGAGGTGCCGGGCGGCCAATCGGTTGGAAGCCACAACTACTGCAGATGACTGAAAGCCACACCCTGCACCCCTGGGCACCAGGACCCTACGACTGGCCCGAGCTACCCGAGAAAGAAGGTAGGGATGACTGAATTCGGCGGTATCCCACCGCGTATCGACACCGACCCGGAATCCGTCGAGCGCGGCCTGGTCACCCTCGTGCTCACCCTGGTGGAGCTGCTGCGCCAGCTGATGGAGCGCCAGGCACTGCGCCGCGTCGACGCCGGCGACCTCACCGACACCCAGGTCGAGCGCATCGGAACCACCCTGATGCTGCTCGAACAACGCATGGAGGAACTCCGCGAACACTTCGGCCTCACCCCGGAAGACCTCAACATCGACCTCGGCCCCCTCGGACCACTACTGCCCCCGCCCGAGTAGAGCGTCGAGGAATATCGCGCGCGGCCGTGCGGCTCGGCTGCCCAGTCGACGGGTGTCGCTGTGTGTCGGTCCTGTGGGAGGGTGGAGCCATGAACCGCTTGGCCGACGCGACATCGCCCTACCTGCGCCAGCATGCCGACAACCCGGTCGACTGGCGGGAATGGGGTGTCGAGGCGCTCGAGGAGGCGCGAGCGCGGGACGTGCCGATCCTGTTGTCGGTCGGTTACGCCTCGTGTCACTGGTGTCATGTGATGGCCCACGAATCGTTCGCCGATCCGGCCACCGCCGAGCTGATGAACGCGAATTTCGTCTGTGTGAAGGTCGATCGTGAGGAGCGGCCCGATATCGACGCGGTGTACATGTCCGCGACCGTCGCGATGACCGGGCAGGGTGGCTGGCCGATGACGTGTTTCCTCACGCCGGCCGGGGAGCCGTTCTACTGCGGCACCTACTATCCGAAGTCACCGCGCGGCGGTATGCCGTCGTTCACTCAGCTGCTGACCGCGGTCACCGACACCTGGACCAATCGCCGCGACGAGGTCGACCAGGCCGCCGGTCAGGTGGCGCAGGCGCTGCGGGACCAGGGGGCCGGACTGCCCGCGAGCGAGTTGACCGTCACGCCGGAACTGCTCGCGCATGCGGTCGCGACGGTGCTGCGCGATGTCGACGAGCGCTACGCCGGCTTCGGCGGGGCGCCGAAGTTCCCGCCGTCGGCGCTGTTGGAGGGGCTGCTGCGCCATTACGAGCGCACCGGGGAAGATGCTGCGCGACAGGCGGTTTCGCTGACCTGCGCCGCCATGGCCCGCGGGGGTATCTACGATCAGCTGCGCGGCGGGTTCGCCCGTTACTCGGTCGATGCCGCGTGGGTGGTCCCGCATTTCGAGAAGATGCTCTACGACAATGCGCAACTGCTGCGTGCCTACGCGCATCTGGCGCGGCTGGAGGCGAGCGGCGCTCCGGATGCGGGTGACCCACTGCCGCAACGGATCACCGAGGAGACCGCTGCCTTCCTGCTCACCGATCTGCTGACCGCCGAGGGCGGGTTCGCCTCGGCCTTCGACGCCGACACCCACGTGGAACCGGGTGCGCCCGGTATCGAAGGTGCCACCTACGTGTGGACGCCCCAGCAGCTCACGGACGCACTGGGGCCCGAGGACGGCCCTTGGGCCGCAGCGAAATTCGGTGTGACGGCAGAGGGTACGTTCGAACACGGGACCTCCGTGCTCACCCGATACACCGACCCGGGCACCGGTCTGGGGGCGGACCCCGCCGACGCCCGCCGCTTCGACGACATCCGGCAGCGGCTGCGCGCGGTGCGGGACCGGCGGCCGCAACCCGAGCGCGACGACAAGGTGGTCACCGCCTGGAACGGCATCGCGATCACCGCCCTCGCCGAGGCCGGCGCCGCCCACGACCGGCCGGAATGGATCGACGCCGCGGCCCGATGCGCGCGGTACCTTTTGGACCGGCATCTCGTCGACGGCCGTCTGGTGCGGGCCTCACTGGGCGGCACGACCGGTAACGCGCCCGGTGTGCTCGAGGACTACGCGTGGCTGGCGACCGGACTGCTGGCCCTGCACCAGGCCACCGGGGAACTGTCCTGGCTCGAACACGCGCAGCAGCTGATCGATACCGCCGCAACCCTTTTCGAGGATCCGGCGCAACCCGGCAGCTGGTTCGACACGGCCGCCGATGCCGAGCAACTCGTCGCCCGGCCGCGTGATCCGCTCGACGGGGCGACCCCGGCCGGGGCCTCCACCTTCGCCGAAACCCTGCTCACCGCCTCTGCCCTGAGCGCCCCGGACCGCGCGGCCCGCTACCGCACGCTGGCCGATGCCACCTTGAATGCCGGCGCCATCGTCCTGGCCCGCGCGCCACGCTCCGGCGGGCAGTGGCTCAGCGTCGCCGAGGCGGCACTGGCCGGGCCGATCCAGATCGCGATCTCGCAATCGTCCGACACCGCGGCGACGGCCGAATTGCTGCGCACCGCACGCCGTTTCGCTCCCGGAGGTGCGGTGGTCGTTGCGGGGCAATCCGATTCGGTCCCATTGCTCACCGACCGTCCCGCCCGGGGCGGCGCCCCTGCGGCCTACGTCTGCCACGGGAGCGTATGCGACCTACCGGTATCCGAACCGCGAGAGGTGCGCTCCGCGCTCGTCGGCTCCTGACGTCACCGCGATGGTCGCTGCCGAGAGCCGCCCTCACTCCTCGACCGGAGCGGTCGCGCCCAACCCCACCGGCTTGCGATCGGTCCAGCACGCCGTCGGCTCCCGCCGGCCCCGCAGCTGGATCTTGTCGTAGAGCACCCAGCGCGAACGTTCGGATTCGGTCGCCGCGTCGATCACTGCCTGGCTGGCCAGGATCCGGCGGGGGACCTCCTTGGCCTCGGTGGTGAGCCGGGAGGCCTCGTTCACGGCGTCGCCGATCACGGTGAATTCCAGCCGGGTGTCGGTACCCACATCTCCGGCGAAGACGCTGCCGCGTGCCAGCCCGATGCCGATATCGAATTCACCACCGAGGGCCACCTCGTCGCGGATGCGCCGGGCGGCGCGGAGAGCGGGAGTCGCGTTGTCGCCCAGGGCGATCGGCGCGCCGAAGATGCACAGTGCCGCGTCGCCCTCGAATTTGTTGACCAGCCCGCCGTTGTCCTCGGTCGCCGAGACGACCACGGCCAGCAACCGGTTCAGCTGGTCGACGAATTCCCGCGGCGCGAGTTCGGTGGACATCTCCACCGACCCGGTCACATCGACGAACAGCGCGGTCACCACCCGCACGTCGCCGGTCAGGTCGAGACCACCGGCCAGCGCGCGTTCGGCCACCTCGTTGCCGACGTGGCGGCCGAAGACATCCCGCATGCGTTCGCGTTCGGACAGATTCTCGGCCAGCTCGTTCACCGACAGTTCCAGGCGCCCGATCTCACTGGCGCTGGTGATCGGCACCCGCGCGGACAGTTCGCCGCGCGCGATCCGGTCCAGCGCGCGCCGCAGCGTCCCGAGCGGCGCCGCCACCGATCGGGCCAGGGTGGCGGTGGTCAGCGCCCCGACCAGTAGGCCGACCAGCGACATGTACAGCGCGGTCCGCACCCGGTCGGTGGCGTCGGCGACCGGATCGCCGAGGACGGTGATCAGCATCAGCAGCGGCATCGCCCCGGCCACCGCCCAGGAGATGACCAGCCGGTTGAGCACGGTGGCACTCCAGTGCGAGGTACCGCCTAGCACCCGCGCGATCACCGGAATCGTCGGCCGGATGAGCCGGTCCACCACCAGGAAGGTGAAGCCCGCCGACTCCAGCCCGCCCAGGAAGAACATCGCGCCGATCGCCCACAGGGCCCGGGTGGGCACCACCTGGGCGAACAGTGCCGTGGCGATCGCGACGCCCGGTATCCAGATGGCCAGCGCCCG
Source organism: Nocardia aobensis NBRC 100429 (assembly GCF_000308375.1). Classification (GTDB taxonomy): domain Bacteria; phylum Actinomycetota; class Actinomycetes; order Mycobacteriales; family Mycobacteriaceae; genus Nocardia; species Nocardia aobensis. The sequence continues at coordinate 350 of NZ_BAFQ01000161.1, read as the reverse complement.
GACGGTGATCGCGATGGGCAGTTTCAGCAGCCGCTCGGCTTCGGGCCGGGTGGGCCGGCGGGTCTGGTCGATCCAGCTGAAGTAGTACACCCGGTCGCGCACCGCCAGCACGATGCCGGCCAGTGCGCCGATCACCGGGTAGATCGCGGTCTGGGCGACCGCGCCGAGCCAGTCCTCGCCGAGGTTGCCGAGAAATCCGCTCAGCCACAATTCGACGACGATGACCGCGAGGCCGCCGAGGTTGCATACCATCACCACCGTCGAAAGGCCCCAGCGCGCACGCAGGGCCCAGAGCACGAGTCGACTGGTCATAGCCCCTGGCAGTGGTGTGGTTCGGTGTTACCGGTTTC